>CAYWMR010000022.1:0-22449 GCA_964458965.1 uncultured Occallatibacter sp. | reverse complement strand
TGTCCCGCTGCCGTGTCGCGTTCGCCAGAATGGTCCTCAGCCGCGTAGCGTCCACAGGCTTTTGCAGAAAGTCGTAAGCGCCCAGCTTCATCGCTTCCACGGCCAGTTGGATCGACCCCAGCGCGGTAAGCACCACCACCGCCAAATTGGCGTTCAGCCCAGACCCTTCCTCGGCCAGCTTCGTCAACAGGCCAATGCCGTCCATCCGCGGCATCTTCAGGTCGGTAATCACGATTGCCGGATTCCACGCCTGCGCCTTCTCCCAGCCTTCCACGCCGTCCCGCGCGGTCTCGGCGCTATATCCCCAGCCGGTGATCAGCTCCGCAAGCCCCATCAGCGCGTGCGGTTCGTCTTCGACAATCAGGACTTTGACGGCATTTTGCATAGTGAATAATCGCTTCCGCTTTAACTTACCTTTCTACCATGCACAGCGGCTGGTGCAACGCTGAATCTCCGTCAGCCCCATTTTTTCATCCCCCGGAATGCATCATCTTATGCTCGCTAACCGCTTCGCCATCCCCGCGCTTCAACCCCACAAACACCACGGTCGACGCCAGCGTCAGCCCTCCCAGGCAAACAAACGCCTTGTGAATCCCCTCAATCATCAGCCCCGAATCGGAGTACGCCTTCCCCGGCACAAAGAACGCCGTCGTCAATCCCGCAAACGCCACGCCAAAGCTGATCGACATCTGCTGCATCGTGCTTGCAATCGAGCTCGCGCTTGAAGCGTCACCCTCCTCAATATCCGCATACACCAGAGTGTTCATGGCTGTGTACTGCAGGCTCGTGCACGCTCCGTAGAAAAATGCAATCGCCACAATCTGCCCTGCCGACGTATGCAGATGAATCGTCGTCAGTGTCAACAGCAGCACACCAATCGCCACAGTGTTCGAAATCAGCACGCCCTTGTAACCGATATTCCCCAGCAGCTTCGTGAGGATCGCCTTCATCCCCATCGCCGCAATCGCCTGCGGCACAATCAGCATGCCCGACTGCACCGGCGTAAACCCAAGGCCGGTCTGGTACAACAGCGGCAGCAGAAATGGCACGCCGCCTATCCCCAGCCGCGTAAAAAAGCTCCCGTTCACCGCTACGCGAAACGTGCGAATGTCAAACAGCCGCAGGTTCAGAAGAGGAAACTCCAGCGCCCGCGCATGTACCCAGTAAGCCGCGAGCAGCGCGCCCGACACCGCCAGCAGCCCCGTCATCTCGCGCCCGCTCAACTCGTGTTCGCCAAACACCTCCAGCACATACGACAGCAGCGCAATTCCCGACCCGAACAGCACCAGTCCCACAAAATCCAGCTTGTGCACATGTTCCTCCCTGAAGTCCGGCAGATGCAGATACACCATCACCAGGCCCAGCAATCCAATGGGAATGTTAAGGAAGAAGATCACCCGCCAGTGCGCGTAGCCCACAATCAGCCCGCCCGCCACCGGCCCCAGCATCGGCGCCACCAGTGCCGGAACCGATACAAAGCTCATCACCCGCAGCAGGTCAGCCTTCGCAAAACTCCGCACCAGCGTCAGCCGTCCCACAGGCACCATCATCGCCCCGCCCATGCCCTGCAACACGCGGCACGCCACCAGCATATGAATATTGCTGCACAACCCGCACAGCAGCGACCCCAGCGTGAACAGCCCAATCGCCGAAGCAAACACCCGCCGCGTCCCAAAGCGGTCCGCCATCCATCCGCTGATAGGGATAAACACCGCCAGCGCCAACGTATAGCTAGCCAGCACCGCCTTCATCGCCAGCGGCCCCACGTGCAGCGCCTCAGCAACCGCCGGCACCGCGGTATTCAAAATCGTAGTATCCAGCGACTCCATGAAGAAGGCCACCGCCACCAGCCATGGCAGCAAGCCGAGGCTGGCCCGCGCAGGCGCAGGTTGTTCCGTCAACGGGATGGGCGCTCCAGGCGTACTCATCTCAGGGGAAGGGAACTCATTTCAGGGAACTCATAAGACATAACAAAGGATACACATGCCGCAAACTGCGGATTCAAGAATCCGCCCAGCGCTCCTGTGTAATTTGCGAAGTCGTGCAGCAGCGCACCACCTCACCGGCTTCGGAAGAACTCATTCCCGATGCGAAACCTACGGCTTGGGAGATGGTGCTGGCGCAGAACTGTCAGGAGAAGTCTTATCCCCCTGGCCCGCGCCTTCCTGCGGAACAATCCGCACCTCAGAGCGAAATACATGATAGGAGTCATAAACCGTATCGTTTATTGCCGTATCTCTGGGCTTCGACGCGTCCTGTATAGTACAGTCGGATGTCAACACGCCCACTCCACCTGCGCAAGGTGAACGAAACTTCGGAGAGACTGCCGTAGTGATAGAAACGCTCTTGCGCGGGCAAATATAGACCTTTCCGCCAATCTCCACCGGTTCGTATTCCACCATGATGTCGGCTTGAAAGACGGGGTCCCCGCGCGACAAATCGGTAAAGATGACTACCCGGTAAACCGCCCCCGTTTCAGCATCGATGGCGATCTCTCCGTGAAATGCCGGCACGGATTGAGATTCATGCTGTTGCCCATTCGGGAATCCAAGACAACAGTACTTAACCACGTAATCGGACTTTTCTTTCGGAATGGAATACCGAAACACTGCTACCGGACCAGTCGCGCGCTGCTCCCAGTGGCCCCACCCAATCTTCCCCTTGTAAATATCCGTCATCACAATGTGTTGCAGCGGGCCGAAAACCCCCCAATTCACCAGCCCATCCCTGGGCATCGATTTGTCCTGCCGGTGCATTTCAGCCGTTTCTTCCACTTCCCGGCCGTTCCGGTAATAAACGGTATTGTTGAAGCTGTCCAAAGGTTCAAAGGGCTGGCGCTCCAGGATCACCGGCTCAGCATCGGAAGAAAAAGACGTGAGTTTCAGGTCGTGAAAGCGGTTGGTCGTCTCTCGCGCAAAGAAGTCCGGAAATTTCTGGATCGAGGCTATAACATTTTCTGCAGCCTTGTGCAGAATCAGTCTCTCCGTGTCGAAGTTCGGAGGAGCAGTTGCGGGAACCTCCGCCCTTGGAAGCTGGAGAAAGGCTGAGGCATCCGCCAACACCAGCAACGCCATTCGGGATTTTTCCCCCGGCAGTCCCGCCTCAATCTCCGCAAGCTTCCCGGAGTTGAGCCGCTCTATCAGTTCCATCCCGCCGAGCCGCTTCGCAAGGTCCTGGTCCTTCTTTCCATGAGCCGCGGCCAGGATATGCTCCAGTTGCTCCACCGTAACCCGCTCGGCACGTCGCGCGGGCAGAATTGCGGCATCCTTCGTCGAAGCCGGCAACGGAACAAAAGCCTGCAACGGAGCTGAAGTCTGCAACGGAACAACGGAATCGAGAGCAATCTCCATCGTCCCCACTTTGTGCGATCCCTGGTCATACACGCCGGTGCGCAGCCAGTACTGCCCCTTGGGCACTTCAATTTCGGTACGCATCGGCAGGCCCGACCGCTGGTAAATCGGGTACACATCCGGCTTGATGTTCACCGCCACCATGTGTTCCTTGCGGCTCGCGACTTTTCCGTATTTGTCATACGCAATGAGCGAGAGATTCAGCATGCCCTTGTGCAGCCCGTCAGAGTCCAGCTTCAGATCCAGGTCCTTCAGTACAATGCTGAAGTCCACCGCGTAGTTTTGCCCGCCACTCTTTTTCTTATCCTCGTCCGCACCCCCGGTGTCCGCTTTCGCAGCCATGGGCTGAATATTAGCCGTGTATAAAATCTGTTCGCTCTGCGGCATTCCCAGGTCCATGAAGGGCAGCAGCGGATCCACCGCTCCGGGGTTCTCTGCCGCCAGTTGATTGATCGCCTTCTCGCGTAACACCAACTCGCCCCCCGGCAACCCCGTATCGTGCGCAAAATAACCCCGCCGGTACGACACATTGAAGTTGCTCCCCGCAATCTTCACCTCAATTTTGCGATAGGTCCCGTCCATCTTCGCATCCGTCGGCGAGTACGAAAGTGTGTAGAAATCCGCGCTGTCGGCCGCGATCTTCGCTATCACCTGCGAAAGCCCATTTGTATTCACAAAAGCTCTGCCGCCGGTATCGTCCGCAATCTCCTTCATCATCGACTGCTCCGCATCTCGCTCCCCGGCTTCATCCATAATCAGCTGCGATTGCGCGCCACTGGTTGAGAACCCGTCCGAGCCTGGGCTCAGGCCCGCCGTTGAGCCCGCGCCACCGGCTGCCCCGCCATTGGTTGCGCTCGTCGTGGGGGTGATTGCACCCCCGCTGCCCGGCGCGCTCGCCACAGTGGCAGGGTTGCCGATGATCTGCGCTGGCGAAGAGAACGTGCCAGGCAACACGCTATCCGCCTGGTAAAAGCCCACAGTCGCCACTCCGCGCGCATCCACCGGATACAGGGCCACCCGCGCGGCCGCAAGCATATTCTGTGTCTTCTGCCATTCCTTTTCCATCTGCTGATCCACTCGCCGGGCAATCGATGGCGATTCTGAAAACCAGATCACATTCTTGCGTCCTGGAAATCCATTCAGAAAAGTGGCCAGCCTTTGCAGGTTCGAAAGAGTCAGAAGCGCCCGGTCCGTTTCCCGAGCAGCGTCGTTCTCCTCGATAAGCTCCTCCAGCGCTTGAATCATGCCGGGACTGGCCGTCGTGGCTCCGCTGCCGCCCCCCACCTTGGCGCTCATCATTCCTATCAGGTTGGCCTGCGCGTTGGTCTCCTCCTGCCCCTTCAGCAGGTCGGAAGATTGCACTTCGTCGTTCTTCTTGTTCCCCAGCGCCGCAAATAACAACGCGGGATCGTCGGTAAATCCCTGCACAAAATGCAGCCCCTTGCCCATGGTGAATATCGCCATGCGCGACCCCGGCTTCAGGTCCTTAAGAAACTTCATTGCCTGCTGGTGAACAAAGGCCTGGCTCTCCATCCGCGTGTTCAGCGAGTCCAGCAGCAACACGTTCACCGCGGCCGGCTGCGCATAGGGGGAGAAGTTGCTGAAGACGTCGGGCGGAAGCTTCGGAATCTCTTTACGCGCCGCGGGCGCACCCGTATGCTCTTCAAAAAAGCTGATTGCCTGTGGCTTGCCTTGCTCTGCCACCGCGAAGGCATCCTGCTTCAGCCCGGTCACCGGCTTTCCGCTCTTGTCGGTCACAATTACATCCACCAGTACAGCCCGGCTGTTTATCAGCAGAGTGGACTGGGGCGTGTTCGCGTCCGGCCCTGCGGTTTGCGCCAACAGCGGCTGGGTAAGACCGATCAGGGTAATGCAGCAAGCTAATATGCGAGACATAGGGTACGCTTTCTCAAACAGGCGATCTTGCATCGCCCAGGGCTATGGCTGTTCCACGATTGCTGTAACCAAATGGGACTGTGCCCCATTCATTGCGGCTTTATCGCGATGAGTGGGCGTTGCCACCGTTGGGTATTGCATCTCTGGAACCGCCCGAAATCGGTGACGCGTCGAATACTGTCGGAATGGTTCTCTGCTTTGCGCTGGACATTTGACGCCAGTCATCCCCGCCATGGTTAGCAAAGATTTTCAAGTAGAATCAATTACCTGCCGCCTGCAGAATTCGGGCTGGAGCACACTCCGGATGGCGGCTGACTCTGGTCCCATACCACGCATTCTTAAGCTGAGGGTCGGTGGGTGCCCCCGGACTCGACCGCACATTATTAAGTTGAGTGTGCCCCCGGTCCCTCGCCTTTGGGGACCGGGGAGGGGCCAAATTACATCTTCATATCGCCCTTTTGCGCCGCCGCGTCCAACGACACGATAAGCGGGTCGCCATACAGCTTGCCAAGCGCTGCGTTGCGGGCTGCGGGATCGGCAGACGCGGCCGGCGGAGCAGCCAGAAACCACCCAAATCCGGAGTTCTGCGTCAACGCCGCGGGGTCTGGAAGGTTCCCCGTAAGCTCCACTCCGATAGGCTTCTCCATCGCGATCTGCGCCAGCATGCGCCCCGCCGGGAAGCGCGTCGAGAGCTGGCTCAAACGAATCTGCAGCACATCCGTAACCAGGTAGCCAGGGAAGAAATCGACAGGCGAACCCGCACCCGGAGGTCCACCGCCGCCGGGCCGGAAATCCGGTACGCCGGCTTCCCACACCCACACAAGATTGTGAACCCCGTCGTGGTTCACGAGGCGGTCGAAAAGCTGCCGATAAAGCTCCGCAGACCCGCGAACGCCCTTGCGCCCCGCCCACCAGAATGTACTCCCGTTGGACTCGGGAAGGGGATTGAAGAGCACCGCAACTCCCGCCTTTTCAAGCTCTTTCAGGGATTCGGCTGTCTTGTCCACCTGCTCCAGCCACAGCTTGTTCAGGCTGCTGCCGGGGGTAATCAACTCGTTCCACTCGTAATCGGTCAGTTGATTTTTCGCTTCGGGAGCGGCGTTGTCCGTGGGGCGTGCCGGATGCCAACTGAGCGCTACCTCAGCGTGATTCTTATGAGCGCGTATAGCCGCGGCCACAACATCGTTTGACGCACCAGCAAGCTCCGCACCATAGATCGACGGCTGCTTCCCCGTAGCCTGCACCACTGCATCCGTTGCGGCCGACGGCGCGCCTGGATCGTTTGCCTGCCCGCTCAGCACTCCGCCGTTGCCACCGCCCGCAAGCCGAGCCAACAGAGCCTTAGCCTCCTTGGTTGCATCGTGCGTCACCGGATCAGCATTAGCCGATCCGCCAACCCGCGAAGCAGTTGCCTTGCGAATGGCTTCCATGGGTACAGCCAGACGCGGGTCGTCGCGATGCACTACGCGCGGGGAGTTATAGACGGCAAGTACCTTATCCAAAGCGTTTCCGGTGCGGATAATCTCGCTCCAGCACATGAAGTAAGCCCACCGGGGCTGCTTCTCCAGCACGTCGGGGCTGGGCAATCCGCCCACTTCAGCCAGCGCAATCGGCTTGCCCGCCGCCACAGCGAGCATGCTGTTGTAGTAGTCCTGCTTGAACTCGCCGTAGATGTCCATGGTTACCACGTCCGCGTACTGCGCGCCCGGATAGTACTCCGACTCAGCCGGCCAACCGGGGTTGGGCGCGTTCACGTTCCACACCCACACCAGGTTATCCAGGTGGTGCACGTTGACGAAGCGGTCGTAGATCTGCCGGTAGAGCGCCGCGGAACCATCTTTGCCCGGCCGCCCACCCCACCAGAACCAGCCGCCGTTCATCTCGTGATACGCGCGGAATAGTACGGGGATATGCGCATCCTGGAGCTGCCGCAAATAACCGGCTACTACGTCTACTTGTGCGCACCATCGGTTGTAGATTGGAGTGCCCGGAGTGAGCAATTGCTTCCACTCGTAGTCAGTCAGATGGCCCTGCACGCTGTCGCGGAAGGTTACCGGCTCGTCGTCTGTGGGCTTTACCTCGTGCCAGGTTAGGGCGATGAGCGCGCCGTGCTGGTACTGGCGTTTGACCTCTTCAATCATGGCGGGCCTGGACAGCACGGAGTCCTTGTCGTCGCCGGCGCTGAAGCCGAAGTCCTGGCCAAACAGGCCGGGGTATTTGCCGGTAAGGTCATAGGCCAGGTCGGTCCAGCGGGAGCCCTCGTTGGGATAGTTATGCTGCCCGCTGACGGTGCCCACCCCGGAGATGGAATCGATATAGGCTAGCAGGGCGCGGGCTTCAGGGGTTGCGTGCGGGTTTACCGGTTCAGGAGCGGACTGCGCCCGGAGCCCGAGTGAGAGACCCAGTGAGAGAAGAGCGGGCATAAGAAGAGAAGTAGCAGATTTGAATCGCATGGTCATAGCAGTTTCCTTCGCGGTACGAATTATAGTCGTCGCGGCGAGGGCAGGCATGAGCCGGCTTTCCGGCGCAGAGCGTCGCAGAGAGCGGCGCGTGAGTCTATGGGGCCTTGCCATGAAGCCGCCGTTTGCCGGCGGATCGGGGGGATCTGGCGGCGGGGACGTCGCCACGCCAGCCAGCCTGAAGTCCATCGCAACCGCCCGCCCGGACGCGTTGCCGAGGGTGACGTGATATGCACAGGCTGCGATGTGAGCAGGGACCACGGTGCATACGCAAATCTGCGCAGGCGAACGCGTGACGTTTTGTGTAAAACGACATGCAATAAGGCCGTTTTAAGCGTGTTGAAGGGCGTTATTGACGTGTTTCTGGTACGCTTTTGGGCACCAAGATGGCTGTTTGGGGTGGGAAAGTGCATGCAGTGCATGCAACGCAGGTTTCGCCGAGGATTCCCTCCCCGGTCTCCAAATGCGAGAGACCGGGGGCACACTCATCGTTCTTTGGAAAGTGCGCCGGCACCGGAGCCACCAGCCTAAACATCCCATGGGATATCTAGTGATAAAATATCGGTGTGCGGGTTGTAATGGATAGCTCGGTTTCGGTGGCTGCGGTGCGCAGCCAAGACGGAGCTTCCAACGCACTACTCACTTTGGTGGGGCAGGGGAAGCTGAGTCTGCTGGCAAGTCCCCCGCTGTACCTGGAATACGAAGACGTTTTGCTGCGACCGGCTCAGATGCAGGCGCATGGCTGGCCGGCCGAGAGGATCGAACGACTTCTGCGAGCGATCGCACAGCGGTTGGAGCCGGTCGAGATACGGTTCCAATGGAGACCGCAGTTGCTAGATCCGGGGGATGAGATGGTCTTGGAAGCCGCGGTGAATGGCCGCGCCGACGCGTTGGTAACTCACAATCGAAGACACTTTGTCCCGCTGGAAAAGTTGTTTGGCATTCCAGTCCTGACTCCCGGCGAACTCATCAGGAGGCTGCGCAATGAGTAAAGGAACCTATCCTCTGAAACTTCCGCTCTCCATCAAGAAGGCTGCTCAGCGGCTGGCCAAGGAGGACGGTGTCTCCCTGAATCAGTGGATTGCCGCGGCGGTGGCCCAAAAAGTAGGAACAGTTGAGACGGCGGCCAGCTTTTTTGCCCGCCGCAGTCAAGGTCCAGCGGAAGATCTCGCCACGCTCATGCGCACGGCGCCGAACGCCCCGCCCATGCCGGGCGATGAAATGCCCTCGGCATGACCGCATAGCAGGCAACCGCGAAGAGATAACGCTGATGGACGCGTTCCAGCGCGGTTTCAGACAGCGGCCTTCTCGATGTTACTTCCCTTACGGCCACCGCCTTCGGCATCCTGGCCGCCTTCATGAAACAGTCGGGCCGGTCGCCGAGAACACGGGTCAACGATCTCTGGATAGCTGCTCAGGCTATGGAGAATGACTATGCTCTGTTAACCGCGAACCTCAAGGATTTCGAGGGCTTACCTGGCTTACGAGTGGCTTGTCCGTGAAGAGGTGGACTGTCGACGTCCCCGGCCCCCAAAGGCGAGCGTCTGGGAGCACGATCAGCATGGTCTGGAGGTCTCGCCGGGACCAGGGCCACCCGCCCGCGTTATGATTGGATAAATCTATGGCAATTTCCCCCGTAAAATCGTGGCGGCGGGCAGTTTTTGTCCTGGCATTGATTGTTCTCGTGCCGAGTGCGGCTGGTGTGATCGTCTTCTTATACGAGGAGAACCAATCGTGGAGCGCTTCTTTGGCTGAGGAGAGGGCTCGAAACGCCGCTGTGGAGGCACAGTTACAGGAGCGTACGAACGCCGGTGCAAGTCTGGATCTGAAGCTGAGGAGCGATGAGACAGACGCTAAGCAGGTTCGAAATGATCTGGCTGCATGCAACGAAGCAAAGTCGGAACTGGACGAGAAGGTTACCTCTCTGGGGCAGGCTCTCTCTCAAGAACGCCTGACATGTATGAATACTGAGAACGCGTTGCGGGCCGAGATACGTCGAATCCCTACAATTTATAGCGTCGTCAAAATCGAGAATAGGACGACATCATCAATTTCCTACGAAGTCCTCTCGGACCATCAGGTTGTGGGCAGCGAAAATATCGCCCCATCAACGGTAACGCTTTGGACATTGACATCGTTGCCGGCAGGCGTACGCTTTAGCACAAAGGCCGGTACCAAATACTACGAATTGGAGACTCAGGACGTGGTTCGTCGGGAAATCTCCGAACGCGATAAGAGAAGTGCGCCTCGTTATGCTTTCCAGGCTAAGCCGGGCTCAGATCCCGATCTCTATTCTGAAGGGGGCAACCAATGACGCAGACATGCTGGGTCGAGCGCCGCTCCTGGGGGATATCGCTTTGCGCCTTCCCCTCAACCCGCGAACGACGGCTTGTGTTCTTTCGGGGGGGATCGGCAATTGTTAAATCGATCGGCGATCATTGGGTCCCGCTATTAGGAGGCGTTGAGGCAGTGGGTGTGGTAACCATGACGCCGGTGCCGGTACCGTTCGTTGTTCCTGGCGAGTTGACATCTCTTGAAGGAGTTAAGCTCACAATAAACGCTATGGCGGTTCTCCAGGTCAAAGAACTGGAAGAGGCCATCCGGCTGATGGCATTAGGTCCGGATCAGCAGCAACAAATCGCTATATCGCAAATCTCCCGGGTGTTTCAACGGATTGCATTGAGGCACCCTTGGCGCAAGTTGAGGGCCGACAGGGCCGCTCTATCATCCGAAGTCTTCGAGGAAATTCGTTCATCCGATATATCGCACTGCGCTGTCAACTTGGTTGATCTTTCGGTCGAACAAATAGTGCTTCAGGATACAAATTTGGAGCGCCATGCAAGCGAACTGGCCGTGACAGAGTCAGCCAAGCAGCTAGTCGAGGTCAAGGCGGAGTTTGAGCGCAAGAAAATCCAAGAGGAAGCCAGTGCAGCGGAGTTGCGGCTGGACGCCGATATCAAGCAGCATGAAAAGCACTCCGAGCTAAGTCGTAAAAGACTGGGCGATGAGCTTCACACAAACCAGCTAAGGGCTGATCAAGACATTAGGCTGAATGCGCAGAGGAAGGAATCCGAACTCAAGTCAGCGGAGGCATTGGCAGCCATTTTCGAAAAGCCGGGCGGGCTTTGGGCCGTGAATCCAGAAGCGGCTTCCAAGATCGAATTAGAAAAGCTACGCGTCGAACGAGAGAATAATGAAAGATTGACAAAGCTCCTGCTGGAGATGGGAAAGCAGGCTCATGTTATTGGGACAATGTTGGGTCAGCAACAGGTACTGAGTGCTCTTGCTGAAAAGCAATCAGGAATGACAATTAAGACTCCTGATCTCAGCTGGTTTTCTCCCCCTGGTGAACTGACTGCATCATCCATAGGTCAAGAAGAGGGAGCGAAGCTGAAGTCCGGCGCCCTCGACGATCCAAAACCACCGGCCGCTGAGGACGAAAAGAAATAACGACAGGGAACCTCGCGACAGGGGAACCGGGAACCAGAGGACAGACGGGATGTTCCCCCGTTCTTGATCCAGGGGGTTGGTGGCCCGTTACTCGTGTTCAGGCACTTTTAACCAAGGAACGCATCACAAATTCGGGGTCGGCGGCAATGGCGATAAGAAGCGCGCGCGCGGCGGCTTCCGGCTGGCGACGCCCAGACTCCCTATGCGGCCTTGTTAAAAAGCGGTATCCTCGGAATTTTCTTTCGTCTCGCCTGGGCAAAATCGTAATCGGTCTGCATTTCAAACCATAAACTCGGATGCGTCCCCAGCGCGGCAGAGAGTCGAATGGACATTTCAGCCGAGATGCCTCCGCGGCAATTGAGCACCTTGGAGAGCGTTACGCGCGATACGCCGATGTGCTTTGCCACGTGCGTGATATTCATGCCTTCCAGGTAGGCGCGCAGCACGCGGCCGGGATGCGCCGGGTTGTACATTTCAGTGGGCATATCATCCTCTCAGTGGTAATCCCGATAGTCCACGAGGATTGCATCCTCGCCGTCGAAAGTGAAAGTCAAGCGCCAGTTTCCATTTACCCAGATTGACCAGTGCTTCTGTTTGCCTTGCAGTGCGTGTAATCTCCACGATGGGGGCTGCGCCATGTCGGCTGGGCTCTTTGCGCGGTTGAGCAAGGTCAATTGCTCTTCCAACTTCGTGGCATGATGCGGTTGATTTCCTGCCTTGCTGCCGGTTTTGTAGAACTTCTCCAATCCAGCATGGCGGAACGACTTTATCATGTATAAACTATATCGCTACGGTTTGCGGTTGTCCATGCGTCGGCATTTCATATACTGCGAGAATACTCCAATCGAAAAGTTTGGGCGGCGTGGTGCTTCCATCCCCGGTCCCCAAAAGCTAGGGACCGGGGGTACCCTCAGCCTGAGGGGAGGGACTGCTTGATCGAGGGGGCCAAATAGCCCTCACTGGCCAGGTGCTGGCCCATGCGCGCGTACATCTCCGGGTCGTGGGGCTGCCAGGTTCCGAGGCCCTCCACGTAGCGGTTGAACATGCTGAAGGCAGCCGCAATCAGCACCGTGTCGTGAACCTCAATGTCGGTTGCGCCCGCCCTTCGCGCAGCCTCCACATCGGCTTTGGTCACCAGCTTGCCGTCCTGGCGCACCTTGCCGGCAATGGTCAGCAGCGCCTTCAGCTTGTCGCTCACGGGCGCGGAATGAAAGTCCGTCGTCACCTGCTCCACCACCGACGCGTCGCCCAAATGGCATGCCGCGGCGGCTGCGTGGCTCGACTGGCAAAAGTGACACTCATTTCCTGAGGACACAAACGCGGCAATCAGCTCCCGCTCGCCTGGAGTCAGCGAGTTGGCGTCGTGGAGCAGCACGTGCGCCAGCTCGCGCATGGGCTTGGCGGTCTCCGGCCGATAGGTAAATCCGGCGCTGATGCCGGGAAAGCCTTCCGGCAGATCGATATGCGGCATGATTCTCTCCTCAGTGACCGGCGTGGCTGGCCAGATACTCTTCGCTTACCGTTACATAGCCGTCACGGGCCACGCGCTTTCCCCGCTCGCGATACAGCGCTTCGTCGTCCGGCTGGACGGTGTCCAGCCCGTCCACATAGCGGTTGTACATGCAGAATGCCGCGGCAATCAGCACCGTGTCGTGAATCTCGATGTCGGTTGCGCCAAGGTTGCGCGCCGCCTCCACATCCGCCGCCGTCACCAGTTTCCCATCCTGCTGCACCTTGCCGGCGATGGTCAGCAGCGCCTTCAGCTTGGGGCTGACGGCGGCCTGCGTAAAGTCCGTCTTTACCTGCTTCACCAGCGCCTCGTCGCCGCCCAGATGTGCGGCGGCAACGGCTCCGTGAATGCTGTGGCAAAAATGAGTGCAGTTGCGGCTTGAAACATAGGTGGCAATCAGCTCGCGCTCGCCGCGCGTGAGCGTGTTGGGTCCGGTCAGCAGCACTTCAACCAGTGCATTCAGGGGTCGCGCCGTCTCTGGCCTGAAGGCCATTGCGCCGCGGATGCCGGGCAAGTCGGGGGAAATTGCGATGTGGGGCATACAAGTGTCCTCCAGAACAACTTGGTTTCATGAAACTGAATTCTCTTGAGCCAGTGCGGGCACAGTTGGTCTTCCGCGCAGCAGGAACCAGCGCACCGGCAATCCGGCCATCACCACCGCCGCGCCGGTCAACGAAGGCCACAGGCTATGCATTAGCAGCATCGCCGCCAGCACGGTGCTACCCGCCAGAAACACGATTGGGGCAACGGGAAACCACCAGCGGTGAACCGGCTCCGCAACCCGAAACAAAGTGGCAACGGTCAAAGCCAGAAACACTACGGCTGAAAAGATGATGAAGGCCAGAATGCGGTCAAATGCGCCCAGGCCCAGGACCGCCAGCGCCATGCCGGTTTGCAGCAGCACAGCGTTTGCCGGCGAGCCGAACCGCGGGTGCAGGCGAGCGAAAACCTTGAGCGGCCCGCCGTTTCCGGCGAGGTCATTTGGGCCGCCCTCTTCGCGGGCCAGGGCATAAGTGACGCGAGGCACCGCCATGCTCAGCACCATGAGCCCGCCCAGCACGCACACCACCACGCAGGCGCTCAGCACGCGGCCGCCCCAGGCTCCAAACAGCGCCTGCCCGAACTGCGCCACAAACGCCGTATTGCTCTGGATCTGCTCCATGGGAACAACGGCTACAAAGGCAAAGCTCACGAGCAGGTAAATGGCGGTTACTATCAGAACGCCGCCGGTGAAAGCGATGGGCAGGGTGCGTCGCGGATCGCGCACCTCGCCGGCAATCTTGCCCGCTTCCCACCAGCCGCCAAAGCAGAAAAAGGCGCTGATCGCGGCTCCAGCAATCGCGCCCATCAAGGGGTCTGCCCCGGCGCGCCGGATAGCAATCGGCGCAAGATTTACAACCGTGGCGTGGCCCGACAGCAGCGCCCAAACCACAAGTCCGCCAAGCAGAGGAACCTTGAGCCAGTTCAGCGCCGTGATCAGCCCGCTGCTCAGGCGCGTTCCAAAGTAATTCGATGCCCCTAACGCCAGCAGAATCAGCGCGGGAAGGGCCGCGGCCAGCCACCCCGGCAGCCGGACCAGCGCCTGCACATAGGGAACTGTTCCAACGCACAACGCCGCGGCCACGCCGGGATACATCACCACCGCTGCCATCCATCCATAAAGGAACGCGACCCGCCGGCCAAATCCCTGCCTCAGGTAAACATATTCGCCGCCGGCCTGGGGAAACCGTACCGCCAGCTCCGTAAAGCAGAGCGCTCCGGCCATCGTAACTACGGCCATTCCGCACCATACAGCGGCCAGCAGCGCCGGCGACCCCAGCGACTTGGCCATACCCGCCGGGGTAAGGAAGATGCCCAGCGAGATGGCCTCGCCTGTGACAACGGCCGTGGCCGCCCACACCCCCATCTGCCGCCCGCCTTCACGTTCAGTCCGCATCGTCTCGCCATGTTACGCAGCGGTCCGGCTCACGCGCATCCCCCATTGGATGGAGAGAGACTCGGGAATCGGCCGGTTGAAAGACGCGCCGCTCCCCTCGATGCATCCTGCCCGCATGGTGTATCGTCCAATGCGTATGGTACCCACCACAAGCACCGCTCCCCACCCCGCGGCCGAGGCGGAAGAGGTTTATCGCCGCTGGCTTCAGTTTCTGGACGACGAGTTCATCCGCCACGGCTCTCCGGAGCGCCGCGCGGAGATTGTACGAGACCAGCTGTACCAGCTCTACCTGGGCCGGCCGCACGGTGGCAAGCTCAACCTGACGCTCACTTCCGAGCTGCCTGGGAACATTCTGGGGCTCTCGCTGGATCCTGAAAACGTGACCCTCGAAGCGGAGTACTTTGCCGACGTAAACCGGGAGCGCTACCTGCGGCGCAAGCCGCTGATCTGGTTCTGGCAGATGTTCGACCGCTCACCGATTGGGCTGAATCACTGGCTTGGCATCCGTTTTCGCGCCATGCTGGGGCGGCACATTTTTGAGCACCTTGGGGCTGGAGTGAGAATGTACCAGGGAATTGAATTCACTTACGGCTACAACCTGCATATCGAAGACGGCGTGACCATCCGGCAGGGCGCGTTGTTGAACGACCGCGGCGGCATCACCATCGGCAAGGGCGCAGTGGTCGGCTCGTATGCTCGCATTTATTCCATCACACACAACGCGGAACACTTTGAACAGGTAACGGCGGTGCCCACGGTTATCGGTCCCGGAGCGCGCATTGCGAGTCACGCTATCGTTCTGGCGGGTCACACGGTGGCACAGGGAGAAGCCGTGGGGTTGTTTCCGGCGGACCGCGCCTGAGGTTGAAGCAAATGGTTAGAGCGAGTTTCGAAAATGTCACGGGAGATTATGGTTGAGGTCCCGCGGGGGCTAAAGCCCAATGTTTTCTGGTGGTTTTCGGCACGACTGAAGTCGTGCCCTGACACAGTGCCAAGCCTTTCAAGCAGTTATATACTCACGGCGTTTCAGGCGGGCACACGCTTCAAAATCGCTCTTGCGCTGCGGAAGGACGGGCGCTCGCGGCGGCGCAGATAGCCGGGCATTGTGGGTTCCTTGTCGAGCACCTTCTGTGCCCATTGCCTGGCCTCAGCGTTGCGACCAGTGCTTGCGAGCAAGTCCGCAAAATTCAGATAGGTCTCCGACAGCGTTGAGATGACCGTTACCTGCCGGAAGAGGGCTTCGGCTTTTTCTTTTTGTCCGGTTTGCGCGTAGGCGTGGGCGAGGAGGCCGGCGGCGCGATGGAAATCGTATTTGGCATCTTTCAGGACCACACGTTCGAGGTCGGGCAGGGCACCTGGGGCGTCGCCTAACTGCAGGGCGCAAATGCCGCGCCGGTAAAAGGTATCCAGGGTATCGGCGCGGGCGGCGATGGCTTTGTCGAAGGCGGTTCGCGCCATCTGGAGCTTGCCGTCGTCCATGTAGAGGTTGCCCAACTCCTCCCAGTTGCCCGCGGAGGGATTGTCGCGAATCGCAAGTTCCAGCTGACCAATGCGCTTGCGGCGCGGAAACACCTTGAATGACTGGCCCACCAAGCCAGCGTCTGGCAGCGCCTCGACGACAAGATAGATGAGCGCGCCCACCGCACCAAGAAACAGGATGATGTAAATCCAATACATATTCGGCCGGCGCCGAATGAAGTGGACGATGGCCAGTCCCTGGAGCAAAAGGCCCCAGGGATAGAAAAGATGGCTGATGATTCCCATTCGTTTTTAAGTCCTGGGATCAGATTACAACGTTATGCAGCCGGGCCTGGAGTGTGAAACAGCGAGGAGGGCTGATTCCGACCTCCCATGCTAACCTGAGACTTCTTGAGTTGTGGAGTTTTCGCTTGCAATCCAGCGCCATTGTCATTGCGGTTTTCGAGTTTGTTCTGCTGCTTTTCTCGCTCAGCGTCCACGAATGTGCGCATGCCTGGATGGCGTCCCGTCTGGGCGACCATACCGCCCGCGAAATGGGCCGTGTGTCGCTGAACCCCATCGACCATATCGACCCGCTCGGATCGCTGATCTTTCCCGCGCTGATCATCTTCGGGCCATTTATCGGGTTCAACTTTTTCAGCGGCATGTTGATCGGCTGGGCAAAGCCCACCCCGGTGCTCACCCGCAACTTCCACAAAATCGTCCGCGATGACAACCTGACCACGCTGGCCGGACCCGCCTCCAATCTGCTCCTCGTGCTCATCGCGTTTCTGATTCTCGTTGTCATGTCCTTTGCGGTTCCCAATGGCCATCAACTGGT
This sequence comes from uncultured Occallatibacter sp., assembly GCA_964458965.1. Classification (GTDB taxonomy): domain Bacteria; phylum Acidobacteriota; class Terriglobia; order Terriglobales; family Acidobacteriaceae; genus Telmatobacter. The sequence goes on along the minus strand of CAYWMR010000022.1, from coordinate 5,549 downwards.
GCCGGCTGCTTTCGCTGCCATCATTAAGGGTAATGTCGAACTGGCCGGGCCAGCCGTCCTGCCGGCATTGCTTCTGCTTTGTAGTTTGACCATCCTCATCAACCTCTCGCTGTGCTTCTTCAACCTGCTGCCCATTCCGCCGCTCGACGGCAGCCACCTGCTGCGCAACATGCTGCCTTACAACGCCGTGCAGACCTACGACCGCATCCCCATCTGGGTCAGCTACCTGCTGATGATCTTCGTAGGTGGCTTTATCCTGCGCCTGCTGCTCTATCCATCCCTGGGCATCATTTACTTCGCCCTGAGGTTGGTTTAGGAGTGCAGGCCAAATGCGGCAGAACCGGCAAATCGTCGCTCCATCTGCCATGACCCGGTAGAATCAATCGAGAAAGAATTCTCCGGAATCGAAGAGTAAAATGCCCGAACCCGCTCGTCTCACCTCCCGTCCCCGCGTTCTCAGCGGCATGCGTCCCACCGGCAAGCTGCATCTGGGCAACTACATGGGCGCACTGGCCAACTGGGTCAAGCTGCAGGACTCCGGCCAGTACGAGTGCTATTTCTTCATCGCCGACCTGCACGCGCTGACCACCGACTACGCCGACACATCGCAGATCGCGCCGCATGCGATGGAGGTGGCGCTCGACTTTCTTGCCGGCGGCCTCGATCCGGAGAAATGCACAATCTTTGTGCAGAGCCAGGTGAAGCAGCACTTCGAGCTGCCGCTTTACCTTGGGATGATTACGCCACTCGGCTGGCTGGAACGCGTACCAAGCTATAAGGAGCAGCAGGAAAACATTGCCAACAAGGACCTTACCAACTTCGGCTTCCTTGGCTATCCGGTACTGATGGCTTCGGATATTCTGCTCTATCAGGCCGACTTTGTGCCGGTTGGGCAGGACCAGCAGGCGCACGTGGAAATTACTCGCGAGATTGCGCGGCGGTTCAATCAGTTCTACACGCTGAATGGCACAGAGGTGCTTCCCGAGCCGCGAGTATTGTTGACCCCCTCGCCGAAGCTGCCCGGCACCGACGGCCGGAAGATGTCGAAGAGCTACGGCAACACGATTGAGTTGACCGACCCGGAGCCGGTGGTGCGCCAGAAGCTGAAGACCATGGTGACCGATCCGGCGCGCATCCGCCGCACCGATCCCGGCGATCCGGACAAGTGCCCCGTCGGCGACTTGCACAAGGTATTCTCCACTCCGGAGACGATGGGGCAGGTTTACGAGGGCTGCCGCACGGCCGGGATTGGCTGTATTCAATGCAAGGGCTGGGCCGCCGACGCACTGGTGCAGATACTTGAACCCATCCAGGCACGGCGCGCCAGTTTGACTGAGGCGCGGGTGGTGGAGATTTTGAAGGACGGGAACCGCCGCGCCGCTATCCGCGCCGAAGTGACGATGGAGCAGGTGCGCGCTGCCATGAAGTTGGCGACCTAAACCAGCCGTTGATTGCCGCGCTTATAGGAAGAAGAACCAGCATTGACCGATCAGCCCACCAATCCGGAAGCTTCGACAAGCGAGCCTGAGACCGCCTCGAACCGCGAGGGCACGCCGACGCTCAGTTCCCAGCCGGAGCCCGTTTCCAGGCCAGCATCGAAGCAAACCAAAGCCGGCGAAAACGCAGATCTCTCGCCTTTCTCTGTCTCCGTAAGCGAGGTGTACGACGGCCCCCTGGACCTGCTGCTTGACCTGATCCGCAAGCAGGACATCGACATCTACGATATCCCGATTGCCAAGATCACGGCCCAGTTCCTGGCCTACGTAAATCAGCTCAAGGCTACCGACATGGATGTGGCCGGCGAGTTCATTTACACCGCTTCGCTGCTCATCCACATCAAGAGCAAAATGCTGCTGCCGCGCGCGCCTACAGGCCCTGACGATACCGCCGAGGACCCTCGCCGCGAACTGGTCGACCGGCTGCTGGAGCACGAGCGCTTCAAGAACGCCGCTCAAATGCTGCAGCAGAAGCAGATGCTGGAGGCCGCAACCTGGTCCAATCCAGGCTCCCGCGAGTTTCAGGGCGACATCTCCGCGGAGCCGGAGATTGCCGCGGACACGGTCGACCTGGTGCGCATCTTCCGCGACGTGCTGGAGCGCGCCCGCAAGCGTCCCGTGATCGACCTCGAAGAGGATCCCGCCACGGTGGGCCAGATGATTCAGTTTCTCGCCCGCCGCCTCACCATGGAAGACAAGCCAATCGCTCTTCGCCGCCTGCTGAGCCACACCCGTTCCGAGAGGGCGCTGGTGGCCATCTTCCTGGCGCTGCTTGAGCTGGTCCGTCTGCAGGCCGTACTTCTGCGCCAGGACCGCGCCTTCTCCGACATCTTCATCAAGAAGCACACTGGATTCGACGCCGTAATGAATGAGGGGCTGGCCAATGCGCGCGACGATTGGCGGTAAGCGAATGAGTTACTCGATATCCAGAGCGCTAAAGATGCGCCTCCCGGTTTCTCGCACGAATTTCAGCGGAATCTTGGGGTTATTGATGTCCTTGTTGCCGTCGTCGGCCCACTTCTTGGCCCATCTTGTGAAGTAGGGTTCAATCTGTGCCGGGGTTAAAAGGTACATCTCGGTCAGTTCGATTCCGTCGTAAACTGCGAATATCCAATCCACCTGTCTATACTTTCCGATGATGTACGGATTCATATGGTGATGCGTAGAAAAGCTCTGCGTGAGGTGGATGTTCACCGACTTCAATTCGTACTCTCGACCGTTCTCGTCCCGGGCGTCGTTTCCTTCCCGCCCCGGAAGAATCGTCAGACCCGTCAAGAGCAGGATTTGGAGAATCTTGCCGCCATTGTCTTGAAAGATGTCGTCGATACCATGGACGGAGGCCAGCTTCTGGAGCTTGCGGATTCCTGGCAAGAGGAGGCGGAGCTTTTTGTGATCGGGATGCGGTTTCATGCCTGCTCCCGTGCCAAAAGGTCAACTACATCAACCCCAAGAACAATCGCAAGACGTTCCATACTGTCGATGGAGATGTTTTTTTCGTTTCGCTCAACACTCCCTATATAGTTCCGATGTAGGCCAGCGCGGCCTGCGAGTTCCTCTTGTGATAATCCTTGCGCCAAACGTGCCGATCTCAAGTTGACCGCAAACCTCGCGCGAGCGGTATTCTGAGACTTCGAGAGTTTCATCCTTTTTCATACTCGACCCGTGCTAAGCTGAAATCTACAGTCTATAGACTGTATGAGGTGACGATGTCGGCTACCGTCCCATCGGTTAGTCCCGCATATTCGACGCAACTTGGAGCCGCGTACGTGGGCAACTCCATAAGTTTGATCGCGGATCTGCCGGATAGCTCCGTCAATCTTGTAATCACCAGCCCACCCTTCGCGCTTCAGCGGCAAAAGGATTACGGAAATCTTGACGAGGCAGACTATGTTGATTGGCTCCTTGAATTCGGAAGGCTGGTCCACAGGAAGCTTCGTGAGGATGGGAGTTTTGTCCTGGATCTCGGAGGTGCTTACCGAAAGGGCGTTCCCGTACGCAGCCTCTACCAGTTTCGAGTGCTGCTGCGATTCTGCGACGAGTTGGGATTTCACTTGGCACAGGAGTTCTTCTGGCACAATCCGTCAAAGCTGCCCAGTCCAATCGAGTGGGTGAACAAGCGAAAGCTGCGGGCCAAGGATACTGTCGATACTCTCTGGTGGTTTTCGCGCTCAGAATGGCCCAAGGCAAATGTCTCTAACGTTTTGACTGAATACAGCTCGCGCATGAAAAAACTGCTGGAGGATCCTGCCGCCTTTTACACTCCGAAACTGCGGCCTTCCGGACATGAGATCGGCCTCGCCTTCGCTACCGACAACGGCGGAGCGATCCCCGCCAATCTTCTGCAGATTCCAAACTCAGAAAGCAACGGGGTCTACTTGGGAGGTTGCAAGGAACTGGGAATTAAAGGGCATCCGGCACGATTCCCATCGAAATTACCTGAGTTCTTCATTCGACTGCTAACCGATCCCGGTGACCTTGTTGTGGATATATTCGCCGGCTCCAACACGACGGGCATGGTGGCAGAGGCTGAGGGACGCCGGTGGATGGCCTTCGAACTGAATCGCGAGTACGTGGCTGCCTCAGTGCTCAGGTTCGTTCCCAAAGGACTCCCGATCACGAGAATGAGGTATCTCTATGAGAGCATTCTCCAAGGTGAATCGGTATTTATTGAGGAAGAAACTGGCTTTCAGCGCCAATTGCTTGCGGTCTGAAAAGCTGTCCGTGGCTTCGGGAGAGAGCAATTGAAATGGAAAAGGATGCGAAAACTGACGATGACCGCAATCGTCCAATTCAGGCAGAGCTTCTAAAGAATGCCAAGGACGATCCCGAGCTCACTGTGCAACTTGAGGCAGCGCAACGAGTGATCGAGCAGTACCGCGATACCCTGCAACGGTTGGCGGATTCCTGACCTGCCGTCGCCCAGTCTCCTCCGCCTGCAAGCCCGTAACTTGCCTAAATCCCGCCTGTCGGGAGTAGAATCAGGGGAGCGGAGCCACTCTCCCCACCTGGCTCAGAGAGCAAGCAACTGCGAAGTTTTGCCGTTGCTGGGGTTTTATGGACGTTGACTTATCCGGCCAGTCTTTCTCCCAAAGCAATTCATCCCGCTTGCATTTGTGCGCCGATTTCGCTGTTGAGTCTGCATTTTGGAGGCCCAGACGGCCCCGGAATCATTCCGGGTGCTCTGGAGACTTCTAATGGCAACCGCAGTCGAAGTCATGTCCCCGGTCGTACCTGAGATTGAGCGCAGGCGGAAAAGTTTCTCGAATCGTGCAGGCATTGCTGTGTTTCTGGCAGCGCTACTGGGTGCGCTTGTTTACATCGGCGTCCACGTAGCCAGAGACCTGAATTCAGTCACCGCGACCAGTGTCTGGCCATATCTCCTGCTCGCCCTGGCGCTGCTGATCGCCCTTGGATTTGAGTTCGTCAACGGCTTCCACGACACGGCCAACGCAGTAGCCACGGTCATTTATACCCACTCGCTCAACCCCAACATTGCGGTGGTCTGGTCTGGTGTTTGCAACCTGGCTGGCGTTCTGGCTTCCAGCGGAACTGTGGCCTTCGCGGTGATCACTCTGCTGCCTGTTGATCTTATTCTTCAGGTCAGCTCCGGCGCAGGCTTTGCCATGGTATTTGCGTTGCTCATCGCCGCCATTCTCTGGAATCTCGGCACCTGGTGGCTTGGCCTTCCCGCGTCGAGTTCGCACACGATGGTCGGCTCCATCATCGGCGTGGGTGTTGCCAACCAATTGCTGAATGCGCACACTGGCACCTCCGGCGTTGACTGGGAACAGGCCATGAAGGTTCTCAAAGTCCTGCTGATTTCGCCGGTGCTTGGTTTTGGCGCTGCCGCTCTGCTCATGCTCCTGTCAAAACGGCTCATCAAGTATCCTTCGCTTTACCAGGCCCCCAAGAACAGTACCCCTCCGCCATGGCCCATTCGCGCGCTTCTGGTTCTCACCTGCACGGGTGTCAGTTTCTTCCATGGTTCCAACGACGGCCAAAAGGGCATGGGGCTCATCATGCTCATCCTCATCGGAACCATCCCGACAGCCT
>CAYWMR010000021.1:0-23146 GCA_964458965.1 uncultured Occallatibacter sp. | reverse complement strand
CAACGCCCTTTTAAGGCGTGGGTCCTGGGTTCGAGTCCCAGCGAGCTCACCACTTCGTTTCGATCGCCTGGCCGCTATCGCTCTGGAAGATCGCCCCAATACAGCAAAGTCAGCAGGACGGCGACGCTCACCCAAAGGGCCGAAGCCCTCCTGCTCATTTCCCGTCCATATAGGCTCCAGACACTGGAGCAGTCGGCGGGAAAAAGCTATTGATCCACGGCATATCAACGACCAGGCAAAGAAGCATCACCGCGCTGCAGACTGCAACAGAGAGCATCAGCTTCCCTTCCCGGTATAGCTTCTCAGGATGCTCCGCGGGGCTATCGCGCTTGCAGGCCAGCACGAAATAGATGGCCATGACCAGAGCAACGAAGGGAAACGACAACACCAGCTCTACGCGATAACGCATGAGGAATGCCCCAAAAAACAGCATCGCAGAAGAAGCGTAGAAAACAACCGAGGTAAGGAGGAGTTCAGGAGTAAAGAAGGCCAGCGATGTACGGTATTTGCTTAAACTGTCATCTTCCTTCAGGTGCCGGTATTCTGCATAACGCTTCAATGCCATGAAATAGCAACCGACAAACCAGTAACTCAGCAGCAACGATATCGGGGGAACGGTCGAAGACACGATCAGCCATCCGGCAAGCAGCCGGATTGGATTATTAATAGCTTCTGTAAGCACATCAAGGTAAGGGATGTCTTTGGTTCGGAGTGGACGAATATTGTAAGCGCAACCCATAACCAGCAGCGCCACCATGTTCCATCCAAACCATGGCGATATCCTCCAGGCCAGAAGCAGACCGGCGATCCCGAAAAGGATCCATTGTGCGTATGCCAGCGGAACGATGACTTCGCCGGAAGGTATCGGCCGATTTCGCTTGAGAGGATGGAACCGGTCGAACGGGGCATCGCAGATTTCGTTGATGACGTAGTTGCTGGACGCAATCAGTCCCACGGCGAGCAAGCCAATTACGGCCTTCCCGGCGAGAACCCAGGTGAATGGTGTGCGGTACAAGGCGAGCGCAAAAACGATTCCTGGAATCACGAAAGCGTTCTTGACCCAATGATCGAAGCGAGCGATTCGAGCGTGAGCGACCCAGGTTCTCCAGCGCGACAGGGACGGAGGCGGACCGGCGCCTGTCGGAGGCAAAACATGGCCAGTATTACTCATGGAGAGTCAGTTTATCATCGAGGCGGAGTCAAGACGACGAACCGTGCGCAGCGGTTCCGGCCTGGTTCAACGGCCTTCGGTTCTGTTCCACTCCCCGGTCAACCTCAGCTCCGGGGCCAGAAATGCTCTTCAGAGCAGGCGCGCAGGCGCTGAGCGGCGCCCTCGGGGGTAATGTCCCGCTGGGGCATGCCTAGCATTTCAAAGCCCACCATGAATTTTCGAACCGTGGCCGAGCGCAGCAACGGCGGAAAGAAGTGCGCGTGGAAGTGCCACTCCGGATGGGCTGCGCCGTCTGTTGGCGACTGGTGGAATCCCATGGTGTAGGGAAAGCTGGTTTCAAACAGGTTGTCGAACCGGGTGGTGAGACGCTTGAGGGCGTCGGCGAGGCCATCGCGTTCCTGCGGAGTGAATTCCGGCATGGAACCGAGGTGACGGCGGGAGAGCAGGAGCACCTCAAACGGCCAAACGGCCCACCACGGCACCAATGCCATGAAGTGCTCATTTTGAAAGACGATGCGGCCCTCGTCGGCAGCGGCGGCCTGCTCGGCTTCGAGGTAGTCGCACAGCAGGCAGCGGCCGGTGCGGGCCAGGTGCTCTTGCTGGGATTGGGTCTCGGCGGCGGGTTCGTCCGGAACAAAATCGGTGGACCAGATCTGTCCGTGCGGGTGGGGGTTGCTGGCCCCCATCATGGCGCCGCGATTCTCGAAGATCTGGACGTACTGGATCCAATCGAGGCTGCCGATCTCGGTGTACTGCTGAGTCCATGCGTCGACGACGGGGCGAATCTCCTCGCGAGTCATACGGGCCAGTGTGAGCGAGTGGTCGGGATGGTAACAGAGAACTTTGCAAAGGCCGCGAGCGGGCTCAGCCACCAGCAGCGGAGACGGCTGTGCGGCGTCCGGTGCGGATGAGTCGGTGAGCAGCGCAGCGTAATCGTTTACAAAATCGAACACGCCGCTATAAGCCGGGTTTACCGCGCCGCCTGCGCGCAGATTGCCGGGACACAGGTAGCACTGCGGATCGTAAGAAATTGCCTGAGGCGCGGCCTTTTGTCCTACTTCGCCTTGCCACGGGCGCTGGGTGCGATGCGGCGAAACCAACACCCATGACTGACGAAGCGGATTCCAACGCCGATGCGGGGACTGCCCCTTGCTTTCCATGCTTGCTCCCGCATCGATTGTAAAGTCCCAGGCCGGATCAGGGGCTTTGGGGTTGGAGCAGAGATGATCGAACCTCCTCAGATCCTGGTTGAAGAACTCGCGTTGTCGAGAAGCACAGTGCGCAGCTTGTCAGCGAATGCCGCGGGATTCTCGGTGTAGCCGCCATGTCCGCCGGGGAAGGACACAGGGGCAATTCCAAGACGATCGGCAAGAGCGGCGGCGCAGCGATACGGCAACCGCTCCTCGGCGGCCTCACCGACTCCCACCACAATTCGAGGCGTTCCCGCACGGAGAGTTGCAACGTCAGGGACGTAAAGACTTATCGGCCTGAATCCATGGGCGAGAAAGAAGTCGAGGTTGCCCTGAATGCGGCCAAATGTCTCCCGCAGTTCAGCCGGTGGGGGAGGTGGCGGCGGGGAAGATGGCGGCGCAGTAGCAGGCTGCGATCCGCCAGCCCCGGCTGCGCCTGCCATGAACCTTTGCATGGCTGGTCCAACCCCGCTCGTGCGGTAGGTGTTGTACACGCTTTCAACGAACTCGCGATCTTCACGGGCATTTGGCAGCAAGTCGATGCACGGCGGCTCATGCGCGATCAGGGTGTGCACTCGTTGGGGATAACGAGCGGCAAGGTTGAGGCCAATCTGTGCACCGCCGCTGCTGCCTAGCACTAAGGCGGGCTCGGAGGTCAGTGCTTCCAGAAGTTGCGCCGCATCGTCGCCGTGGAGGTCCATGTTCTGGTCCTCCGGCGGGCCGTCGAGAAGACTGCGCGAGTTGCCGCGCGGATCGTAGCAAACAACCGTGTACTGCCCGGCAAGATACGGAGTGAGAGTTGCGAAGATCCCAGCGTCGGTGGGGCCGCCGGGGATGAGCAGAAGGACCGGGCCGGATCCCTGAACTTCGTAGTAAAGTTGCGCGCCGGGGACTTTTAGAAGGGACGACTGAATTGCAACAGTTGTTGTCGACATGATTAGACTCCTTTCATCGGTAGAAGTTTTCGGTACTGAAGGTTTATGAAGCTGCGTCGTAGGCTCTCTTCAGCCAATCGACCACTTCGGCATCGATCTCTTTGGGATCGCCAACGCGGACACGATGTGTAACCATCGCGTTCCATGTCCCTGCGGGCTCAAACCGTGTGACAGGCCCAACCCCCTTCAACTTGATCCCGATGTCGAACCGCTCGGTGGCCGACGGTTGCAGGATGGCAAATTTCTTGCCGCGCAGCACATTGATGTAGGTCTGATTGGGCGACAATTCGACGTCCGGGCCGAACTTGAGAATCTTCGCAGCCAGCGCATCGTAGGCCGAGCGCCATCTGGCCTTGCCTCCTGCAAAGAGCGTGCCGAGTTTGTCTTCCGTGCGGACCGTTCCCGGAACAGGATGGACCAGCAGGTGAGCGATAGCCATGGCATGACCGTGACCAAGTTGAAAGTCCTGTTTTAGCCAGGCAACAATCTCACCGGTTTTCACTAGACCCTTCCCGGCAACGAGGGTGCGAAAATCCTCCGGGGTCTTGCCGGTCTTTGCCTGAATGTTGTCGAGATAAGCTTGAAAAGACATGTGTCCTCCTTACCGGGCTGAGGCAGTACAACGCTGGAGTAATCAGGGTAGGAGCATCGCGGGCGCTATGAACTTCGAGTCATGCATCGAATCGGTAACAGCGAACTCAGCCTTGATTCGCGCAGGTAGATTCCCGCCCACGCCAGCACGCCAAAGATGATTGGGAAAAGCGTCTCAAACAACGGGCTGCCGGCCCGCATCTGAATCGCCACCGCACCACCCAGAAAGCCGGTGATTAACACCGCGCCAAGAACAGCAGTCCGCGGAACCGCGTAACAAATCGTTGCGGCAAGCAGAACGACCCCAATCGTCTGCCCCAGACTCGCCGGGAATCCCAGCCGCACAAACGCGGCCACCACAAACGAAGGCATCACCAGCTTGCCCACGGCGTCGAAGAGCATGAAGAGCACCACCAGCACGGTCAGAATCCATCCTGTCGTAAGCCTCGCTTTCGAAACCTTGGCAGCGTGAGGATCCGACGACGGTGCGATGCGAATTTCAGTTAGCGATTGCATGATCGAAGCTCCTTAATCGGTGGGGATGAGAATCTCGGTAATCAGCTTGTCTTCGGGCGTGGTTCGCGGATCGCTGACATAGCTCTCAATGCAAAAGTCGCTTCGGAGCTTCATGCCTCGTTGGGCAAAAATGTCGAACACCCGGCTCGTCGCTGCCGGCAGATCGGAGTACGGCCCTGTGAGCACGAACCGGCTATATTTGCCGCCCCCGAATAGCTCGTATTGCAGGCCCGCGGGCACCTCCGCCGGCTTCTCCGGCACTACAAACCCCGCGCGATACACAGTCGGATTCATCCTGTAGAGGCTCATTCTCCAGGCGATCTTGCTTTTAAGTTCGAGTTGATGAACCAGACTCATGGCCGTTTGCCACGCCTCCGGCGCAATCTTCGGGATCGACCCCGTCTTCTCCACAAACACGTAATGCGTCTCAGGCCATTGGACAATATCGCCACTCTCGGTGAGTTTCATAATGCTCTCCTTTCAATTTGAGGAATCTTCGGTTTCAATCTCTTGTGTAGAATTGCCGGGCTTTGATTCGGCTCCCGCGTCTCAATGTTGATGCGTTCCGGAATCATCCGCTGGGGTTCCGTCAGACCAATGACCAACGGGCACCAGGAAGATGGCTTCCGGCTCCGGGCCCGGGGGAATCCGCAGGATGGGCGAGTCAGGCAGGTTCGCTCCCCAACTCGCTGCACTCCCATTTGGAATGTGGAACATTAAATGAGGGCGCCAATGCCCGTTGGAATCTCCAAGGTTTCCGTTCTTCGACAGCATGTACGACATGGCGCCTGCCTCCGGCAACGGAATCTGATTGCTATCCAGCGCGGCCTTCATGCCTTCCGCTATTTGAGTTTTGGAAAGCCCTTGCAACGCCAGATTCGTCCTTTTAATTGTGTAAGGGAGAATGGATCTCGATGCCTGCGGGTTATAGCAAACCGGCCCGCGCACTTTGGGATTCCAAAACTCGTCGCTCTCGATGGGATTCATCCAGGCCCGCTCGACGACGCAAGTGAATCCATTCTTGCCTACAACCGCGGTGTGGTAACCGTCCTTTTCGAGCACCAGGACATTGGCTTCGCTGGCGACAGAAGGAGGAGCGGCGCTTTTTGCCAGCGCGATTTCGGCGTCGCGATCGGCCATGAGGTATTGGTCTAGAGGGGCCATGGCGGGATAGGGAGCCTTGGTCTCCTGGGCTTGCGCGGGGTTGGGCGAACAGGATGCGGCGAGCAGCATGGAGGCTGCAAGAACTGTTGCTTTGAGAATCTTCGTAATCATGTCTCACTCCTGATTTTGAATTTTTTCTCGAGGATTGAAGGGCCTCACTTGGAAAAGCAATTCTGCGCATGGGGTTGGTTGAACAGCAATTCGAGATACCGTCGCAGATGGTCGATACACTCTGCGGCAACTTCGCGGGTGTGTTTGGCTTTGGCCAGAATGAACGCGCCCTGGATGGTGGCCTGCATATAAAGCGCAAGGCTTTCGGCGGTCCAGTTAGCCTGGATGCCGCGTTGACGAATAGCCTCCTCGATATCCGGAACGAGCGTTGCGGCGTGATCGCTGATGCTCCGGTTGCACGCTTCGCGGATGGCTGGATGAGTGTCGTAAGTCTCCTGAACCATGGTGCCAACCAGGCAGGTAAAGTCCGGCAAATCGCCCATCAAGAGAGATTTACGGAAATCCACATAGGCCAGCAAGCGGTCGAGCGGGTCGGCGGGCGCGTGATAGGACGCCGAGGCGAACAAGGCGCCTGTACCCTCGATCCAATAGTCAGCGGCCGCAAGCGCGAGGTCTTCCTTGCTCTTGAAATGATGAAAGAAGCTGCCTTTGGTGAGCCCGGCAGCTTCGCAGACATCCTCAATGCGGGTAGCGGAATAGCCCTTTGCTCGGATGACGTGGAGAGCCGCATCGAGGAGTCTGGTTTTGGATTCGTGCCTTGTTTCAGTCTCGATCATAAACATACCCACTGGTTGGTATTTAACATACCGATTAGTCGGTACGCTGTCAACGGTTTTTTTCAGGGGCTGGTGGAAAATTGCTACTCTGCCGGTTTCGATCTGCTGCGTCCGTGGGCACTACCCTTCTCAGATGCGAATAAAAGCAATAACATACGGCGGGCACGGGAACGCATGGCCGTTGTGCCCTCGCGGCGAGCATGCTCCAGAACAACGGTTGCTTCGTCGCGCAATTCCGGCTCCGCAGCCGCCAGAATCGCGAGAGCCTCCAGCGCGATGGCTCGAAGGGCATTCCGCTCGTCCACGGCCAGGGCGCGCACCAGAGTCGCTAACCTCAGCCGCTGTGCCCGTGTGCGGGCGTTGAGAGCCGCGGCGAGCGTGATGTGACCGCGCGCCTGCCACTGGACGAAAGGTGTATCGGAGACCAGGTCGATCAGGACGTCGGCATATTTCCCGAGAATTCCCGGATCGCGTGCGCTGACGAGCCGAGCCAGATCCGCGGCACAGCGGCGAGCGTATGGGTTGGTGGACAGCAGCTCGGTCATCAGGTCGCGGATGGCGGCTCCGCGAGGCGGTGGCGCTGCGAGGAACTCCTTCATCGCGGCTACGGCGTCGGGTTTCGTCCAACTGCGCGGGATTACCATCGATGATCCTGGGGGCAATTTCCAACTCCAACGAACATCTCATGCTGGCAGACATGCAGCCCGCGCTTCACACAATTCCCTTCCCTTTGAAGACAGTTAGCGCGGCGAAATCCTGGATCCATCCCGGTCAGCGTGGACTCGCAGGCCTATTCCCGATTGAAGACAAAGAGGCTTCTTCGCCTGACTTGACCAACCAGGCTTAGGCTCATTGTCAACGTCTTCAGATCGCTGGAGAGCTCGATCCTCCGAGTTCCCGTGATCTCGCCCTTGCGTTTTTCTGTGATCTCCAGAGTGCGGTCGTTCACGCGGCCTGCTGAATAGGCGATGCCTCGAGCCGCGTTCGGATCAACGGCTGGATAATCGTTCCCGTCGAACTTCACCTTTTCAGCCATTTCCGCACCGGGGCTATCAAACGCCAGGCCATCGCCCTCGTAGGCCTGAATCTGAAGCGCGACTTCGGGCTTCACCATCTCACTCTCGCTATCCCATGTGCCCGTGAAGCCCGAGCTGCCCGCCGTCCGCTCGTATACATACGGAATGTTTGTTTTTGAACCGTCGGGTTCGAACTCGGTATAGTCGTCGCTAAGCTTTTTGCCGTCGCCGGAAAGTGTCCAGAAGCCGGTGAGAAGCGTGCGGCCCTTCATCTTGCGGATGACCACCCAGTTGTTTGGTCCGTTCACGGTGATGGACAGGGTAGTTCCGCTCAGAGCTGGCTGGTCGCTCCCATCGGCTACGATCGTGTCGACTAAGCCGGGGAAAAAAGTTATGGCGTATCTGTTTGCGCCCGCGGCCACGACCTGCATTTCGTCGTTGAGCTTGCTTTTCGAAGGGTCCACCTTCCATTTACCAATGAACGGATCGTTCGCTGCCCATAGGGTCGCACTAAACAGACAACCAACGAGCAGCAACTTACAAGTACGATTTTTCATCGAGCTCTCCTTAACTGATATTGCATGTTCCCGGTGATTCTCTGACGCAAACCAGTTGGAAATGTTGGGATGCGCATCAAATAATCCTGATCCCTTTGCTCACCGTCACGGCGGACCCTTCAGCCAGGAACGCGGAGTCGGCCGGACGCCTCAGGATCTCTGCAAACTCCGCTCCGTACAACCGAATTGGATTTCCGGAAAAGTCGGCTCGTTTTGCGTTCCAGACTTGCCACTGCGGGTGCTGCACTTCGTATTCCAGGCAGCCGCCGCCGTTTTGCGCGGCATAACCCCAGTAATGTTCGGTGATGAATTGGCTGACCGATCCCTCGGGCGCGAGATAACTCTCGTCTTCTGTCTCGATCTTCGCCACACATCGATCGGAACCAGAGTCCCACGTATACTCGGCGCTCGCTACCGCACCATCGGGACGATGCGCAATCTGGTGTGACATGGGAACATGCACATAATTCTCGTTGAACGCCCATCGAGCTACGGCCGCAACCGCGCGCTTAGGGACGAGTTCCCGAATGAAGACCACGCCGCGCTTCGACAGTCGCCGGACATAGAACCGGAGATTCACCTCCTCGAATCGTTGGTGAAATGGAACGGGAATCCCAGCCAGGCTGGTGCGGTTGAACTCAAAGCCAACAAGGCTCAGATAGGTTTTTCCATCAAAGGAATCGAGCTCGGTGCCGAAGGGAACGAATCGCTCAAGCAGCGAAGGATCGACCGCGTAATTGAGCATGACGAGATGCTTCCACTCCGCGGTTAGGAATACGTTTTTGTCTGGCATACAGTCTGCCTTTTGTGTGTTTGTGCGGAATCCGCGACCTGGCAATCGACGGATACGCACACGTTCAAGTGCCGATATCAAGCCGGTGTAAGCCGGTCAAGCGGCGGCAGGGTGGCCAGGTACATGCGGGCGAACTCGGCGCTGTATCGCTCGAGCAACTGCTGAACCCGCTCCGGGTTTTCAGACCGCACAATGAGGCCCGCATGGTGGTGCTTCTTCATGCGTACAACAATCTCCGGGTCGTTGAATGCGGTGGTGTCCGGCTCGGCGGTCTGGGCCAGGCACAGGACGCTTCCCGCGTAGTCCAGGCGCTCGTGGGGAACGAGGTAGGATTCGCTGCGAAGGAAATCCACCTCGAGGCGCGCCCATTCTCGCCATAGATTCACACCGGTCGCGACCTCGACGAGGTCGGCGATAAACGCACCGCCGACGCGCGCGGCAATTTCAAGAAAGTAATAGCGGCCATCGGAGTGGGAGCGGATGTACTCGGCATGGGTAACGCCGCGCACCATGCCAAGCGCAGGCGCCAGACCAGAATTCATGTCGCTCAGCTCCCTCCAGTCGCGGCTTGAGCGGTCGACGGTGCGGGTGGTGAAGACGCCGCCGTCGTGCATCACCTGCATGGGCGGGCGTCCGTACTGGTGCACCACGGAGAATGCGACCCGGCGGTCGCTGACGATCGAGTCCACATGGAAGATGTCGCCGGGAACGAATTGCTCCAGCAGGTAATAGCTTTGGCGGTCGCCCAGTTCCTCGAGCGCCCGCCACAGTTGCTCGGGGTTTTCAATTTTGCGAATACCCAGGGCAGACGCTTCCGAGCGCGGCTTGAGCAGCCACGGCGCGTTGACGCGGTTCATGTAATCGCGCAAGTCGTCGTAGTTCAGCACGGGCGAGAACTCAGGAACCAGAAAGCCGGCGTCCCTGGCGCCGGTGCGCATGGCGAGCTTGTCGCGATAGTAGGCCGAGGTGGTGACGCCCATGCCGGGAATGCGCATGTGCTCGCGAACCTGCGCCGCGGTCTCCAAGTCGAACTCATCGAGCGCGATAATGCGGTCGAAGCGGCGTCCACGCGCCATCCAGGAAACGGTGTTCAGTATCTGCTCGCGGGTAAGGCCGGAGGGCATGGTGACCAGCTCCTCCAAGACGTCCCGCGGCCAGTCGGCATCGCGCAGCTTATCCAGGGTCAGCAGCGTGAGCCGGACGCCCATCTCCGCGCATTGGCGCAGAAATTCGTTCCCTTTTTCGTAGCTGGCAAGGCAGAGAAACCGCTGAATCTGGTCGGCCATCGACACCCTCGTCTGTTACGCCTGAATCTCGACCCCGGCTTCAGAGTTTGGACCCAGGTTGAGGATAGTTCTACCATAGAAGCTGCACTCGGGACCGACTCGCCTGTTGATGGAGCCAGGCCGATGCCTTTGGATGTGAATTGTTGAGGAATTTTTCGGCAGCCGATATCGTCGCACTTCAAGACATCGAGACCCGCGCGTGGCACCAGAAGCCGGGAGAATGCGGCGAAGTTGCGCCCGTGATAGCTGCAACGGATGCCAGCACCCGGCGTGACGCCCCCCGGATCGAGGCAAAGCTCGACTCACTTTGGCTTGCTTTGGCCGCTCGGCAGCATCGAGCAAACTGCGACCTGTGGCATATCGAAGACGAGGCGCGCATCCCGGACGCCACCGATGCGGAGTTGGCAGACGTGAAGCGCAGGGTGGATAAGACCAACCAACAGCGGAACGACCTGGCCGAAGAACTGGACCGGACGTTGCTTGGCTGGCTTCAAGGGAGCGGGCTGCCCAACCCCGACGCCCCATTGCACTCTGAGTCGCCGGGGCTAATCGTCGACCGGCTTTCAATCCTGGCGCTGAAGATCTATCACACGCGGGAGGAAGCGGAGCGCGGGGACGCACCGCCAGGACACGCAGGCCGGAATCGCGAGCGATTGGGTATTCTTGAAGAGCAGAGAGCTGACCTTGCCGCCTGCCTCGACGCGCTTTGGGGTGAGACACTCGATGGGACGCGGCGATTCAAGCTCTACCGGCAAATGAAGATGTACAACGACCCGACGCTGAACCCGGCAATTTACGGTAAACCGTTCAAAAAACAGGGTAGTCGATCTTCCTCTCGATAGACCCCATTGACGGGACCCGGTGTTCTGCGTATAAAGAGTGCCTGAGCAGCGTTAACTCCAACAGCAGGTCTCTAGCAGGTGGCTAGCCGGCGCGACCGCTTGTTGGAGAAGCAAGAATTCGGCAAACTAATGATGCAAGAGGCCCGATCAACGCCCAGCCGCAAGAAAACGCCCACCCCGGCTATCAAGCAAGGGAGTCACTCCACCGCGAACATGGGACAAGCTTTCCAGCACTACCAATCTGCAGTACAACTGTTGCAACAGGGCAAGTACGAGAAGGCGCTGGCCGCCTTTGGCAAGCTGATGCCCGATGCGCCGGCGGAGATCAAGGAGCGCTGCCGGATGTACATCAACACCTGCCAGCGGCAACTGGAGAAGCCCAATCTGGCGTTTGCCACTCCCGAGGAGCACTATGATTATGCCGTCTCCAAGCTGAACACGGGCTATTACGAGGAGGCTCGGGAACAGTTCGGCAGCATTCTAGTCTCCCATCCGAATGCCGACTATGCGCTTTACGGGCTGGCGTTGCTGGATTCGATTACGGGCCACACGCAGGATTGCCTTCGCAACCTGGCCCGGGCGATCGAGTTGAACCCCAGGAACCGGCTGCAGGCCCGCGTCGATAACGATTTCCAAAGCATGGTGGACGACCCCCGGTTCACCGAGTTGCTGTATCCTGAGATTCCGTAAGGCAGACCTTGATTTCAGCAGCTCTTGCAACTCGAAATCCGGCAGATGGAGACGCGCCACAGCCGACCCTGAACGAACAACTGTCTCCGGTGTCGTCGGTGAGCGTCGAAGCGTCAAGCGTTTCAAGCCCCATGCGTGTGGTCGCCATTGGAGGCGGCACCGGGCTTTCCACGCTGCTGCGCGGGCTGCGCAAGCATGTGGCCGCGGCCGGGCAATCCACATCGCCGCCCAGCCCAATCTCAGACCTTGCCGCCGTGGTAACCGTGACCGACGATGGCGGCTCCTCCGGGCGGCTGCGCACGGGTTTCAACATGCTCCCACCCGGCGATCTGCGCAATTGCATGGTGGCCCTCAGTGAGGAGGAGGACCTGCTGTCGCGGCTGTTCAACCATCGCTTCCGGGGTGGAGATTCCCTGAAAGGGCATAACTTCGGCAACCTGTTTGTGGCCGCGCTTACTGAGGTTACCGGGGACTTTGCCCAGGCCATCCAACTCACGTCGAAGATTCTGGCCACTCGGGGCCGTATTTATCCAGCGACCACAGCCAATGTCACTTTGGTGGCGCATATGGACGATGGCTCACAGGTGCGCGGGGAAACGAAGATCACCGCCAGCAAGCGCAGGATCGTTGAACTGATGCTCGATCCCCCTGACCCGGTTCCGGTGCCGGAGACGCTGGAGGCCATTGAGCGGGCCGACCTGATCACGATTGGACCGGGCTCGCTCTACACTTCGCTGATTACCAATCTTCTGGTGCGGGACGTTTCGGAGGCCCTGGCCAGGGCGCGCGGCGTACGTGTGTACATTTCAAACCTGATGACCGAGGCCAACGAGAGCCTCGACCTGACCGCGGCTCAGCATATCGAGCGCATCTACGATCACACCCGCGCGCCGGTTTTCGACTACGCCCTGGTGAACACTGCTGCGTTTTCGCCCGACACGCTGGTTCGCTATGCAGCTGAGGGAGCTTCGCCTATCGTAGCCGACATTGAAAAGATCGAGTCGCTGGGGGTTCGCTGCATAACGGGCGACTTTGCCAGCGAGGAGAGTGTGGTGCGCCACGCCGCGGGCCGCGTAACCGGCGCACTGCTTGCGCTTGGCCGGGCAGGGCGCGCTGAACGCGCTTGAACAGAAGAGGGGTTGAAGAGATTTCTCTTTCCCGCCGCTCCCGCCTTGAAGTAAAGTTAAACCGCGCGGCCATCAGCTTGCGCAATGAAAAACAGGAGGAATCATGCGCAAGACTCGACTCTGGATCACGATAGGCTGTTGCCTGGTCGCTGCATCCGCCCTTTCTCAGGCCCAGTCGATGCAGAAGGCGGGCCTATGGGAAGCCACCACCACCACGAGCTTTGGCGGCTCACAAATGCCGCAGATGCCCCAGATGCCGCCGGGAATGCAAATGCCCGGGGGTGGCGGCGGCATGATGGGCGGACCGCGCACCACACAGGTGTGCGTGACCCAGGCGATGATTGACAAATACGGCGCCCCGTTTTCCAAGCCTCAGCGCGGCGACTGCACAGTCTCAAACGTTTCACTGAAGCCCGCCGGAATGACCGCGAACATCAGCTGCACCGGGCAGATGAACGCGACCGGTACCGTGGAGGCCACGTTTCCCGCGCCCGGCACCGCCGAGACCAAAATCCACCTGAGCGGCACCATGCAGATGGGTCCCAATTCTCGGCCGATGGAAATTACCATGCAGCAGAAGTCGGTTTACAAAGGCCCCGACTGCGGCAGTGTGCAACCGATGCAAGTGCCCGCCGACAAGTAGCTATTGCCGATAATTTAAATATTCACATCTCAGGCATTGTCACGATCTCAGCCTTCCGTAGAAATGCGGAAGGATGAGGTAGCCAGCGGGATCGGACAGGAGGAACCATGAGCAAGACTCGAGTTTGGATCACGATGGGCTGTTGCCTGGTCGCTGTGGCATTCTTCGCCTCTGCACAATCCACCAGAAAGCCAGGCCTGTGGGAGATGACCACTACCCAGACCTGGCAGCAATCTCCAATGCCTGCGGGAATGCAGGCGCCTCCAGGTTTGCCCTTTGCCGGCGGGCCGCACACCACGCAGGTTTGCCTGACTCAGGCGATGATCGACAAGTATGGCGCGCCGGTGGGGGGCCAAGGCCGGAGTTGCCAGGTTACGAATGTGTCGCTGCATGCCACAGGGATGACCGCGACCATGACCTGCACGGGAACCATGAGCGGGACCGGAACCATGGAGTCGAATTGGACCAATCCCAATGAGGCCAAGGGGAAGGTTCACTTTACGGGCACAATCCAGATGCGCGGGAATTCGACGCCAATTGAATGGACCGCCGAGTCGGTTTCGGTTTACAAGGGTCCGGACTGCGGCAGCGTGCAGCCAATGGCTATGCCGGCCGGAAAGTAATTCCGCGTCAGCGATCTGCACAATCATCCTGGAAGCAATTTCTCGCCCCATTCATTCGAAGACCTTCGGAGGGATGGGGCGGAGGTTTGTTCATTGGCAGAAAAAGAACTGTGACGGTGATCCTCGACCGGGTCACATCGATCAATTAGTTTGATTGCGCTTCTTTTGCGTGTGTGGCAACGGCGGCGGAAAGATCGGCTCGGAAGATTGAGCCGTCGGTCCGCAGGCCGTATCAGCGACCTGCGGGCCGTGCCAACGCAAAGGAGGTGAGGGCGATTGGATGAGAAATCGTCCTGGATGCGTGTTGCCATAACCATCGCCATTGACTGGCGGTTGGTGACGGCGCTCGTACTCCTCGTCCTGGCGCTACTGATGAAGTAGCCAAACTCCCGGGAGGACCGACACCCTTCCGGGAATAAAGAAAGTATAGCAAAATTGCGGCAAAATGGGATATCGGAATCGCCAGTTTGGTTACTGAATCTCGAGGCGGTCCGGCCGCGCAACTGGAGTCAAAGGCAGAATTTCTAGCCTTCCACCGTTCGCTTCAACTGCCCGCAGGCGGCGTAGATATCGCGTCCCCGGGGCTTGCGCAGGTAGGTGGGAATTCCCTCTCCAGCCAGCGTCGCGCGGAACTTCTCGACAGCCTCGGGCTGCGGCATGGTGTAGGCTATGCCGGGGCCAGGGTTCCACGTGATCAGATTTACCTTGGCGGGGAGACCGGTTCGGCGAACCAGCCGCGCTACTTCCCGAGCATGCGCGGGCTGGTCGGTGACGCCGGCCAGCAGCACATATTCAAACGTGATTCGCTCGCGCGGACGAAGCTGGACCTGGCGCACCGAGTCCATCACCGCCTCAATGGGCCACTTGCGATTGATGGGCATGATCTCTTCGCGGATGCGGTCGTTGGGGGCGTTGAGGCTGATGGCCAGCTTGGGCCGCACCTCCGCCGACTCCTGGGCAAAGCGCTCGATGCCGGGCACGATGCCGGAAGTAGAGACCGTCATACGGCGCGGACTCAGGCCAACCTCCTCCACCAGCAGGCGGACGGCGGCCATGAAGTTGGCGTAGTTGAGGAATGGCTCGCCCATGCCCATGAAGACCAGGTTCACGCGATCGCGGCCCACCTCTACGGCGTGGCGATCGAAGACTGAAATGACCTGACCGGCAATCTCCCCGGCGGTGAGATTGCGCTGGAGACCGAGTTTGGCGGTGAGGCAAAACTGGCAATTGACCGCGCAGCCCACCTGGCTGGAGACGCAGATGGTGGCGCGGGACCTGTTGCCTCCCACTGCACCGGTAGAATGATGGCCGGTACCGGGTTGAGATTCATCGCTATCCCTGGTCCCCAAATGCGAGGGACCAGGGGCACCCAGTGTCGGTGGACCATCGGAGCCGCTTCCGTCGCCGGCTTCGCCGTCGTCGCCCTCGGGCATCCAGACGGTCTCGACGGTCTGCTCGCCAGCCTTGACCAGATAGCGCTCAGTACCGTCCACGGACTGGAAAACCTGAACAATGGCCGGCCGGCCAACCTGCCAACCCTCGGCGGCCATGCGCCGGCGTAACGGCTTGGGGAGAGTGGTAATCTCATTCAGGTCGGTAAGCCTTTGACGGTAGATGGCTTCCGCGAGCTGTTTGCCGCGCCAGCCCGGTTCTCCGATTGCGGCCATCCGCGCAGCCAGAGCCTGCTGGTTCAGGCCAAAAAGCGGAGAACCGCTGCCGCTTGACTGGTTTGCGGCGTCTAATGGAACGAGTTGGGATTCTCCTGTCACGGCTGGGCTCAGCATAAGGCATTTCAGCGTTCCCTTGCAGCACCAAAGAGCCCGTATGCACCCAATTGCCCTACAATCGAATCGAAACAATGATGACGACTACTGAGAGAAATCTTCGACGCACGGTGTTGCCAAACGGGCTGATCGTCCTGACCGAACGCATGGATCATCTGCGTTCCGTGGCTATGGGCGTATGGATCAAGTCCGGCTCCCGGTGCGAGCCCGCCGAGACCAACGGGATCAGCCATTTTGTGGAGCACATGCTCTTCAAGGGAACACGCTCCCGCAGCGCCCAGCATATCGCGCGCGAGATGGACTCGATCGGCGGCAATCTGGACGCCTTTACCGGCAAGGAGACCATCTGCTTCAACGTCAAATCGCTCTCCGACCATGTGCCGATCGCTCTGGATGTGCTGACCGACCTGGTGCTGAATCCGGTGTTCGCCGCAGCCGACATCGAGCGCGAACGCGGCGTGATTTTGGAAGAGATCAAAATCGACGAGGACAACCCGGATGTGCTGGTCCACGAGCTGTTCACGCAGAGTTTCTGGAAGGATCATCCGCTGGGCTGGCCCATTCTGGGCACCACGGCCTCGGTAACCCGGCTGGACCAGGAGAAGCTGTTTGCCTACCACGGCGACCGGTTTCATGGCGGCAACATTGTCTTCAGTGCCGCGGGCAATTTGGACCACGATCATTTTGCCGGCGAAGTGGCGGCCAAGTTTTCCACTCTGGCAGGCGGCGAGACTCTACATGAGCTTTCCGCGCCGGAGGCCAGCGCACGGATTGTCTTGCGCAATAAGCGATCTCTGGAACAAGTGCAAATCTGCCTGGGTGTGCCCGCTCCGCCAATCACCGACGAGAGCCGGTATGCCACGCTCATCCTGAACACGGTGCTGGGCGGCGGCATGAGTTCACGCCTGTTCCAGACCATCCGGGAAGAGCGGGGCATGGCCTATTCGATTTACTCCGATCTGAGCCCGTATCGTGATACGGGAACTTTGTGCGTGTATGCCGGCACGTCGGCCGGCAAGGCCGTCGAAGTGGTTGATTTGATTCTTGCGGAATTCCGCAAACTGAAGAACGAGACGCTGCATGAGGAAGAACTGACCCGCGCCAAGGATCAGCTCAAGGGCAATATCCTGCTGGGCCTGGAGAGCTCGAGTTCGCGCATGGCCAACCTGGCCCGCCAGGAGATGTACTTCCACGACTTCTTCACCGTCGACGAGGTTATCGCCCGCATTGAGCAGGTCCAAGCGGGGGAGGTGCAGACCATGGCGCAGCGGCTGTTCGACCCTGATCGCATAGCCGTAACCCTGCTGGGCCGGCTGGATGGCATCAAGCTGAAGCGGGAGAGGCTGGTGTGTTGAGAAGCAGATGTAAGTTGTAAGTTTTCAGTTGTAAGTTTTGAGCCAGCAGATTCCACTGTTGTTCCAAAGGGAAGCCCTTCTCGCAACGCAGTCAAAGAATCCGGCGCGCATTCTTGGCAGGCTACGAGTACGGGACAACTTACAACTGAAAACTTACAACTGACAACTGCTTTTCCGAGCGTCTGATTTCCCTTTCGCGTCTGTACGTTGTAGCATTTTGTCGGATGGTCCGGTGATGCCGGACTGCTCCCAAGAGGCAATGGACCCATGAGACGCAAGTTTTCTTTCGCGACTGGCCGCACCGTACCGCAAGGCTCGAGGTTGAGCGACAGCCGTGAGCAGCCCAACGGCTTTACGCTGATGGAGTTGCTGATCGTGATGGCGATCATCGCCATTCTGATGCTGATCGCAATTCCCACCGTGGGCACTTTGAAGAAGAATGCCGACGAACTCTCGGCGAAAAAGTCCGTCCAGACCATCCAGCAGGCAGAGATGCAGTACGCGACCTCCTACCCGGCCAATGGTTACGCGTGCGACCTGAAATCCCTGGGCGGCGACCCCACCGCTGGCGCTCCGTCGCCGACCGGGGCGCAACTCTTGCAGGCGGACCTCACCTCTGGCTACAAGTCCGGCTACATCTTCGCCGTCAGCAATTGCACCAAGGTTACAGTCAACGGTACCGATCGAAACACCAGCTACACGATAACCGCCGTTCCGCAGACCGTGGGCAAGACCGGAAGTCTCGGTTTTTGCAGCGATGACGGCGGCATAATCAAATACGACCCGACGGGCGGCACCAACTGCTCGCAGCTCGTTCAATGAGCCTGGGCGCGCTGTTGCGGCTGGGAGGTCGTCTATCTGTGGCAGCCACGCTACTGGGGGCCGCTGCCCTTTCGTCTCTGGGTCAGGGTACTGCTCCCTTAAGCGCCCATGAGCTAGCCCAACGAGTAGATCGTCATTACAACCAGCTGCGCTCGCTCAAGGCGGCCTTCACCGAGAGCTACGAGGGCATGGGGATGAAGCGCACTGAGAGCGGAACTCTGGTGCTGATGAAGCCGGGGCGCATGAAGTGGGATTACAGCGACCCGGCTGGCAAGGTCTTCCTGCTCGACGGCAAGTACGCATGGTTCTATGCCCGGGGCGATTCCCAGGTGCAGCGCATTCCCGCCAAAGAACTGGACGACCTGCGCTCGCCCTTGCGCTTCCTGCTGGGTCATACCGAATTGGAAAAAGAGATGAATGCCCTGACGCTGGCGAGCAGCGTTGGCGGGAGCTATATACTCGCCGGGCAACCCAAGGGCCAGGAGAAGCGTGTGAATCGGCTCGCCCTGACGGTGACTGCGGATGGAACGATCGTGGGCATCGAGCTCGAAGAGGCCGACGGCGCGCTGACTCGCTTCACTTTCAGCGGGGAACAGCCGAATGCGCCTGTTCCGGCTGAGATGTTTCGCTTTACGCCTCCCGCAGGCGTGCCGGTGGTGGATGCGGCGCCGCCGGTATAGGCGGCAATCTGGTGATAATTTGAAGAATATTTTGCAGCGCGCCAAATTAGTGTGCATACTTATGCAAATCTGTTGTATATTTATTCAAGCGCGGCCGCTGCACTGCGAGCCGCGCTTTCACTTTGCCTGAAAATGGCAAAGCAGTTGGCGGCATTAAGCGATGAAGTTTCAGAGACACAACGCGATACGGGATTTGGTGGGCAGCTCTCCGGTTTCCAACCAGGACGAGTTGCGCCGCAAGCTCCGCCGCCGCGGCTTTGAGGTTACGCAGGCTACTCTTTCACGGGATATACACGAATTGCAGCTCTCCAAAGGCCCGGGCGGCTATGTGCTGCCCAACCGCAACGGAAATGGCCACGGCACAGCGGTGGAAGACGACGGTCCACCTTCGGTTGCGGAGATGATTGAGAGCTTCGGCCTGCGCGTGCAGCAAGCGATGAATCAGGTAGTGGTGGGCACGGTGATGGGCGGAGCGCAGCCTTTTGCCGCAGCCCTGGATCATGAGGGATGGCCGGAGGTGGTGGGCACCGTCGCCGGCGACGATACCGTATTGGTGATCTGCGCTGACCCGCGCCGGGCAGGCGAAGTGGAAGCCCGGCTGAGGACGTTTCTGGAGTCATGACCAACACGGTACAAACTGCGGTTGTGGGAGTTACAGGGTACGCCGGCGCGGAGTTAGCCAGGCTGCTGCTGCGTCATCCCCGTCTCCACGGTGCGCCGCCGGTATTTGCCGGTCGCGTAGACGCAAAGGACGAGGCGCGCGGCGGCATTCCCTTCGCTGAAATTCATCCACAACTGGCCGACAGCCACGGCCGCGGGAACCTGGTGATGCAACCGTTCTCCTGGGATCTGCTCAGCGATCTTGGAGTAGAAGTCCTGTTTCTTGCCACTCCGCATGAACAGTCTCGCGAGTGGGTTCCTGAAGCGCTCAAGCGCGGATTGCGTGTCATTGATTTGAGTGGCGCATGGCGGCTCACGGAAGCGGCCAACCGCGCGGTATACGGTTTCGACGATGAGGATTCCGAATTGGCCGCTGCGACCCAGGCACAGGCCGTGTATGGACTGCCCGAGTTGCATCGTAAGCAGATTGCGGACGCACGCCTTGTCGCCAATCCCGGCTGTTATGCAACCTCCGTCATTCTTGCACTGCGGCCTCTGGTTGCGGCGGGACTCGTCGATCTGGATTGCGGCATTGTGGCCGACTCGAAGAGCGGGGTCAGCGGAGCAGGCAAAGCGCCGACGGCGAAGACGCATTTCATGTACGCGGCGGACAACCTGTCTGCCTATGGCGTGTTCACGCATCGCCACACCGGCGAATTGCTTGAGCAAGTTGGCATCGAGGCAAATCAGATTGTTTTCGCGCCTCATCTCTTGCCCATTCCGCGCGGAATCCTATCCACAATTTACGTTCATTTTCGCGCGCCGCAGACAGTGGCGAGCATAACTCACATTTACCATCAGTTTTTCATAAACAGTCCCATGGTCCGCCTCTATGAGAAGGCGTTGCCGCAGATTCAATATTCGGTGCGAACCAACTATGCCGACATCGGCTTCCAGGTGGCCGCGGATGGCCGCCGAGCCGTGATCGTAAGTTGTCTTGATAACTTGTTGAAGGGCGCGTCGTCGCAGGCAGTACAGAACCTGAACGTGATGAATGCCTGGGGCGAAGCGGAGGGTCTGGAATGAAGTACGTCGTCAAACTGGGTGGAGCGGGATTGGAAACTCCTTCGCTGCTGGAAGGCTGCACACGGGCCATTGTGGAACTGGTGCGCGACGGCAATCAGGTGGCCGTGGTTCACGGCGGAGGCGTGCAGTTGACCCGCATGTTGAAGGCGCTGGGAAAGCAAAGCGAATTTGTTGGCGGCCTGCGCGTTACCGATGCCGAAACCCGCGACGTGGCGCTCATGGTTCTGGCGGGCAAGGTAAACAAGGGCCTGGTGGCTGCACTTGGAGCGCTGGGCCAGCCAGCGGTTGGCGTTTCCGGCGGCGATGGCCTGATGTTCCGCGCCCGCAAGAAGCGTGCCTTGCTGGATGCAGGCAAGCCCGACCTCGGCTATGTGGGCGAAATCGTCGCCAGCGATCCGCGCTGGATCGAAGCCATCTGGCAGTTGAATGGCGTGCCCGTGATTTCCTCGATGGCTCTGGGATTCGACGGCGAGTATTACAACATCAATGCCGATGAAATGGCCGCGGCCTGCTCCATTGCATGCCACGCCGATGCGCTGGTCTTCCTTACCGACGTGCCCGGCGTAAAGGGCGCGAATGGCGAAGTACTCCGATGGTTGTCAATTGATCAAATAGCCGAGATGGCCAAAAGCGCCGTCATCTCTGGCGGTATGTTGCCCAAGCTCAGCGCCTGCCGCGAAGCTCTTTTGAGCGGCGTAAAGCGCGTAAGAATTCTGCCCGCGGAGGCTGCCGGTTCCCTTCCCGACCTGTGCAGTTCCCGCGTGGCCCACGGCACCGAAGTGATGGTGGCCTAGCTGTCCGCATGACAAGCGGACCAGGAGATAAGACATTGACGAAACTCGATCAAATTCGCGCCGCTGAAAGCCGGCTACTGCTTTCAACCTACGATCGCAACCCCATCCTGTTTGTCGGCGGGGAGGGTGTGCACATCGTTGACGAGAACGGTGCGAAGTACCTTGACCTGCTCAGCGGCATTGGCGTGAATGCTCTTGGTTACGGCCATCCTGTGATTGAAGAAGCTATCGCACGGCAGAGTCATGCGCTCATCCATACCTCGAATTTGTATTATCACGAAGGACAGGCGGAGCTTGCTCTGCGTCTTACTGAACGCACTGGACTCGACCGCGTGTTCTTCTCCAATACCGGCACTGAAGCATGGGAAGGTGCGCTGAAGCTGGCGCGCGCCCACGCCGGCTTGCTGCGCAGCGAGGGCAAGCAGATCGGGACGAAGTTTCTTGCGCTCGAACAGAGCTTTCATGGCCGCACTTATGGCTCCATGTCCACCACTTACAAGGACAAATACCGTGAGCCATTCGCGCCTGTTGTTCCCGGCGTTGAGTTCGTCCGCTTTAATGACGTTCAGGATCTGCGCGCAAAGTTTTCAAACGAAGTGTGCGCCATTCTGGTTGAAGCCATTCAGGGCGAAGGCGGTGTGCGTCCCCTCACGCAGGAGTTTTTCGCGGAAGCCCGCGCGCTTGCGGACGCGACCGGCGCATTGCTGATTGTGGATGAAATTCAGGCCGGCATGGGCCGCACCGGAAAGTGGTGCGCCTATCAGCACTACGGCATTCAACCGGACATAACCACGCTTGCCAAGCCCATCGCGGGAGGCATTCCTTTGGGCGCAGTTCTTTGCACCGAAGAAGCTTCGCGCGCCATTCATGCGGGCATGCACGGCACCACATTCGGCGGAGGACCGCTGGCCTGTGCTGTCGCCATCGCCGTTATCGATTACATCGAGCGCGAGAATCTGCTTGCCCATGCAACCGAAGTCGGCGACTACTTCCAAAGTGAGTTGCGCGGTCTTGCCGCGCGGCATGAAGCCATTTTGGATGTGCGCGGCAAGGGGCTGATGATTGCGGCCGAACTCGATTCCGCCGATCTGGCCAAGCTCACTGTTGCCGAGATGCTGAAGCGCCACATCCTGATCAATTGCACCAGTGATACTGTGCTTCGCTTCCTGCCGCCTTACATTCTGGAGCGCCCACACGTGGACACCGCCATTGCGGCGTTGGACGAAATCTTCACTGAACATGGGGTCGCCGTGACTTCAAACCAGACCGCAGCCCGTTACGCAGGAGGACAGAATCATGGCTAGCAAAGCAACACTTGAACGCCGAGTCATCGCCACGAGTGGGCCCGTTCAGCAGGACCCCGATATCCTTGCCGCCGCCGCGCGCCTTGCCGGCGAGGACATGTGCTCCATCGCCGATCTCTCCAGTGGCGAGGTGCGCGCCATCCTCAAGCTGGGCCACGACGTGAAGCGCAATCCGCGCGAGTACCGCCATGCGCTCGACGCCAAACAAATGGTGCTGATGTTCGAGAAAGCCAGCCTGCGCACCCGCCTCGCCTTCGAGACCGGCATCAACACCATGGGCGGCAACGCCATCTTCGTCGATTGCACCAACTCGCCGCTGGGCGAGCGCGAGTCGATTGCCGATGTGGCGCGCAATGTGGAGCGCTGGGTCGATGTGATCGTCCTGCGTACGTACGCGCACGACACCATCACCGAGATGGCCGCCAACTCGCGCGTGCCGGTTATCAATGCGCTCTCCGACTTCGAGCATCCCTGTCAGGCGCTTGCGGACTTTATGACCCTGGAAGAGCACTTCGGAAACGTCGCCGGACTGAACTTTACTTATGTTGGCGACGGAAATAATGTGTGCCACTCGCTGATGCTGACTGGCGCGCAACTCGGAGCGAATGTCACCGTGGCCACGCCGCGCGGTTATTCGCCGGACATCGAGATCGTTACCAAGGCGCGCGAAATTGCCGAAGCGAACGGTTGCGAAGTTCGCCTGTTGCAAGATCCGCAACTTGCCGCCGAAGGCGCCGACGCCATCTACACCGACGTTTGCGTCAGCATGGGCATGGAACACGAATCGAG
>CAYWMR010000020.1:0-23188 GCA_964458965.1 uncultured Occallatibacter sp. | reverse complement strand
CCGAGATGCTGAAGACCAAGAACTTCGGCCGCAAGAGCCTGAACGAGATCAAGGAGATTCTCGCGCAGATGGGCCTCTCGCTGGGCATGAAGATCGATGAAAACGGCAACGCGGTCCCTGGACCTACGAGCATTCCGCCCGCCGCCGCTCTGGCTGCCAGCTATAGCCACTACGACGATGAGGACGAACCGCTGGATTCAGTCGATCTCCAATTGCCCACCGAGACCGAGAATTTTTAATGCAGTTCACAGTTCACAGTTTGCAGTTCGCAGTTCATAGTTAAGTAGCCGACAAGCGGAACTGCCCGAGAACTAGCTGCGAACTAAGAACTGTGAACTGAAAACTGATTTTGAATCGAAAGAGAGTTTCACCATGCGCCATCGCAATGCAGGATTCAAGCTCGGACGCAACACCAGTCATCGCCGCGCTCTGTTGCGCAGCCTAGTCACGTCCGTAATCGTGGAAGACCGTGTGGAGACCACTGTGGCCAAAGCCAAGGCGGTCCGTCCACTGGTTGAAAAAATGATCACTCTTGGGAAAAAGGGCGATCTGCACAGCCGCCGCCAGGCGCTCAGCTTTCTCATGACCGACACGTCCGTGGAGCGGCTGTTTGGCACAGTTGCCCCGCGCTACGGCGATCGCCAGGGAGGCTATCTGCGCATCGTCCGCACCGGATTCCAGAAGGGCGACGGAGCCGAAAAGGCCTTCATCGAACTGCTGGGCGCCGAGAAGCAACTGGAAGTGAAGCGTCAAAGGCGCGACGACATCAAGGCCAAGAAGCGCGCAGAGCTCGAAAAGCAGTTGGAAGAGTCGAAGAAGGACGAACCAAAGGACGAGGCTGCTTAAAGCTCTGGTTCCTACCCAACTGCGTTCTTCGAATAGAAGGTCCCACGGGCGCATCCATTCACTGGATGCGCCCGTGTTTGTTTGTGGCACTGGGGTTCGCGAGTTAGGTTCAAGCTGTCAGGGGGCTGATTTCAGCAGCCTAGGCTTGCAAACGCGAAAGCAAATATAGACAAGGAGTTCGAGTGTGATTGCGCCGCAACAATCCAGCAATACGTCCGAAGCTGAGCCGGTGCGGTTCGGCAGGAAGGTCTGGTGCCACTCATCCCAACTGGCCACCAGGGCTGTGCCGAGCAAGCCCAGCACTGCCACCTCGAAATAGCGCAAACGAGGCAGCGTCATCCACCATGCACGAAGCCACGCCAGGCCAAGCAGCCCATAGAAGATAAAGTGGCCCGATTTGCGGACGTAGTGATGAATGACGTCCCATTGGGCGTCGCCGACAGGTCCGAAAATGTATTGGAACAGCCATCGAACCGGCCCGGTGGTGTGGTTCGCTCCCATGTACTCTGTCGACTCAAACACGATTACAGCAATCCCCAAAACCACCGGGAACCAGGCGCTGATCCAGAACTTGAGGCTGCGCGCCTTATTCGACACGATAGTTGGGCGCCTCTCGGGTGATGATCACGTCGTGGACATGACTCTCGCGCAGTCCCGCGCCGGAGATGCGCACAAAGTGTGCATTCTCCTGCAATTCCCGGATCGTCCCGCAGCCCACGTAACCCATCCCGGAGCGGAGACCGCCAACAAGCTGAAAGACCATCGACTCAAGCGGTCCGCGATAGGGCACGCGCCCCTCAATGCCTTCGGGAACGAATTTGGCCAGGCGGTTCTGGCTTGCGCGTTCGCGTTGCACCACGCCTTCGGTGCCCATTTCCGCACTGGCCATGTCGGCCGTGCTTTGGAAGTAGCGCTCGCCGGAGCCCTGGCTCATGGCGGTCAACGAACCCATGCCGCGATAGCTTTTGAAGCTGCGCCCCTGGTAAAGAATGGTCTCTCCGGGGCTTTCGTCTACGCCGGCAAAAAGCGAGCCGATCATCACCGAGCTTGCGCCGGCCGCGATCGCCTTCGTAATTTCGCCGGAGTACTTGATTCCGCCGTCGGCGATGACCGGGATGCCATGCTCACGGGCAGCGCGGTACGCTTCGGCTATAGCAGTGATTTGGGGCATGCCGGCGCCCGTAACCATGCGAGTGGTGCAGATGGAACCGGGGCCGATGCCGACTTTAATGGCGTCCGCGCCGGCCTCGATCAACGCCAGCGCGCCCTCATAGGTGGCCACATTGCCGGCCAGTAAACCCACATCGGGGAAGCGTTTCTTCACCTCGCGAACCGCCTCGAGCACACGCGTCTGATGCCCGTGCGCGGAGTCGATGACCAGCACATCGGCGCGGGCGCGCACCAACTCGGATGCCCGCTCCAGGAAGTCGCCAGTGGCTCCGATCGCGCCGCCCACGCGCAGCCGCCCCTGATCGTCTTTGCTGGCCATGGGGTACTTCAACTTCTTTTGGATGTCCTTGACCGTGATGAGTCCCTTCAGCTCGTACTGTTCGTTCACCACCAGCAGCTTTTCCACGCGGTGCTTGTGCAGAATCAGCTCGGCTTCCTCGAGCGTGGTGCCCACCGGCACGGTGATCAGGTCTTCCTTGGTCATCACATCGCCGATGGGGATGTCGGTGCGCGTCTCGAATCGCAGATCTCGGTTGGTGAGGATTCCCACCAGAGTCTTGCCTTGCGTCACGGGCACGCCGGAGATTTTGTAGCGCCGCATCACTTCCAGAGCGTCGCCAATCATCTGGTCCGGGCCGATCGTCACCGGGTCCACGATCATCCCGCTCTCCGACCGTTTCACCTTGTCGATCTCGCCCGCCTGGTCGGGGATGGTCAAATTGCGATGCACAATCCCGATGCCGCCCTGCTGCGCCATGGCGATGGCCATGCGCGACTCGGTCACCGTGTCCATGGCCGAAGAAAGCAGCGGGGTGTTCAGTGTGATGTCGCGGGTCAACTGGGTCTGTGTGCTCACCAGCGCGGGGACGACGTCGCTGCCGGCGGGAACCAGCAACACGTCATCGAATGTGAGAGCTTCGGGAAGGATTTTGGCTAGCATGATAGTCTGACGCGCCAGCCGGGCTGGGGATTCTACTTCCCCGCGCGGCTGGCGCTTCCAACTATTGTAACGGAGGGGGCAGGGGCGCGCCGGTGAGGGCAACAATGCGGGCGTGAACGTGCTCGCGGATGAGACGGACGGTTTCGATTAGATCCGATTTGCCGGGGCCCACAAATTGGAAGAGCAGGTCGCAGCGGTACGTCACTGCGAAGTCGTTCAGGTCACCAATCGGAATGGGAGTGACGGGCAAGCTCTCGCCCGCTCCAGTGAGCACGGTCTGGAGTCGGCCGAGATTGTGCGTCAGTTCAAATGGTGTCGCCAATTGCGAAAGCAGCACATTAATGAGCTTCTCGACAGCCAGCTGTGCATGAAAACCGAGGACGGATTCAGGATTGCCGTCCACATGGAGAGCCGTCTCGTCTTCAGCGGCCTTGATCAGGAGAATCTGGGCCTGCGTGTATGGGCTGCCGTTCATAAGCCAACTGGCCGTCATTGAGTATGCGGTAATAGATCGAATTGATTGAGCTGCGAAATTGGTTCGCATATCCCTCAGTGGCAGTAATCAGGTCGATGGTGATCGGAATCTCTTCCAGTTTACGGCGTAGCTTGCGATGAATGCTGCCCAATTCCGATTCGGCGTAATCGGGCATCAGCACTGCCATGTCCAGATCGCTGTCCCACTCTGCCTCCCCGCGCGGCCATGATCCAAACAGAATCACGCGGGAGGGCTGCGCGATCTCCACGGCCGTCTTCACGGCTAGATCGACCTTTTCCTGAGTCGGACTGAGGGTTTCAAGTACGGCTCGAACCTTGTCGGCGGTCAGCA
This sequence comes from uncultured Occallatibacter sp., assembly GCA_964458965.1. Taxonomy (GTDB): domain Bacteria; phylum Acidobacteriota; class Terriglobia; order Terriglobales; family Acidobacteriaceae; genus Telmatobacter. The sequence continues at coordinate 19,406 of CAYWMR010000020.1, read as the reverse complement.
TATTTGCCTCAGAGATAGTGTAGCCCGGTTTCCAGCGCATGTGGCTGAGAATCAACCGAACAGCAGTCTTCAAGCTATTCCGGAAATCTTATGTCCCGCCGCCGCAGCCCGTGTAGATCAACTGATAATTGGTCCCGTTGCGCCGATAAATGGAGTAGGACCACGACTCATAGTAGGTGTGCTCTGACGTGATTGCATCGGTCTCGCTAGGGAACAGCGGGAAGTTGTCGAGGAAGACCTCCTTGTCTGCATCATTCTCCTCGTCCAGCACTTCGCCAGGCTTTGGCAGGTCGGCGATGCTTTCCAGCGGAATCGTGGCCCTATGGAAATGAGTAAGAACAGGCGCGTAACTGCCATTGCTCTCCTCGATAACCAGGAAGATGCGATAAGAGTAAAAGGTCTTCGGTTTTGCCGAGGCAAGTTGGACGAGCGAACTTCCGGCCAACGCCGTATGTCGGGTCTGGAGTTGAACCTTCCAGACGATCCCGGCATGGATGCTCGCGGGTGCAACGCGAACATGATGCGCAGCATAAACAGCGGACGCGGCCCGAAGGAGAATCGCCCGCTCTTCCGAGTTTGCCTTTACGCGAAGCGCTGTATGGCTTGCACCTGCCGCTTTCCCTGTCCACACAGTTCCTTTGAAGTCGGCTGGCGCAGCATGGTTCGCACTGTCTGGATGCAACCGGAAGCATCCAACAAGGTCCAGGTAATCGCCATCCGACCCATCAATACACGAGTTGACCGCCTCCGCTTCTCCCCATGGCGCTCCGCCCCACCAAAGCGGATAGCGCCGACCTGCGGTATAGGCGCGATTGAGCGTCTGGATCGTGGCTTTCGGGACGTAATCTTCGCCTGGTGCCGGATGGGCCGTAGCGCAACCACGGATTTCGCTCCCGACGAAAAAGGCAACTGGGTCCAGCGATGCGAGGGCTGGTTTTCCGCTCTCATCCTTTTCCGTTCCTGGCGCGCTCGCAACGAATAGAATGCTGGGGTTGTCACCGGGTCTGAGAGTTGGTGCGTCTTGAGGCTCTTGGGCGATTGCACAAAAGGGAAACCACATGAACAAGGCCATCATCCGACTAAAACGAAGAATGCACACCTGCCTCGGCATTCGGTTCTCCCGCTCTCACACCCCAACCGGGAACGGTTTGGGGCTAGATTCATCGGTGTTCGCGTCGGGGTTGCGCCAGCGCTCAAACCGCCCCTGCAGCAGGCTCATCAGCCCCGTATACCAATACCCGATCACAAACAGAATCAGAAACGGCGCAGTAAAGTAATTGTGATTCGAAAAGGTATACAGGATCGCCAAGGCAAAGTAACAGCCGAAGAGCAACTCGATCCACGGCGCCAGAACCAGGCGCTTGCGGTATTTGGCGGCCTGCGACTTCTCGCCCTTCAGCGCGACGCGGTACTTGGGTGTGCGCACAAAGGCGCTCTTGATTCCGAACAGCGCCTCCATAACGGCTTTGCTGTTGGTCCACGTGAGGCCGATGCCCAGCGCCATCAGGAAAGGTAAATAGAGGAATGTCTTCAGCCACGACTTTGGGTAGAGGACTCGTTCGCTGACCAGATAAAAAATTGCGATCGAGAAGCTTGATGCCGTGAACAGCGGAAAGTCAATCAGCAGCATCTGGAACCAGCCCTGGTAGAATCGGCAGATCATGGCGGGAATCAGCAGCGCGGACATCACAATCATCAGCGGATAGCTCAGGTTCGCCGTCAGGTGGTAAACGGCCTCGACTTTGATCCGCCGCGGGACGTCCGACTTGAACATCAGCGGCAGCACTTTAATGCTGGTTTGGATGAGCCCCTTGGCCCAGCGCGCCTGCTGTGTCTTGAAGGCCGTCATCTCGATGGGCAGCTCGGACGGGCACTCGACCTCGGGCAGATACTTGAACTTCCAGCCGGCCAACTGCGAGCGGTAACTCAGGTCGGTATCTTCGGTGAGCGTATCGTGCTGCCAGCCGCCGCCATCGTGAATGGCCTTGATCCGCCACATGCCCGCGGTGCCGTTGAAATTAAAGAAGTCGCCGGAGCGGACGCGTGCTCCGTGCTCCAGCACAAAGTGGCCGTCCAGCAGAATCGCCTCAATCTGCGTCAGCATGCTGTAATTGCGGTTCAGGTGCGTCCAGCGCGTCTGCACCATGCCGATTTCCGGCTCGGCGAAGTGGTGAATCACCTTCATCAGCCAATCCGCCGGAGGAACAAAATCCGCATCGAAGATAGCGACAAATTCGCCCTTGGCCAGCTTCAGTCCGGCATCCAGCGCGCCTGCTTTGTAACCGTACCGATTGGTCCGGTGAATGTAGGCGATCGGATGACCCAGAGCCGCAAAGCGCTCCACAATGCCTGCGGCTACCGCATGGGTTTCGTCGGTCGAGTCGTCCAGCACCTGGATATCGAGCTTGTCGCGCGGATACTCCATGGCGCAGATCGCATCGATCAGCCGGTCAATGACAAACTGCTCGTTGAAGATGGGCAGTTGCACGGTGACGCGGGGCAACTCGTCGAAATGCCGCGGCGGGTCTGGATGGTAGTTTTTGCGGAACTTGTAGTAGAGATAGACCAGCGAGTAGCGGTGCACGCCATAGATGGCAAGAACGATCATGACCGCGAAATAGGGCAGCAGCAGCGTCGCATCGAACCAATTCCAATGGTAGAGGTTCTTGAAGGTTACATCGGTCTGCTGCATCGCCTTCAGGTAGTGCCGCAGGCTGTTTTGCGGCGCAAAGGCCAGATGCGCGGCTACCCCCATCGACAGCCGGTGAAACAAGCTGGCGGCGGGAATCATAAGGGTCTCAAGCGCGGCGAACAGGGGCAAGCCTCCACAGCCGGGATAACCCCATTGTATGCGATGGTGCGTGGGGACAGGGCTAGCCCGGTCTCCGCATCAGCTTTGCCAGTATGGCTCCTTTTTCTGCTTCCAGCACTTTGATTTCATCCACGTCATCCAGTCCCGGGTACTTTCTCGTGGTTTCATAGCCCGCCTTCTGGACGTAACGACCGGACTTTGTATCGAAGATGAAAGCTTGAATACTGTACCTGTGGAAGGCCAGGTGCGTTTCCTTGGAGTAGTTTGACGCATTCATCGCCTTGTAGTCCCAGACAAAGTCTGCGGTCGCCAGCACTGGCAGGCTGGAGATCGCGGGCACGCTCCAGAATCTGTATTCACTTTGGTTGGTAAGTTCCACTTTGGGTAACAAGTTCACGAACTCTCCATTGCTGGTCGTGAGCAAGGCGAATTTGGTCAAAGTGCCGCTTCCGCAACCAGAGAACATAGCGGTAAACAGTGTTAGCTGCTTACCGTTTAGCATGCCGACGGCCTTGGCCCTCGGCTCCAGTCCGAAGATGTAATCCTTATCGCTGGGAGAGGAGTAGCAGTGTGAAGCGCCCCCCGCACCTAAGCAAATGCGCGCCGGCGTCTTCGGGAAGCAGCCGTCCAGATCGGTCTCACCCGGCAGGACGCTGTATTGGGCGCAACAAATTGCTGTGCTCGCGCTCAAGCAAATGATTGCGGTAGTGCGCATATGAAGGATGCTGCGCCTCATCTTCATATCAGTGCGAGCCATACGTCGTCCTTTAGGCACTGCGCCCTTCGCGGTTCGGTTGTTCGCCGTTATTAACAATAGCTCCGTTCCAAGCGCGCCGCCACATTTGCCCTTCTCAACCCTCCTGTCGTACTGTTGCCCTCAGCCGGAGGACCCTCTCGAATGTCGACGCTCACCGCATCCCCCATCCGTGCCGCCGCGGGCGGCAGCTTCCTGATCGAGACCCGCACTCCCGCCGAAATTTTCACTCCTGAAGACCTGAACGAGGAACAACGCCAGATCGCCTCTACCGCGGCCCAGTTTGCCCGCGACGAGATTCTGCCCCTGGCCGCCGCGATCGAAGCCAAGGAAGCCGGCGTAATGAAGTCGCTGATCCGCAAGGCTGGGGATCTCGGTTTCACCGCAGTCGATATTCCCGAAGAATATGGCGGCATGGGGATGGACAAAACCACCTCGACGCTGCTTACCGACCATCTCTCAGTCCTGGCAAGTTTTTGTACGGCATTCGGGGCTCAAATCGGCATCGGCCTGCTTCCTCTGGTCTGGTATGGGACCGATGAGCAAAAGCAGCGTTACCTGCCCAGGCTGGCTACTGGCGAGTGGGTCGCCGCCTATGGACTTTCCGAAGCCAGTTCCGGGTCCGACGCCATGAACATCCGAACGCGTGCAACCCTCTCAGAGGACGGAAGTTACTACCTGCTCAACGGCGAAAAAATGTGGATCACCAACTGCGGCATCGCCAGCCTGTACACGGTTTTTGCCAAGATTGATGGCGACAAGTTCTCCGCCTTTCTTATTGAGCGCGACTCTCCAGGCCTGAGGGTCGGAGCGGAGGAGCACAAACTGGGCATTCGCGGCTCGTCAACCTGTCCGCTGGTACTCACAGACTGCCGGGTCCCCGCCGCGAACCTGCTCGGCGAACCCGGCAAGGGCCACCACATCGCCTTCAACGTATTGAATGTGGGCCGTTTCAAGCTTGGTGTGGCCTGCGTCGGAGGAGCGCGCCACGCGCTGGCGCACATGATTCGCTACGCCAAACAGCGCACCGCATTTGGCAAGCCTATCGCAGAATTCGGCCTGATCCAGCGCAAGATATCCGCCTCGGCCACCCGGCTTTACGCCGCCGAAAGCATGGCTTACCGCACCGTGGGAATGATCGACGCTGGCCTGGCCCAGGTCGCTGCGGATGAGGCTCATTCTCCCCGCGAGACCCAGCGACGCATTATTGAGGAGTACGCCGTCGAGTGTTCCATTCTGAAGGTTTACGGTTCGGAGATGTTGAGCCTAGTGGCCAACGAATTGGTGGCCACCATGGGCGGATACGGTTATGTCGAGGAATATCCTGCCGAGCGGTATTACCGCGATGCGCGCATCAATGAAATCTTCGAGGGGACAAACGAAATCAACAGGTTGATTATCACCGGGTGGCTGATGAAGCGAGCGCTCAGCGGCCAGCTTCCGCTGCTTGGTGCCATAAAGAAATTGATGGACGATGTCACCCAGCCGCCATCCTTTGAAACCGCGGCCGACGCCCAGGAGCCGTTGGCTCGCGAGGCAGAGTTGTTGACTGCGGTAAAGAAGATGGCGTTGTTTGCGGCGGGAGTGGCTAGCCAGCGTTTTATGGCCGCGCTCCAGGATCAGCAGGAAGTGATGGCCGATTTGGCCGATATCATCATGCAGGTTTATGCGTTGGAGTCGGCGGTGCTGCGGGCACGGAAGCTGGCTGAGGCCAAGGGAAGCGCAGCCGAGGTTGCGGCCGCAATGACGGGTTTGCTGGCGGACGAGAGCATGGGGTTGGCGGAATTGGCTGCCCGGCGAGTGTTGGCGGCCTGCGCCGACGGCGACTTGCTGCGGACGCAACTGGCCATTCTGCGGCGGTTGGCGCGGTTTACGCCCGCCGATGCGGTTGGGTTGAGCCGCACCGTCGCGCGTCATTGCGTTCAGTTGGAACGATACCCGTTATAACGCCGGTCTAAAAAGACCCTCCATCCGGACGGCTAGACCGCCGCCAGGATGGAGGAGGGGGTAGATCTCGAGATGCAGCGTGGCGCTGCCGCTCGCAATCCGGTTGAAGTCAGGGGCGAACCACGACGTTGACATCCAGGGTCATATCGACGGGAATGGCCTGGTTGTCCAGCTTGCCGGGGCGCCATTGAAGCTTGCGGACCGCCTCGACTACGCGAGCATCCAGATCCTTATTCACCGACTTCACCACCTGGATATCCTGCGGTTTGCCGTTCTCATCCACATTCAGCGTGAGGGTTACTTCAGCCGACTGGGGAATGATGTTGTCGAACGCGTCGCCGGGGATGACGACGTTATTGGATTGAATAAGCTTGGGAGCAGTGACGCCGGTGCTGATGCGCACCGCAGGGGTTGAGGCGTCGGCGTCGCCGGTCGTGGGCTGGCTGGCGATTGCCGATGCGGTAAACAGCATGGGGGAGAGCATAAGGCTAGCTGCGATAATACGACGCATGAAATACCTCCAATGGTCATGTGTGACCAACACCACTATAAAACTATTTCAATACGATTGTCAACTATTTTATTGCAATCTATATTAATCAACAATTTACGGCGAATATGTGTCTCAATTCAAACAGCAATGCATATATGCAGATGATTTCCCGGGATGAAACAGGGGGAGGGGATCAAAAATCCAGAGAAGAAGAGAACCGAATGGATGTTTGTGAAGTAGTAAACGTGGTTTCGGCTCGCGGATTCAAGCCAAAGGGGTTCGCGGCCACGGTTTGCAGCGGCCCTCGCAATGGCTCTGGCTTTCTCGACCGCGACTTTTCGTTTGAGTCTGACTACTCAAGCATCTGAATTGGTTCGAATCGACTCGACAGGAATTCTCAGTTACACTCATCCTTTCTTCAGTTACCAGGAGAAGCATCATGAGAGTCGGTAATCCCCAATTGCTCGTCGCCGGCTGTGCATTGGCGGCATTGCTTTCCGTCGCAACCGGAGTTGTTGCCCAGCCAACACCAAGCCGTTCTTTATTGGCGCTTTCCAAACGCAACCACACACTGGCCATCGTCGACCCAGGAACGCTTCAGGTCATCGCTACAGCCCCAGTTGGTCCGGACCCGCACGAAGTGATCGCCTCTTCCGATGGAAAGACGGCTTATGTTTCCATCTATGGAGGCGGCGCCTACCATGCGCTCTCGGTCATTGATCTGGTCGGACAGAAGGCGCTGCCTGACATCGACAGCGGCGCCCTGAAAGGCCCGCATGGACTTGCGTTTGCTGGAGGAAAGGTCTGGTTCACAGCCGAAGGCGCAAAGGCAATTGCGAGCTACGATCCCAGGTCCGCCAGAATCGATTGGATCATGGGCATTGGCCAGAACCGGACGCACATGCTTTACGTCACGGCGGACCAGCAGCACATCTACACGACCAACGTAAACTCCGCCACGGTCAGCATTCTGGAAAAGGTCGCGCTGCCTCCCATGGGACCTCCTCCGGGAATGCGTCCGCCGGGAGGTGCGCCTCCTCCTGGGCCCCCGCCGGGAATGAACCAGCCGCGAATGGATTGGAATCAGACCGTCATCCCGGTCGGGAAAGGCGACGAAGGCTTTGACGTATCGCCCGACGGGCGCGAGCTTTGGACTGCGAACGCGCAGGACGGCACCCTCTCGGTGGTTGACCTCACCACCCGCTCGGTGACAGCTACGTTGAACGCGCAGACGTTCGGCGCCAACCGTCTCAAGTTCACTCCTGACGGGAAGCTGGTGCTCATTTCAAGTCTGGGCAATGGCGATCTGGTCATCTACGATGCGGCATCCCGCAAGGAATTCCAGCGGGTCCAGATCGGCCATGGAGCGGCGGGCATTCTCATGGATCCGGTGGCCAATCGTGCGTTCATCGCTCTTGGGCCTGACAACTACCTGGCCGTTCTTGACCTGAAAACGCTTGCGGTGACAGGGCACATCGATGTTGGGGGGGAGCCGGACGGCCTGGCCTGGGCGAGCCGTCCTTAGCTGAGAACCGGGGTTCGTCGTCGAGCCCTTGGGACCGCTCTAACAGTCGTGCGATTTGCCGGCTTCTCTCCTATTGACATTCTGTAGGAGGGAGCCCATACTCGTATCGTCATTCGATAGGAGCGAGCAGATGAGTTCGAAACAGGCGAGTCTTCTGCAGGGCACGCTCGATCTCCTGGTGCTCAAAGCGCTGGGAGCAGGAGAGCTCCACGGCCTGGGCATCTCGCGCCGCATAGAGCAGGTTTCGCGAGGGACATTTCTGGTCAAGCCCGGCTCGCTGTTTCCTGCCCTTCATCGCATGGAGGAAGCAGGCTGGCTGAGTTCGTTCTGGGGCGAATCCGAGAACAATCGCCGCGCCAAGTTTTACCGGCTCACCAGGACGGGGAAGCGCCAGCTTGAAGTTGAAACGGACCAATGGACGAGAGTCGCGCATGCCATGACAAATGCATTGCGGGCAACATAGAGGGCAATCAATGACACTCTGGTCCCGCGTTCGCAGCATCTTGGGAAACCTGTTCCGGAAGCAGCAGGTTGAGAGTCAGCTTGACGATGAAGTTCGTGTCTACGTGGATATGCTGACCGACGAACGCATCGCGGCCGGCATGCCCGCGTCCGAGGCTCGGCGCACCGCGCAGGCCGAGTGTGGCGGTTTCGAGCAGGTCAAGCAGGCCGTGCGCGATCATCGCGCGGGAGCGGGCCTCGAACTCCTATGGCAGGACGCGCGCTTTGGTCTGCGCCAGTTGCGGCGCAACCCCGGCTTCACCATTGCCGCAACTGCCGCTCTGGCACTCGGCATCGGGGCCAACACCGCCATCTTCAGCGTGGTCAACGCGGTTCTGCTTCAGCCGCTCACGTACCCCGATGCCGCCCGCATTGTCCATTTTTATCGCCCGTTTCCTGAGGGGCGTCGTGAAGAAGCGTCCGTTCCAGAATTCCGTAGCTTACAACAGCAAACCAGTGTTTTCGCTGAGGTAGCAGGCTACGATGCATCTGGCCCCGGGTTCAATCTCACCGGTGGACGGCCTGAGCAGATCCATGGCATTCATGTCACTGCGAGTTACTTTCGCCTCTTTGGCGCTCCGGCCATTCTGGGGCGAACTTTTACGCCGCAGGAAGATTCTCCCCACGGCGGCAAGGTAGTGATACTGAGCTACGGCTTGTGGCAGCGCAAGTTCGGCGCCAGTCCGGATGTCATCGGCAAGGCGGTCTCATTGGGGAATGAGCCATACACCATTGTCGGCGTAATCGGAAAGCAGTTTGTGCCCATGCCTGAAGCGGATATCTGGCTTCCCTTCCAGTTTGAATCCGTAAGCAATAACCTTGGACACTTCTTTCACATCGTCGCGATGCTTCAGCCCGGCATCGGGCTATCTCAGGCCAACGCACAAATGAAATTGGCGAGCGCCGGGTTTCTCCGCGACTACCCGAAAGCAAATCCCGCCCAGGGGTTCGCGGTCGAGTCGCTACGGGAAACTATCGTGGGCGACTCGCGCAAATCGTTGTTGATTCTGTTGGGAGCCGTTGGCTTTGTCTTACTCATCGCCTGCGCCAATGTCGCCAACTTGCTGCTGGCGCGCGCCACCGGCCGCAAGCGCGAGTTCGCGATTCGCTCCGCACTTGGAGCCAGCCGCTTTCGCATCGTTCGGCAACTGCTTATGGAGAGCGTTTTGCTCGCTGTTGCCGGCGGCATCCTTGGTCTGGTTCTTGGCTTTGTTTCGGTGCGTTTTCTGCTGGCTATCAGCCCGGCTGGCCTGCCACGCATCGGCGAAGACGGTTCGGCTATCGGTGTTGATTGGCGCGTGCTCGGCTTCACGCTAGCGGTCTCGCTGCTCACCGGCATTCTCTTTGGACTTTTTCCCGCGCTGAGCGCCTCGCATTCCGACCTGAACACCGCTCTCAAAGAGAGCAGCAGCCGCTCCGGCACTGGATTTCGCCAGGGCAAGGCGCGTTCGCTGCTGGTCATTGGTGAAGTCTCGCTGGCGCTCGTGTTGCTCATCGGGTCGGCGCTACTTGTCCGCACATTCATCGCTCTGCACGGCGTCGGTCCCGGGTTCGATTCCCACAACATTCTCACCATCGAGATGTCGCTGAATGGCGAGCGATACCACAGGGCAGCCGGCGTGGCGCAACTCTCGCGCGAGGGCCGCGACCGGCTCAATGCCCTTCCCGGTGTTGAACTCTCGGCCGCCGCCTACTGGCTGCCCATCGATACCGGAGACGGTCTCGGGTTCCAAATCGTCGGACGTCCTGTGAAGCAAGGCTGCTGTGGCGGCAGATGGATGAGCATCTCACCGGGTTACCTCAATCTGTTCAAGATTCCCATTCTTCGCGGACGCGACTTTACAGAAAACGATTCGGCTTCCGCGCCCGGCGTGGTGCTGATAAACGAGACGCTGGCCACGCACCTCTGGCCCAATGAGAATCCTGTCGGTCGTCAAATCGTGATCGGTAAAGACCTGGGCCCTGCTTTCGTGGAGCCTGCGCGGGAGATCGTCGGTGTGGTTGCCGACTTTCACAATGCCGGTCTCGGCCATCCACCTCTGCCGCTTATGATTGTTCCCATAGCACAGGTCACCGACGGAAATACCGCACTGTATTCCGATTCGCAGCCACTTCTTTGGGTGGTGCGAACCCACAATGACCCGCACCAGTACCTCGCCGCCATCTCCGAGCAATTGCGCACCGCCAGCGGAGGCTTTCCCGTGGCGCATATCCGCACCATGGACGAGGTCATGGGGCGCTCAACTGCGCGCGACAGCTTCAACATGCTGCTGCTGTCAATCTTCGGCGCCTCCGCACTGGTTCTGGCGGCCATCGGCATCTATGGGCTAATGGCCTATTCCGTCGCGCAGAGGACCCAGGAAATAGGTATCCGCATGGCCCTCGGCGCGGATCGCTACGTCATTCGCCGGCTCGTGGTCTGGCAGGGAATGAGGCTGGCACTTGCGGGCGTGGCAATCGGTCTTGCTGCTGCGTTTGGGCTCACACAGCTCATTGCGAGCTTTCTGTTTGACGTCAAGCCGTGGGACCCGGTGGCATTCGTCTTTGTGCCATTGCTGCTGAGTGCAGTTGCGCTGTTCGCCGTGTGGCTACCTGCTGCGCGCGCCTCCAGGGTCGACCCATTGCAGGCGTTGCGCGCGGAGTAATCGCCAGATGCCAAGCCTGGACGGCGTCTTACAAGGGCCGCGCTGTTCTGGTTCACGTGGACCCACGCTACCCCTCACGGTCTGTGTTGCGAAAGGAAGAACTCTAATTGGCAGCCAGCACCGCGTCCGCAATTCGCGCAGCTTCAACGGCTAACCGCACAGTGTGCACTCGCACCAGGGAAGCGCCATGCAGAATCGCCGTAACCAGAGCCGCCACGCTGGCCGTCTCGCGCGCGTTCACCGGGGCGTCGCGTCCCGCATAGAGCGGCGCCAGCGTTCTGGCCATGAACGACTTGCGCGATAAACCGGCAAGCAACGGCCGGCCCAGTTGCAACAGCTCTGCCTGGCGGGCAAGCAGCGTGTAGTTCTCATCGAGCCTCTTGCCAAATCCGTAGCCGGGGTCCAGCACCACTGCTTCAAGCGAAATGCCTGCCGCCTCGGCGCTGGCCAAACTAGCCTGAAGTCCCGACCGCACGCTGCGAAGCAATTCATCCGGAGCAAGCTGCGCCTGAGTCCGCCATTCTTCCGGCCTCCCCCGCGTGTGCATCAGCACCACGCCGCACCCGGCGTCCGCGCACGTCTCAGCCATTTCAGGGTCCCACGAAAAGCCGCTGACGTCGTTCAAAATCTCCGCTCCGGCCAGGCACGCAGCCCGCGCCGTGGCCGCCTTGTAGGTATCCACAGAAACAACTGCTTCCGGCCGCGCCGCAAGAATCCCTTCGAGTACCGGTAAAAGCTGCGTCTGTTCCTGATCTGCGCTCACGGTCGGCCTCGGCTCCGAACCCGCTGCGGCAGGCTTCAGGCCGGCGTTCGAGCCTGGCCGCGTACTCTCCGCCCCCAGGTCAAGCAGGTCCGCGCCCTCGTCCAACAGGCTGATTCCATGCGCGATGGCCGCCGCTGGATCGAGAAACAGTCCACCGTCGCTGAACGAGTCGGGCGTAATGTTGACCACACCGACAATCAGTGTGCGCTGGCCCAGCGCGAGCGTACGGGTGCGGAGCCGCCAAAGGCCGGGTGTTCGTCTTAACGGTTTCATCTCTGGCTGTTCGTTGGTCATCGACTTTTCAAGTGCTGTCTCGCGGCGGCTTGAAAGCCCCCAAGACAACATTCCTATTCGATGGTACGCCGCACATCGCCGGGCCCCTGCTAAACTCCCTGAATGATGGCAAATCGGCGAGCTTTGGCAGTTGTGCTGGCTGTGGTTCTTGTTCCTTCAGCGGAGCTGTTTGCGCAGCAAGCCGCACGTTCCAGTGCACGGCCAGTTGGGCACATGCCGGCTCATGCGGCTCCGGTCACGGGTCCCGTGGCCAACCGCATCAATGCCATTCTGGCCGAACCGGCGCTGAGCCACGCGGAGTTTGGCATAAGTGTCATCACGCTCGATGGCGAGGCGCTGTATGGCTACAACGACGGCCGCCTCTTTGTCCCTGCCTCGAATGTGAAACTGACCACCACTGCTGCCGCTTTTGCGCTGCTGCCTGTGGACACGCTTTGCTGGACTACGGACGTGGTGGCGGACGGTGCTGTGGATACTCAAGGTGTGCTGCACGGTGACCTGATTATGCTCGGTGTTGGCGATACATCCCTGAGTGCACGGCGCTATCCCTACCAGGCCCCTGAGGCGGTATTGGCAGCCGGCGACCAGAAGCCGCCCAAGGCGATGGATTTGCTTGTAGAGATGGCGGAGCAGGTGGAACAAGCCGGCGTGAGAACGGTAGAAGGAAGCGTGGTGGGCGACGACACGTTCTTTCTCGACGAGCCTTACGGGCGCGATTGGAGCTGGGGCGACCTGATGTGGGCCTACGGAGCTCCTGTTTCCGCGCTCAGCTTTAATGAGAATGCGCTGGAATTCAGCGTAATGCCGGACCCGAATTCAAGCAGCGCCGCCACGGACCAGGCTGGCGCACATCCCACCGTGGCGGAGTGGATGCCCGATGTGGATTACTACACAGTGGAAAACTCCATGACGCCCGTGCTCCCGGGCGGGACGCCTGCTCCCGGATTGGATCGGCCACCGGGAAATATGCTGGTGCGGGCATGGGGCACGATTGCGGCAGAGGGCTACCACGCCAGCCTGGCAGTGGAAGACCCAGCGGAGTTTACCGCCGCGGCCTTCAAGGATGCGCTCCGGAGCCGTGGCGTAACCGTAGCCGGATCAGCAACTTCGCGCCACAGGTATCCTGTCGATACGGGCAATTTTGCAGCCGAACGCATTAAGCCGCTGAAGCTTGTGCCGGCGGCCAGCCTGACGATAGTAGCCGCTCCGCTGCTGGGCCGCAGGGTGCTGGCTTCGCATAACTCCGTGCCGATTGCCCAGGACATTACCGTCACCAACAAGGTGAGCCAGAACCTGCATGCCGAACTGCTGTTGCGCCTGCTTGGCAAGATTCACGGAACCGACGGCAGCTTTGTGCAGGGCACGCGGGTAGTTCGCCAGTTTCTCCTGGACGCTAGTGTGGACGACGGCGACTTTTTCCTTTACGACGGCTCCGGAATGAGCCCCGACGACCGTGTTGCGCCCCGCGCCTTCACGCAGTTGCTGGCCTACGCGTCTCGCCAGAGCTGGGGAGCGGCCTGGCGCGGCACACTTCCCATAGCCGGCGTCGACGGCACGCTTTCAGGGCGGTTCAAGGATTCACCGCTGAAGGGCCGCGTGCAGGCCAAGACCGGGACCATGAACGAAGTAAACGCTCTTTCGGGCTACGTGGTGGCCAACAGCGGGAAGACGCTGGCATTCTCAATTATCGTCAACGGGCATCGCCCCGGCAGCGAGGCGGAGTCGCAGGCCATCGACCGCATTGTGGAAGCCATAGCGGCGGCGGAGTGAGCCTGTATCATGAGATTCAGATGCTCACACGGTTCCATTCTGCACGCCTCGCGCTGTCGGCCATTGGCGTTGCCGCGGCGCTGGCCGGTTGCCGTTCGCTCCCACCTTCAAAGCCTGAGGCGCTTTGGTCGGTTGAAGAGGCGCGGGGAGCGCAGGTTTATCATCTCAAATGCGGCAAGTGCCATTATCCAACCACGACGCACCCGCTCAATGGGCCTGGCCTTCAGGCCCTTACCAAGATCAAGGCCATGCCCTCCGGCGCTCCGCCCACAGATGAGCGGCTCACCGCTGTAATTCTCCACGGCAGGCAGAACATGCCGGCGACGCAACTCACCGACGACCAGCTTCAGGATTTGCTGGCCTATCTGCACACGCTATGACTGGCGGTCCCGGCAACGTCGAGGTCCCAGCGGTGTTTCGCGAACTGATGCGCCTGCCCGGCCTGGTGTTCATCAACCTCTACCTGCTGGCGCTGGCCGCGGTAATTATTCTGGGAGTTGTAACCGGCGGGCATTATCCGCCTCTGTTTCTTATCTTTGCAGCCGGATTCATCTCTGCCAGCCTTGGCCTGATGCTGCTGTTTCGCTGGGCGTGGGCACTGGCTCTGGCGGCGGTTTTCCTGCTGGTGGTCTACAACCTCTGGATCTTTTCAACTCGGCATCAGGGGGCGGCGCTGGTCCAGGGACTGTTGAACCTGGTCTTCTTTCTCTACCTGGTGCGGCCCGAGGTGAGGGAGAAGCTGCGGTAGGGAGCACGCTGCCGCTACAATTAAAGTGCGATGGAACTTGTGCAGATTTCGCCGGTGCGGACGGCTCCGGCACCCAAACCGGAGTGGCTGAAGGCGCGCGCGCCCATGGGCGATAACTACCATGGACTCAAGCGGCTGGCCCGATCGCTGAACCTGCACACCGTGTGCGAGAGCGCGCACTGCCCCAACATTGGCGAGTGCTGGCACCACAAGACCGCGACCTTCATGATGCTGGGCAATCTGTGTACGCGCCGGTGCGGGTTCTGCGCGGTGCCCAAGGGCCGGCCCGAGCCAATCGATTTTGACGAGCCGCGGCGTGTGGCTGAGGCGGTGGCTGCGCTGGGGTTGCAGCATGCGGTCATTACCAGCGTGAATCGCGACGACCAACTGGTGGGTGGGGCGCGGGCCTTTGCCATGGTCATAGAGGAGATTCGCCGGCAGGCTCCGGGCTGCCGCGTGGAGGTGCTGATCCCCGACTTCCAGGGTAGCGAGGAGGCGATCCGGATTGTGGTGGAGGCGCGGCCGGAGGTGCTGAACCACAACACCGAGTCGGTGCCGCGGCTTTACAGGGCGGTGCGTTCCGGGGCGCGCTACGAGCGGACTTTGCGGCTGCTGGAGTTTGCCAAGGAGATTGCGCCGGCTGGAATTACCAAGTCGGGAGTGATGGTGGGGCTGGGCGAGGAGACTCGCGAACTGCTTGAAGTCTTCCGCGACCTGGCGGCGGTGCATTGCGACATTCTGACCATCGGGCAGTATCTGCGGCCCTCGCGAGATCATTTGCCCATGGCGCGCCTTTACACGCCGCGCGAGTTTGCCGAACTGAAGACGGAGGCGCTGAAGATGGGCTTCCGGCATGTGGAGTCGGGGCCGCTGGTGCGGTCAAGCTACCACGCGCATGAACAGGCGGCGTCTACGGGGCTTGCGGTGGTTGCCTGAGAAGTTAGCGGTGGTAAAATCCGTGGACCACGCCACCTTCAGCGTCAAAACAATGTTCTATGATTTCGAAGAACTGCGAATCGTTGTGCTCAAAATGCCTAAAGAGAGCAAAGGCGACCAAATCCGCAAGCTGAATCAATCTTGAGGCCTTCGAATCCAAGAAGACAGGAACCTCGGCATAGTTACGTATTAGCCCGTACTGGTGTCCCGAATACTTGAACTCCCTTGCAAGCGTTTGAATGCGGGCCTCTGTGCTTGACTTATCAAACACTATTAGGCCTCGCTGCTTGTCCTTCTTGTCGTGATAGAGTCGCATCAGAAAAAGATCAAAACGACTGCAAAGCTGCGTAAACGCCTCTTGCGCAATATCTTGTCCGGAGAAGTTCTGTTTTCGAAGAGCTGCCGCAAAGAGACGAACGTCCCGAGGGTGATGCCGTTGGATCAATGTAAGCGCATCCTTGATTGCCTGTAGCCGATTGGCGACAGGAAAGGCCCTCCATCCGCTTCTCCCATTTCGCATTGGCGAAGCATGCAACTCAATGTCGTACGGACGACTTGGATCCGGTGCAAATCGAAGTGCAACTTGATTCAATTCCTGCTCAATCCAATGAGTCGAACGCTCGAAAACGCTAAGGCCCGCGAGAACGAAGTAATGCTGGTCAGCGTCGGAAACGGAGCCAGATTCGTCAAGATACAGGAGATGCATGAATTCTCACTTGATTGATAAACAAGAAGTTAACGCTAAGTAGAACGGGGCTGCCAGAGGCAGCCCCGAAGAGGTCGGCCGGGAGAGCAAGAGCTCTACGCGCTGATAAGGTCAGCACACCCGCCCGCTAGGTTAGTTTAGCATTGTCCTGCGTCCTGTCAATGAATATTTGCAAAGCGAACATCCGAAATGCCCAGACCGGGGTTTGTTAGTAGAATAGCCGTTGGCAGTTGCAGCAAATGCGAGGACAACCCGATGGCATCGTTTATGGACGGCAATCCAGCACTTAAGGGACTTTCAAGCGACCTGAAGCGGCGCATGGACCAGGCAGTGGCTACGTTTCAGGCCAGCCTGGCTTCAACGCGAACGGGCCGGGCCAGCGTACACATGCTCGACCAGGTGAAGGTGGACTACTACGGCACGCCGACGCCGATCAGCCAAATGGCGCAGGTTTCCACGCCTGAGCCGCAGCTGATTCTTATCTCGCCATGGGACCCGAGCGTGGTGAAGGATATGGAGAAGGCGCTTCGGATCTCCGACCTGGGCTTGAATCCGCAGACGGACGGCAAGGTGATCCGGGTGCCGATTCCGCCGATGACCGAGGAGCGGCGCCGGGAGGTGGTGAAGCACCTGAACCGCGTTCTGGAAGAGCACAGGACGGCGATAAGGAATGTGCGCCGCGACGGCAACGACGCGCTGAAGAAGCTGGCGAAAGACAAGAAGATCAGCGAAGACGACGAGAAGCGGGCGCTGGAAGAAGTGCAGAAGATGACCGACGAAGAGATTCGGCGGATGGAAGAGCTTTCGCGGAAGAAGGAAGCGGAAGTGATGCAGGTTTGAGGGGTCTGACGCGTTGCCGTGGTGTGCGGCGATCTGCGCACATTTGGCTGTTCAAAACGACCGCGTAGCATACGCAAATCGCCGCAGGCCAGCGCGTGACAATTCGTGCAAAATAGCGCATTTTAAGGCCGACTTAATGCTGTTTTAGTGTTGTTTTCGTGCAAAACGCGCACGCACAAAAGCGCCGATGGTGCAGTTTTTGTGAGCTGGATCACCGTTTTCGGCTGTCAAATACTAGCAGTGCTAGCACTTTTGCGGCGCATCAGGCGGCCAAGTTTACGACCCCGGCGACCAGCTTGTAGTGGAAGCCCTCGAACGGTTCGCCGAGGCTCACGGTTAGGAATGTCCTAGGATGTTTGTCCCTTAAGAAGAATCCGTGAGGGTATATCCCCGCAGTCAACAAATTAAGTTGATCGAGCCAAGAGGGATCGGTGACCGCCAGGTCGTAGCGGACGCGGTTAAAACGGAAGATGGCACGGTTCCTTCGCTTGCCTTTGTCCTCGCGAATCCACCACCATAGGTCATCCGGCTGAATCAATTCAAGTGACTTTCTTCTCGGCCACACCAGGACTGCTTCCGCTGAAACGCAATCGCTGCACCCTTCCAGCACGGTTGAGTCCTTGCTGAGGTGGCCGGAAAGGTACTTTGCGCAACTCGGCTCGTCGAAGCGGCGAAGCGGGCGCCAGGGTTTGGCCGTCACATAGGCGTCTTCGGGATGGCAGTTGGAGCCGCATTTTTCGTCGAACTCGGCCTCAAACACATCCAGTAACGCGACCTCTTTTCCGTCCGGATAGCTTGCTTCGTTTCTGGTGAGACAGCCAGGAACCTGCCTACCGATCAGGCGGACCAACCGTTTCGATATCAGGCTGATTCCAGCAACACAGCGATGGTCATGCTTGTAGGAGTTGGCAAGGCAGACGATCCGGTCGGTCCACGTGGAGTCATGGTTAATTTCGGGTTTTGCGTCAGAGATGATGGATTTCAGTCCCTTCCCAATGCTGCTGCAGATACTCCAGAACCAGGCGCCGGTGGCAGTGCTCCGCGGTTGGCTCGCTGCACAGCAGTACCGTTCTCCTGGCAAAACTCTGCCTGTCGATCGCGGACTCGATTTTTCTTTCCTTCATGAGGGAAAGAAACGATTGCTCATACACATCCCAGCTTCCCTTGTGCTTCTTGAACGCATCCAGCATTTCCTGCGTGGGAGCGAGCAACGGCTCATGTTCATAAGCCGCGCCGCAAATCTCTGCGAGGAAGTAGGCCAGGTCGGCCTGCTTGGCGAAGGCGGCTAACTGCGAAGTGTTATTGAGGCGCACATCGAGAAGGCGCTCGATGGCGTGTGCTTTCAGTGTGCCGAAGAACTCGCCGGCGTTTTTTTGGGTAAAACCGATGCTGTAGATCTCCATTTGTCCTCTTCGATTTCCGCAAAAAGTTCTCTTTGAACACCGACCAGTGACTTCCCGGAGGCTGCGGCAACGGTCTCATCCGTCTCGATGCGGCCGTCTCCGCGAATGTGGAGCATGGTGTGGCCGCGCTCGGTGAGCACGCGGCCAATGAGCAGGCGGCGATGGCAGTGGGCGGGGTCTTCTTCGCCGCAGACGAGGGCTACACGGAAGCGCTCCATGCCGGCCTCCAGCCGGGCGATGGCTGCCTTGAAGCGGGCGTCGTCGCGGAGCCGGCTGTAAAGCACGTGGCCCGATGCATCGTAGTAATCCGGATTTGCGGGCCGGCCGCCCAACTCCGCTCCGAGAAAGAGGTAGCGGGTCCCCGCCTGTTCGAGGGAGCGCTGCATGAGTTCTTTGTCAAAGTGGGGCGCGTATTTGGAGTAGGGCGAGCTGCGGGTATCGACCACCACCTCGATCTGGTGCTGGCGGACCAGGGCGAGCCATGTTTCGGAGGCGTGGTTGGAATGGCCGAGGGTGTAGAAGCTGCTCATGCGCGTGCCCTTGGTGTGGAGGATAGCACCTCGACGACGAATGGCGGTGTGTTGGCGGCCGCGCTACTGGGAATAGGATTCCGGCCGGGCGAAGAGGAGATCTTCGGGGGATTTAGCGGGGAGGGAGAAGTGGGCATCCAGATCGGCGGCCAGGACGGTGGAGACTTCGGGGTGGTCCGGCTGGTAGTGGACACGGATGTGCTGGTTTTTTAGCAACTCCAGCCACTCCCACGCGCGCTCCTTGTCAGGGAAGGGGCGGGAAAAGTCTCCGGAATAACGGTTCAATTCGCTGCCATCGTGGACGCTGTAGAAATATCGGAACGTTGCGTTGAATGGGCGCGCGTTGCCGAAGAACTTGGTTCCTGTCTTTACGTCGATGGATTGAACCACGCCGTCGGCTATGGGCCAGTGTTGCGCTAGGCGGGCGTTTCGGCGCTTGACCCAGCGGCGGGTGAGCTCGGCCAAGCCGCCTCCGAAGACGCCGAAGATATTGTGCAGCGGCCAGAGGGAATGAAACCCACTCCACTTGACGTGCTTGAGGAGCTCGAAGATGTCTGGAGTGGCCATCAAAGGCATTACCCCGCTTGCTATGACGATACAGCAGGGAGAAGAGCTTGGCAGATCAGGGCAATTGGATGAATGAGTATTGCGGGGTATCGGTGATTCACTCCGCGCCCTACGGGGCGGAAGAATTTGACTTGGACGCTTTCCCAGGATTTCATCCTGGGCTATTCTCGCA
>CAYWMR010000019.1:0-23661 GCA_964458965.1 uncultured Occallatibacter sp. | reverse complement strand
GGCGGATTGCCTACGCAATGCTGGTGTGGGATGCTCTGGTGCTGGCGGCTGCGCTGCTCGATGGCATGCGACTGCCGAATGCCGCAAAGTTGATTGCCACTCGCACCTGGTCGAACGCTCCGGCTCTGGATTCGGAGACCGAGATTGAGCTGACGATCGAGAACCAGGGCGAGACGATTATCGAGTGCCGTCTGGTGGACGATTTGCCGGCGGCGCTGGTTGCCGAGCCTGCCACGCAGCGGCTGACTGCGTTTCCAAACGTACCGGCCAGCGTGCGTTACAGAATTGAGCCACAGGAGCGGGGCGATTGCGAGGCCGGCTGGCTCTATGTGCGCTACCGCTCGCCGCTGGGGTTGGCGGAGCGGTGGGCCATGGCTCCGCTGACGCAGACGGTGCGCGTGTACCCGGCGCTTAGGACCGGCGAGGAGCAGCAGATCTATCTCGCGCGGAGCCGGCAGATCGATTTGCAACTGCGCCAGGTGCGGCAGCGAGGGCTGGGACGCGACTTCGAGAGCCTGCGCGAATACCGCGAGGGGGACGACCTGCGCGATATCTGCTGGACGGCCACGGCGCGGAGGGGCGAGTTGATTACGCGCCAGTACCAGACCGAGCGCAGCCAGCCGGTTTGGATTGTGCTGGACTGCGGACGGCTGATGCGGTCGCGCGTGGCGTTGGCGCCGGTGCCGGGGAGGGCTGCGCTGCCGGTTTCGACCTCGGGTGCGCGGGTTCACTCCAAGCTGGACCACGCCTGCACAACGGCTGTGGCGCTGGCGCAACTGGCGTTGTTTTCTGGCGACCGCGTAGGGCTGCTGGCCTATGGGCAGGGTATCCAGCAGCGGCTGCTGCCGGGACGGGGAGCAGCGCACTTGAGGCAGTTGATTGAGTCGCTGGCGCAGGTGCGGGCCGAAGCAGGCGAAGCCGACCACTTGAGGGCTACGGCCATGCTGAACCGCTTGCAGCCACGGCGGTCGCTTATATTGTGGGTGACCGATTTGGCCGAGACGGCGATGCGGCCAGAGGTGATCGACGGGGCGATGCAACTGCTGAAGCGGCACGTGCTGCTGTTTGTGGCCATGGCACAGCCGGAGGTGGAGAAGATTGCCCAGGCGCGGCCAAAGAACGTGGAAGAGATGTTTCTGGCCGCCGCGGCACAGGAGATGGCCGGGCGGCGGGAGTTGCTGCTGGCGCGGCTGCACGAGCAGGGGGCGCTGACGCTGGACCTGAATCCCGAGGCGCTGACGTCTACGGTGCTGAATAACTATCTTACGGTTAAGGAACGGGCGATGGTGTAAACAACCCCAAGTCGCAACCCGCGCACCGCCCCATAAATAAAAACCGCCGCCACATGGATTTCACACCCAGAATTGGGGTACTATCTAAGAACCCGCCGGACCTCGGCCACGGAGGACAAAATGTTCATTACTGTCGCCGTACGACCTACCCGCTGAACATTGCCTCGGGCTGATTCCAAGCTCCCGCCGCTCCCAAGCGGCATCCCGAGGATGCTCAAACCCCGGGTACCAGCACTGCTCATCTTGACCAGCACCTCATTCTGATCTGATTGCAGCGTCACGCCCTCGCTGATGCCGTCGCTTTGCCGATGGCATCGTGGAGTTCCCCATGTCTGTTCTTGAATCCATCGCGCCGCGGCCGCCAAACGGCAGCGCCCGCAGCCTCTGGTCCTCGGTTCGTGAAGCCCTCAGCGGTTCCCACCAGGACTACACCACCGGCAACCTCAACCGCGCCATTCTTCTGCTTGCCATTCCCATGGTTTTGGAGATGGTGCTGGAATCGCTTTTCGCAGTCGTCGACGTCTTCTGGGTTGGCCGCCTTGGTGCAAACGCCGTGGCAACCGTGGGAATCACCGAGTCCATGCTGGCGCTGGTCTTCGCCATCGGCCTCGGCGTCTCCATGTCCACTGGCGCCATGGTGGCCCGGCGCATCGGAGAGAAGGACCCCGATGATGCCGCCATCGCCGGGGTGCAGGCGATTGTACTTGGCCTGTTCATCTCGCTCGGCATCGGCATTCCTGCCGGCATCTTCGCGCCGAAACTGCTTCAGCTTATGGGCGCATCACCGGCAATAGTAGCGAGTGGTTCGGGCTATGCGCGCATTGCGCTGGGCGGCTGCGGAGCCATCATCATGCTGTTCCTGAACAACGCTATCTTTCGTGGCGCAGGAGACGCGGCCATCGCCATGCGCCTGCTGTGGGTATCGAACATCATCAACCTGATTCTCGATCCCTGCCTCATCTTCGGCCTCGGACCTTTCCCCACATGGGCGTGACAGGCGCGGCTCTGGCCACCTTTACCGGGCGCAGCATCGGGGTGCTTTACCAGTTTTATCGCCTGCTCAAAGGCACTGAGCGCATCCGAGTCCTGACGCGCCATCTTCGCCTGAATCTCCGGGTCATGGTCCGCCTGTTGCGCGTCTCCGTGACCGGCATGCTCCAGTTCGCCATCGCCAACGCAAGCTGGATCGGGCTGGTGCGGATCATCTCTTTGTTTGGTTCGGCGGCGGTTGCGGGCTACACCGTCTCCATCCGCATCGTCGTCTTTTTTATCCTTCCCGCATGGGGGCTCAGCAATGCCGCTGCCACTCTCGTGGGCCAGAATCTTGGCGCGCGGAAGCCCGAGCGCGCTGCGCAGGCAGTTTGGCGCACGGGCCTTTACAACATGCTGTTTCTGGGAACCATCGGCGTCTTCTTCTTTGCCTTTGCCGCCGACATCGTCCGCATCTTTGTGGACGACCCGGCAGTGGTTCCCATTGCTGCGATGGCGTTGCGCACCCTCAGTTGCGGCAATGTCGGCTACGCCTACGCCATGGTGATGCTGCAAGCCTTTAACGGTGCAGGCGACACCCTTACCCCGACCATCGTAAACTTCTTCGGTTTCTGGATTTTGGAACTGCCGCTGGCCTGGGGCCTGGCGGTCGGCCTGCATCTTCGCTCCGAGGGCGCATTCCTCTCCATCGTCATCGCGGAATGCGCCATTGCTGTCGCCAGCATTGTGCTGTTCCGCCGCGGCCGCTGGATGCGGCAGAGAATCTAAATATGGAGGCAAAGGAGGTCTTTTTCCAATCAGGCCAAGGCCGCTCCTAAACCGACACAGTTAGAAAGCCGAGCTGGCGTGCGGCAACGAGAAGCTGTTTATCGCGGGAGAGGAACGCTCGTCCGTCAGGTTTCCCCAGGCACCAGGCCAGGGCAGCGGCAAGCTGCTGGGCGTCAGCGGCTTTCAACGGGAAGCGATCGACAAGTCCTTCGGCCTGCAGGCGCAGTGGCTCGTCGGGCTCCACTTCCCACCAGGTTGAGCGCAAGCGATCGAGCGCTACCAAAGCATGTGAGTGTCCGCCTTGGTCTAGCTGGCCCATTCTAAGCAGACGTGCAAAGGCGGCCCGCATCTCAACAGGGGCCGACCACCAGACCGCCATCTCGTATTGGGCGCTGAGCGCGAGCGCCGAAGGGGTTGCCGGCTGCTGAACACAAATGGGCACCAACGCACTCGAGTCCCAGAAGGCCTCGTCCATTTATCCGTCGCCCTTCGCCCACTCGATCGCTTCTCGCACAGCCTCATCCGAGACAGTCGGGCGGGGCAAAGCCCAGAAAGCCTCCCAGTCCATTTCTTCCTTGGGAGGTCTGATCTTCCTGGTGCTGGCGAGGCGAGTTTCCACCTCCGTGAGGCCTACTTTGATGGAGGTGAGCGATGCGTCGCCCACAAGCGGAAGAATCCGCGCGACCGGAACGTTGCGGTCGCATACGATCACCTCTTCGCCGTTGCGGACGAATCGAAGGTAGGCACTGAGCTGGTTCTTGAGGGTGCCGATGTTGGCTGTGCGCATGGGACTACTCTAACACAACTTGGCTACGTTGGCTAAGTTCCGAACTGAGGGTAGGCGCTGAGGGTGTCCTCAGACCCGGGTTTCAGAATTGAAGTGCCCTATTTAGGTTGCAGCGCAAAGGGCGGTGGTAAAGGTCCGCCCGGTCGGGTTTCAATCCAGAGTTGCTCCAACCAAGCTTTCAGTAGAGCGAATGCATTTGTTGACATTGCACTTTCCGCCCGTTCAGCAGGACCAAAGTCGATATGGTTGCGCGACCAAGCCAACACACTGTCTGTGGATAGCCATCTTAGCGTGATCCGCGGGGGAGGGATAGTGAACCACTCAATGCGACCCGGCTTTTCAACCTGCATCCCAGAATCTCTTCAGCCGGTTGGCTCATCTGAGAGAATGATGGCAGTGGATCGAGCGCGACAATTGGTCTTTGTGCGGGTGGGAATCCCGGCCTTTCTTGCGGTGCTGGCCGCGATGCCGTCGTGCGTGCTTGCGCAGTCCGCGAACCCGAGCTCCGCGTCGAATCCATTTTTCGGCAGCGTTACCTTGAGTCCGGCGAGCGGCGAAATTGTGAAGCTTTCGCTGGACGAGGCAATCAGTCGCGGGCTGAAGAACAACCTTGGCCTGAAGGAGGCCGAGAGCGGCGAAAAGATCTATCGGGGAGAAAAGAACGAGGCGCTGCAGGAGTTTCTGCCTACCATCACGCTGACCGGCGACACCGGCGTTTACCAGCACAATCTGGCTGCGCAGGGCTTTGGGCCGGGCGTGATCGGCAAGTTTGCCAAACTTTTTCCGGGCGGTAAGTTGCCGCCGGGATTCTCCGAGATCACGCGCGACACGCTGACTGAGGGCCAGATTCACCTAAGCCAGACGTTGTTTTCCGGGCCGGTCATCGCGGGCTGGAAAGCTGCGGGAGCGGCGGAGCGGTCGGCTTATTTTGCCAAGATGAGTGCCCGCGGCGAGGTTGTGCAGCAGGTGGCCACCGCCTATCTGCACGCCATTGCCGAGGCCAGCGAAGTGGATAATGCCAAAGCGCTTGAGCAAGAGGACCAGGTGCTGTTGCGCCATGCGCAGGCGGAGCACGAAGCCGGCACAGCGTCGAATCTGGACGAGCTGCGAGCACGGGTTGAACTCCAGTCGCAGCAACAGGCCCTGATTGCGGCCGAGAATGCGCTGGAGAAAACCGTCATCCTGCTGAAGCGCGAGATCGGCATCGATCCGGGGCAAAAGATTGAGCTTACCGACCAGGCGCCTTACAGCGAACTGGCTGCGGGGACTCCGGAAGAAGTTCGCGCGACTGCCTATAGGAATCGGCAAGACTACCAGAACCTGCAGAACCAGCAAGTGGAATACAAAGCGATCCACGCTGCGTACCGTAGCCAGCGGCTGCCGACTCTGAGCTTCAATGGCTACTACGGCGTGAGCGACGTAACCACTGTGGGGACGCACGGAACGTTTGCAGCAGTCGGCACGCTGAGCGTTCCGCTTTTCCGCGAGGGCAAACTGCGCGGCGATTCGGAATCGGCACAGGCCGAGCTATCGGCGGTGGACGCCCAATTGGATGACTTGCGCAGCCACATCGACCAGCAGGTACGGTCGGCGCTGCTGGATGTGGACTCATCCTTGAAGCTGGTTCAGGTGGCCCGCTCGAATGTGGACCTGGCGACCCGCGCATTGAGCGACGAGACCGACCGAGTGGACGCGGGCGTGGACGACAACCTGCCGCTAGTTACCGCGCAAGCCACGCTGGCTGCTGCCGAGAGCAATCTTGTTGAGAGCCTTTATCGGTACAACCTGTCCAAACTGGCGCTGGCTCGCGCATCCGGAGTTCTGGAGACGCAGTACCGGGTTTACCTGGGGCGATAGCCGGACGGCGAGCGCTGGAGCCGGTACCGGGCCTCTGCTGTGATACCGTTGCATTACGGTGCACCTGAGCCCAAGCCGGGAGTTGCCGGTCTGCGCCGAAAGCGAGCGACGCGGCGGGACTCGGGAGCCTGGTGCGAAACCAAAGAATGTCTCAGCTGCCGGAATCGATATCGCCCCCGTTGCCCGCGAGCCCGGCTCCGCTGCCTGAGCTGGAAAATACCCTGGTTCCGGGAGCAGGGACGGGATCAGCCCCCGGGCTGGCGAATGGGTCGGGCGCTGGAGATCGGCACATGGCGGTCGCGGAGGCGGAGAAGAAGGCAATGCCGCCGAAGGCCGGGCCGCAGCGGATTCCGCGGTGGCTGGAGCGGGCCGAGCTTTTCCTAAGGGTAATTCTGCGGATGTATATCGGGCTGGTGGTTTGCTATCTGCCTTGGTCAGCAAGGTTGCCGATTTTTCAGCCGATGTCCCGGGGGTTCTGGGATGAGAACCCATTATTTTTGCAGTTTCCCACGCTCTCGATCTATGCCGCGAATGGCGTGGTGCGGGGCATCGTTTCGGGATTGGGGCTCTTGAATTTATGGATTGCGTTTCAGGACGCGGCCCGTGATAGGGATTGGTGATGAACGAGGGAATAGGGAACAGAGATCAGGGGTCAGGGGTCAGGGATCAGGGATCAGCTGCCCCGGCGAGCGGAGTTCCGCCGGCGTTGAAGAAAGCTCCACTGGCTTATGAAAACCCGGAATTCCTGAACGGCGCCGACGGGCGCCCAATGAGGATTGTGGCGGAGTATCTGGAGCCGTTGGCGCGATTCCGGCGGGAGAAGATACAGGATACGGTGGTATTTTTCGGGTCGGCGCGATTCCGAGGCAAGGCGGAGGCCGAACATGAGCTTGAACTGCTTGATAACACCGGATCGAGCCAGCCGGCGCCGAGCCATGAGCAGCCAGCCAGCGTTCCCCAGATTGTGGAAGGCACGGCGACGGATTTGCAGCGGAAGCGGGCGGTGGCGGCGGTGGAAATGGCCCGCTATTACGAGGATGCGCGACGGCTGGCCGGGATGCTGACGCTTTGGGCCAAGAAGATTCCGTCGGAGCGGAGCCGGTTTGTGGTGACCTCAGGGGGCGGGCCGGGCATTATGGAGGCGGCCAACCGGGGAGCCTGGGAGGCGGGCGGGAAGACGATTGGATTGAATATCCGGCTCCCGTTCGAGCAGTCGCCGAATCCTTACATAACGCCGGATCTGAACTTCGAATTCCATTACTTTTTCATGCGCAAGCTGTGGTTCGCTTACCTTTCCAAGGCGCTGGTGGTGTTTCCTGGCGGGTTCGGAACGCTGGATGAGATGTTCGAGATTCTGACTTTGGCGCAGACGCAGAAGCTTGCGAAGAAGATCACCGTGGTCATCTACGGCTCGGAATATTGGAAGAAGGTATTCGATCTGGACGCGCTGGTGGATACGGGGGCGATTTCTCCCAAGGACATTGAGCTGTTTCAGTATGCGGACACGCCGGAGCAGGCGTTCGAACTGCTGCGGCATGGGCTGACGGAGAACTACCTGGCTGCTGAGGCGGCGGAAAGGCAAACGGAGAGCCAGCCTGAGGCGCCGGTTGAAGACCTGATGGAAGGGTCAATCGAGGATTTTCTGGGGCCGGAGATGGCCCGGACGAGCAAGTAGGGCTGAGGAACCAAACGGGCGCTACTGTTTCGATTGTGGAGTTGTCTTCGTCGGCGCGGCCCCGTCGCGAGACAAGTTAACTGGGTCCGGGATCTGTTTTGCCCAATCGGGTTCTGCCTCGATTTCGTCAGCATTCTTCTCGTCAACATCATTTCCATTTTCATCAACCGGGTGGTCCCAAGTGGCCAACACTTTTCCGCTGGCAATGTCCGTCAACACACACTCACCGGACCAACCTCCATGCAAAGGACTATTTCGGTAGGCGATTTTTTGTCCGTTTTTGACAAAGCCCCAAGCCCAGATGGCCATCGTTGGATGGACTCGTTGGATAATTTGGCCAGCTTGCCACAGGGCCAATTCAAGCGGGACGGCGTACGACACGCAACAGGTGCGACTGTTGACGAGCCAGCCGACGGTTACTCCGTCCGGAGCGACCTTGATGTTGCCGATCCCATCCTGGCCCTTCTCCGGCGAAATGGTGTGGTCGCGCCCGTCGGCGGTGACGATGTGAACCAGCCCCTTGTTGTCCGCGTATGCTTTTGTGACGGTGGGGCCGGGCAGCGCCAGCGTGACTGAACATGAAGACCAAAGGCAAAGCACAGCAAACAGCTTTCGCATGTATGGAGGATACGCCGTGCCAAAATTTAACACGCAACTGGATTGATTCTGTTAGACTTAACTTACGCCAATTCCCATGGCGGTTCGTCGAGTGAGCTTCAGGGCAGCCCGGTGGAAGCGCAACTTTGCGCGGATTTTTTAGGGGTTTCTCAGGAAATGTGTCCAGAATTGCTCTGATTTTACAGGGTGTTCCCGGTAACTCTGTTGATTCCTTCCTGAATTGAAGGTGTATTTGCACCATCTTAACCGCACATTTATGGATCGCGGGGGATACTGGATGCAGAAATTCCGGAACGATCGCGGAGGAGGAGCAGGCATGGCCAATTCGACCATCTCGTACCTATGGCGCGACCAAAACGCAACCAAGGGTTTCCGGTCGGGTGTTTCGCTGCATGGTCACACCAACCAATCCGAGGAGACGCTTGATTTTCTGGCGAATTTTGGCAACCAATACCCGCTCATGCGTCCACTGCTTTCGCGGATGGAGCGTCGATCGGAAGGCAATCACGGGACGCCGGTGAACTATGCGAAGGCTTATTGGACACCTCCGATGACACCGAAGCTGGCATTTGATCTGGAGAGCGGCCAGATTGAGAAACTGGACCTTGCCCCAATGGTCTCCATCACGGATCACGACAACATCAAGGCTCCCATGCTGCTGCGGACGGTTCCAAGCGCGCGGCAGATTCCTGTTTCAGTGGAGTGGAGCGCGCCATACGGCGTGCAGTCGTTTCACCTGGGGATTCACAACTTGCCCAGCGCCAAGGCCCCCGAATGGATGCAGACTTTGTCGGATTTTACCGCCAATCCAAGCGACGCGCGGCTTACCGAGATATTGAGCGCGCTGAACGCGGAGCCGAATGTGCTGGTCATCTTCAACCACCCGATGTGGGATCTATACCTGGTGGGCGCGGAGAAGCATCAATTTCTGGTGAACGAGTTTCTGCAGAAGAACGGGAACTTTCTGCATGCGTTGGAGTTGAACGGGCTGCGCCACTGGGATGAAAACCGGGCTACCCGGCGGCTGGCTGAGCGCTGGAACATGCTGCTGATCAGCGGCGGCGACCGTCACGGCGTGGAGGCGAACGCGAACATAAATTTGACCAACGCGACCAGCTTTACAGAGTTTGTGCACGAGATCCGCCGGGAGAAGAAGAGCGATATGCTCTTCATGCCGCAGTATGCCGAGCCGTGGAAGCATCGTATTCTGCAGTCGGCAATTGACGCGGTGCGATTCTATCCTGACTTTCCGCAAGGTTCTCGGACGTGGGACGAGCGCGTGTATCATCCCGACCGGGATGGTGTGTCGCGGCCTCTGAGTGAACTTTGGCCCAATGGAACAGCGCCGTTTGTAATGCGCCTTGGAGTGGGATTGGTGCAGCTCATGGGCCGGGGCCTGGTTTCCGGCGGCTTGCGCATGGCCTGGAGCGAAGCGCACCAGTTGCGGCTGGCGCTGGGCGAGCACGACGGTTAGGCAGGATAGCAGCGGAGTTAGCGGTGTTAACAAGAGTTTTAGCCTTGTCCGCTAACTACGGGCGATCCCGGTTAGGATTCCGGTTCAAGCAATGAATGCAGGAATGCCGCGCGTAGCTTACTTTCCCGACTCGTTCCATGAAGTGAACGGGGTTGCGCATACCAGCCGCCATTTTGAGGCTTTTGCGCGGCGGCGAAACCTGCCATTTCTGTGCGTGCGGGCCGGTGACCGCACCCAGGCCATTCTAGAGGAAGACAATGTGTGGACGCTTGAGCTTCCACGGGGCTTTCTCTCGTTTGCGCTGGAGAAGGACCTTCGATTCGATCCGGCCTTTTTGCGGCACATTCCATTGATCGGCGAGGTTCTGGAGCGGTTCAAGCCGGATCTGATCCACATTACCGGACCCAGCGAGGTGGGAATGCTGGGCGCGGGACTGGCGCACCATCTTGGGCTTCCGCTTGCGGCGAGTTGGCACACCAACGTGCATGAGTATCTTGCGCGCCGGTCCAGTTGGTTTCTGCGGCTGCTGCCCAAGCGGCAATCGGCCGCCACGGGGCAGAAGATCGAGGACCTGACCATGGCGGCGGCGGCCAGGTTCTACTCCGTGGCGCGGGTGTTGTTTGCTCCCAACCCGGAGCTTTGCGCGCTGCTGGAACGGACGACGGGCCGCAAGTGCTACCTGATGCCTCGCGGGGTGGACGCGGAGCTGTTTCATCCTGGGAAGCGCAGGCGCGACGCGGGCGATCGCGATCATGTGCTGGGGTTTGTGGGGCGGCTTTCGATTGAGAAAAATGTAGCGCTGCTGGCTGAGGTGCAGGAGGAACTGGAGCGGATGGGGCACAAGAGCTTCCGGTTCCTGATTGTGGGGCACGGCGCTGAGGAAGGCTGGCTGCGCGAGCGGATGCCGCGCGCCGAGATTCCGGGGGTGCTGAAGGGCGAAGAGCTTTCGACGGCTTACGCGAATATGGATCTGCTGGTGTTTCCATCGCATACCGACACGTTTGGGAATGTAGTGCTGGAGGCGCTGGCCAGCGGCGTACCGGCGATTGTGACTCCCGACGGCGGTCCAAAGACGATTGTGCGCGACGGCGTGACAGGGCGGATTGTGGACGACGAGGATTTTGCCGCGGCGGTGGCGGGGGTGCTGGGCGATCCGGTGAAACATGCCGAGATGCGGCTGGCGGCGCGGGAGTATGCGCTGACGATGAGCTGGGACTCGGTGTTTGAAGGGGTTTACGCGGCCTATGAGACGATGCTGCCGGTGCGGGAGCGGGCGGCGGGGTAGGCAATCACCCGCGCCTCAGTGATGTCGCGACCCGGGCTTGCGATCTATTCTGTATCCAATGGCGATATGGCCGTTGAAGCACTCGTGAACTAACAGGAGAAGACAATGCTCGGTTTCATGATTCTGGCCGTCAGCGATGTGGAACGTTCATTGGCGTTCTATGAGGCGGCCTTGAAGCCTCTGAATATCAGGTTTTTCTTACCCTACAAGGGCGAAGGCGGCCATCCCGATCTGTGGGGATTCGGGGATGGCAAGCAGGCGTTCTTTTGGCTCCAGCAAGGTAAGCCCGATCCAGCGGTTATTCACTGGGGGTTCATGGCCGAAAGCAATGGCAAGGTGGATGAATTCTACAAGGCAGCCATCTCCGCTGGCGCGAGGGATAATATTTCGCCGCGTGCACGACTTGAATACTATCCGGGATACTATGCGGCAGATGTATTCGACCCGGATGGTTATTCGTTCGAGGTCGTCCATAAGAGCTGATGGTGGATCTCGCATTCTGACATTCGAATTAGAACTGTCCTGAAAAAAGGGATTCAGTCCTTCGGACTCGTATACGAGGTCAGTCGGCGCCAAACCGCCGAGGCCCAATTCGGGCGTCACGAAGGCAATTTCCAGGATTCCGGGCGGATCACCGTCGAGCAAAGGGTCACTCATGTCTCTCTTCGAGACATTGGTTAGCCTATTTAGGCATCGCCGCGTCATTTGATCGTGGCTACACGGCCCACGCTTGAAAACTTCTGGAATTGAAGAATGTCGTGGCCGGGGACTACGCGGTCTGGTGACCCGGCTAACTGGATCATGCGCGATTGCTGGGCGATGTTATTGGCCTGATCGGCTTCGCTGAAGGTGGCGCTGGCCAGGTGCGACGACAGATTGAGATAGAAATAGGCATTATCGGAAGCCAGCACGTAGGTTGGATTTCCCTCGACGCGGAGATACTGCGAGGCATAAGTGTGGCGTGAGCCGGTGTACGCGCGAATGCCGGGAAAGATCTCAATGTTATCGCCCTCGACCAGGTGCACGCGGCCTGCAGTGTTCAGTTGGACTAACTCCTTGACGTCTTCCGGGTCGATGCCGCCGTGGTTTCCACCGGGCTGCCACGCATTCATGGTGTAGTAGCGATACTCATCATTTTGTATCCAGACTTGCGCTTTGGGAAAGAGGTCGATGCCGCCCATGTGGTCCCAGTGCGCGTGGCTGATGACGATGTCAGTGACCTGATCGGGATCGACGCCCGCGGTCTTCACGGCGAGGTCGGGGCGGAGATAGTCCTGCATGGGAAAGTATTTTGTAAATGTGTCGCGATGGAATCCGCTGTCGAACAAGATGGTGCGTCCCGCACCACGAATGAGCCAGACCACCATCGCGATGTCTACCCTTTGATCTTTGGGGCCGCCTACGACGAGGTCGGAGACTGCGACGCCGGGCGATGTGGCGTAGCGAATGGCTTGAATCGAGTACTCGGGCGCGGGAGGCGGCGCAAGGAATGCAAGGCTAAGGGCTGCAAGGATCAGTCGCGTCACGTGCATCTCCTTTTTTCTTTGAAGCGAGTTGAGAAAACCGGCTTACGCTTTCGCGGCCAGATCGCCCATGGCGCCGACTAACTTGTCGAGGTCGGGGAGGGTTGTGTAGACATGGGGAGTTACTCGAACGCAACTAATGTTCTCCCAGACGATGCCGACGGTGTGGATTTTGTATTGATCGAACAGGGCCGAGGATAGCTGGGCCGGTGTCATGCCATCAATACTTACTCCGCAGATGGCACAGGAGTAATTGAGATTGAGCGAGGTGTGGAGCTTGACTTTGGGGATGGACTGCACGCGAGTGGCCCAATAGTTCTTCAGATAGCCGATGCGCTGCTCCTTGCGCTTGCTGCCGATGCCTTCATGGAAATTGATGGCTTCTCCTATGCCCTGCTCAATGGGAAAGCTGCGCGTGCCCAGGGTTTCAAACTTGCGAATGTCCCCGCTGTGGGGCGTGGAGTTGCAGGTGAGCGGCCAAAGCTTCTCGATGTGGTCGGCCTTGACCCACATCATGCCGGTTCCTATGGGAGCGGAGAGAAACTTGTGCAGGCTGGTTCCGAAGTAATCGCATTGGAGGTCGGGGATTCTGAAGTCGAGAAGGCCGAAAGAATGCGCGCCGTCGGCGATAACTTCGATGTTATGGGCGTGAGCCATCTCGGCGATTTTAGCCACGGGCATGGTTTGGCCGACCCAGTTGACCATGTGAGTTACATGGATTAAACGGGTGCGAGGAGTTATAGCTTCTTCGTAGGCTTTGACGATCACTGCGTCGTCTTCGATGGGGAAATCGAAGCTGATTTGCTTGTAGACAATACCGTCCCGCTCGGCACGCTGGCGATAGGCCTGGATCATGTTGGGGTAATCCTGCTTTGTGCCTATCACTTCGTCGCCGGCCTTGAGGGGCAGGCCGTAGATGATGGTGTTCAGCGCCTCAGTGGAGTTGCGGTTGATGGCGATTTCTCCCGGTTGCGCGCCGGCCAGGCGGGCGAGTTTCTGGCGCAGCGGCTCGCGGCCCTGGTCGAGTATCTGCCACATGTAATAGGACGGGCCCTCGTTGGCAAGCTGGTTATAACGCTCGACCGCCTGCTGGACGACGATGGGCGATGGAGAAACGCCGCCATTGTTGAGGTTCACGATGTCGGGGTTGACGGAATAGGAGCGCTGGATGACGCTCCAGAAGTCTTCGTTCTGGGCGACTTCTTCGGCGTTCAGGTGGGCGATGTGGCGTGACGCGGCTTGCCAACTGGCGGCATGGGCTTGATGGAAGAGGCTATTGGCAGAGAATGCGCCGGCGAGTGTGGCGGTCCGGCGGAGGAAGGTGCGGCGGTCGGTGTTCATCCTATTGAGCAATGTAGGCGCTTATGGCTGGGGATTCAACGGGAAAATGCCGGCAGGCGAGTCAGACGCCGCGGCCCGATTTCAGGTCGAGGGTGAACGGGGTTTCCTTGTCAGTCATCAGATCCCAGCCCTGGCCGTGGAGCGTATGGTCGCCGACCGAAGTGATGGTGATGCCTTCAGAGGATAGCTTTTCCGATTGCCAGGCTTGGCCGTTTTGTCCCCAGGCCAGGATGGCGTGATGGCCGACGAACAAGAGCAAACCCTGCTGGGCAAGTGGGCGGACTTCGAGTACCGGCCGGAAGGCAATCATGGTGAAGCGGGTGGGCTGCGTGGTCGAGATCACGTAGGCGTAACCGCCGCAGACAGCGCAGATTTCGTCTGGGTTGGGAGTGGACCAGAGGCCGGTGGGGACGGCGGGGTCGCGAAAGCCGAGGGCGCAGGTGGCCAGGAACTCATGAGGTTGGGGCGATGTAGTATCCCGGGTCTCAGAATCGAGACCCGGGGCACCCGGGTTACTTGGCCTGATGAGAACTTCTAATGCTCCGCGCTCGACTTCTTCGGCCTGCGCGGGGTAGACGAAGTGGCGGGAGGGCAAGATGATGGGGCGCGCAGCGAGGATGGAGGCATGCCAGTTGTGAGGAAAGCTCAGATCCACTGTTGGGGTGGTCACGGCGTTGCCTTGTAGTGGAGGATCCAGTCTTCCTGTTCCTGCGTGTCGGGCACGGTGCAGCCGCGCGCCTCCGCAACGGCTGCGAGCGCGGCGGCAGGCTCCCAGCCGAGATGGATCAGCGTGCAGGCTGTGGTGACCGTCGCTCGCCCGATGCTGGCGCGGCAGTGGACGCCGATCTTCTGGCCGGCGCGGAGGCGGTTTGCAAGGTCGGCGACAAAGGCGCGGAAGGCTGATTTGTCAGAGGGAACTGTGGTATCGGGAATGGGGAACGAGAGGAAATGGATGCCCAGGTGCATGGCCTCAAAACGCTCATCCCCGATGCCGAGGAAATCCGCTTCGTCGCGCTCCAGCAAGGAAACCAGGATCTGGATTCCGGCGCGCTTCATTCTGAGGAGATCGTCCTCGATGGTCCGGGCGTTTCGCGGGCGAAGCACGACAGCCAGCGGAGCCGGGGGATCTCCCTTGATCCAGAAGATATCGTTCACGGGCCGTTAGACTCCTACAAACTGCTCGATGCGGGTGCGTACATTTGGAATCCCGAGGCCGAGAGCGGCGCCTTCCTCAATGAGCGGGAGGACCTTGTCAAACTCGCGACCGGAGTGAGCGCCGGTGAGGGCGATGCGAACAGGATGGTAGAGTTCCTTGCCCTTGATTCCAGTGGCATCCTTGATGTCGTTCATCCAGAAATTGAAATCCTCGGGGGTTACGATGTCGTTATGCGCGCGGACGCGGTGGGCCAGTTCGCCGAGGACGGTTCGCGTGGGGTCGGCGGCCAGGATGACGGCGTTTTCCGGGTTGGCGCGAGCGGCGGCGATGTCGAAGCCGAAGATGGAAGCGGCTTTGGCAGGGAGCTGAGCGAGCGTGTCGGCGGCGGGCAGGAACAGGGCAATCAGGTTCTTGAACCAGGCCTTTCTGCGGGCTATGGTTTCATCGGTGAGCATCTCCAGGGGAATGTGGGGCTCCAGCTTGGCGGCATTCCACTCGAGCGCGGTCTCCAGCGCCTCGTCAGATAGCCAGAGCGGAAAAATGTCCGGCCTTGCTTCGCAAAAGTAGTCCGCGGCCAACTCCGCAATGCGTTCGGGATCGGCTTGCTTCAGGTAATGGCGATTGAGCCAGTTGAGCTTGTCGAAGTCAAAGACGGCCGGGGATGGTGTGACGCGTTCGAGCGAGAAGGCGCGGGTTAGCTGGGCGAGGGTGAAGGTCTCGGTCTTGCCGTCTTCAGCCCCCCAGCCGAGCAGCGCAAGGTAGTTCACGAGAGCTTCGGGCAGGTAGCCAAGCTCGCGGAAGGTGGAAATAGACGTTGCCCCGTGACGCTTGGAGAGGCGCTCGCGATCTGATCCGAGGATGGTGGAAAGGTGGACAAACTCGGGGACGGGCCAACCGAAGGCCTGGTAGATGGCGACCTGTTTTGGGGTATTGGAGATGTGGTCGTCGCCGCGGATGACGTGGGTGATGGCCATGAGGGCGTCGTCGATGGTGACCACGTAGTTATAGACGGGAATGCCGGCGGAGACGCCGCTGGCGCTGCGAACCAGTACAGGGTCGCTGACGGTGTCGGCGGCAAACTCGACCGGGCCGCGCACCAGATCGTGGAAGCGGAGAGGATTGTCTTCGATTCTGAGGCGAACAGCATAGGGCTTGCCCTCGGCCAGGTTTTGGGCGACTGCGCCAGGCGAGAGCGAACGGCAGCGGCCGGAGTAGATTTGCGTCCGGTTGGCGGCTGCGGCCTGGGCACGCTCGGCTTCCAGTTCCTCGGCGGTGCAGAAGCAGCGATAGGCTTTGCCTTCAGCGAGGAGGCGTTCCGTGTGCTGGGCGTAGATGGCGAGACGCTCGGATTGGCGATAGGGTCCGCGGTTGCCTTTGTCTGGAGCGCCGAGGGCGCCTGGACCCTCGTCCCAGTCAAGGCCGAGCCAGCGAAGGTCTTCGATAAGCTGGGTCTCGTACCGGGCTTCCGATCGTTCAAGATCGGTGTCTTCGATGCGGAGGATGAAGTCGCCTTTGGTGCGGCGGGCGAAGAGCCAGTTGTAGAGGGCGGTTCGCGCGTTGCCCACGTGCAGCAGCCCGGTGGGCGAGGGGGCAAAGCGGACGCGGGGGGCGGGCTTGGTCATGACAGTAATGATTTTAGATGGTAATGGGGAAAAGAAATCAACGAATCGTTGTTGGAGAAAAGGTAAAGAATGCTATCTTTACGTAAAGGAGAAAGTGTAAAGATGTCTGCTACGAGCACGATCAGCAGTAAAGGGCAAATCACCGTTCCGGTTGAGGTTCGGCACCGGCTGGGCCTCAAGCAAGGGGATCGGGTGGAGTTTGTCTATGAAGATGGGCGCACGGTTCTTCGGCCGGCTCGGACGGAAGAGAATCCGTTTACCGCGTACCTTGGGGCGTTTCCCGCTTTTTCGTCTCGTGAAGAGATCATTGCCTACTATCGCGAGCTTCGCGACGATGATCCGTCGGTAGTGAAGAACGTCGAAGAAGGCAAAAAGTGAGGACGGCGATCGACGCGAATATCATCTCGTCAATTTGGTCGCTGGAGCCGACTGCGGAGCAGGTTGTCGAACAGTTGGGAAAGGCAAAACAAGAGGGAGCTCTACTTATTTCTCCATTTGCATTCTCCGAATTGCACGCCCATCCAAACGTTACAGCAGGCGATGTCCGCTCGTTCCTTGATGCGTCCGGCATTGTGATCGATTACAAGCTGGAAGAAACAATCTGGACCGAAGCAGGGCTTCGCTTTGCCCGTTACGCTGCTCGACGCAGGAAGGCCACGGGAGAAGGCCCACGGCGGGTGTTGACCGATTTTCTGATCGGCGCGCACGCGCTCATGCAGGCGGAGCGATTGTTGACACTGGATGCAACTCGCTATCGGCAGGATTTTCCGGAACTGCGGCTGCTATGAATGCCGGGGCCCTTCCTCACTTCCTCAGTCGCACTTCACGATTCAGATTAGGAGCGCAGGATGATACGCAGGTCGATCTACGCGGTAATGATGATCGTTTTGAGCTTGGCGGCATTAGGGCGCGCGGCGGTTGCGCAGGATCACGCGATGGGCGGCCAGTCTGATGCGAGGAAGGAAATACGAGCCCAGGTGGACCGTTACATGATGTCAATCGACGAAGCCGACACCAAGCTTGGAGCCACGGTTTGGTCGCCGACACCGGACGTGACGTTCATCGAGCCGACGGGGCACGAACGGGGGTGGAATCAGATTGCCGATGAGGTTTACGGGAAGCTGATGGGCCAGACATTCTCCAAGCGCACACTGAAGAATGTAGGCGACATAAACATTCATGTGTACGGCGATGCGGCGGTGGCGGAATACGATTGGGACTTTGTGGCGACCTTTCGCAGCAATGGAGCGCCGGTGCATACGACGGGTCGCGAAAGCCAGGTGTATATCAAGTTTCCGGACAAGGGCTGGCGGCTGGTGCATGTCCACTACTCTGGGCCGGCGGTTAGCGTGCCAGGTAGTGGATTCTGACTCGGCGCGCTCGGTTCTATGAGAAATGCTGCCAGCCCTGGGGCTGGAGCAGCTGGCGGCCCTGCGGGGTGATGAGGGTAACGGCGGGGTAGTTGCGGCGAGCCTGGACGATGCGGCCGATTCTTGTGACTCTGACGCCGGCGATGGTCCGCGGAACGCGGACGGTTGGCGGGGCGGTGAAGAGCAGTTCGTAGTCTTCGCCGCCGTTGAGGGCCTGGGCCAGGTTGGCGGCGGGGTGGATGGGAAGAAGAGCGGCATCGACCTCGGCGGATACGCCGGACTCCTCGCAAATGTGTGTGAGGTCAGTGGATAGTCCGTCGCTGAGGTCGATGGCGGCCGATGCCATGCGGCGGCGCTGCAGCATTAAACCCTGGGCGATGCGCGGCTGGGGGTAGAGTTGCGGTGCGAGCACTGTTTCCAGCTTTTTGGGGATTCGCAGAAGATTTGAGCGGGCGGGTTGAGCTGTTGCCAATTGTGCGAGGCGGGCCAGGGCTGCGGCGGATCCGCCAAGGAAGCCGGTGACGTAAAGAAGGTGGCCTGAGCGGGCGCCGGAGCGAAGCAGGGCACATCCCCTTGGAACCGAGCCGATCAGGACGATATCGGCAAATGGGATTGGCGATTCCGACAGGTCGCCGCCGGCAAGTGGAGTTTTGTGAGTGGCGGCCAGGGCCAGCAGGCCGTCAAGGAAGCGCTGGACCCAGGTCTTGCGTCTCGTAGTCGAACTGGTGAGTTCGCGCGGCAAGCCCAGGGACAGGAAGGCGGCCACCGGGCGCGCTCCCATGGCGGCAAGGTCGCTGAGACCGCGAGCAAGGGCCCTGTGGCCGACGGATTCTGCCGGGTGCCAGTCGAGCCGGAAGTGACCCCCCGCGATGGAAAGATCCGTGGTGACCGCTAGTTCCTCCCCAGCGCGGGGACGGAGCAGGGCGCAGTCGTCACCAATGCCAAGGCGCAGGCTGAGGCCTGGCGCGCGGGCGGCGCGGCTGCGTATCTGGCGGAGCAGGGCCAGCTCCCCTGGCACGCGCGTGGTTCCGGAATCGAGCCGGCTCGATCGCATCTTCTTAGGATAGGGCAATAAGGCACGAGGGAACAGGGATTAGGGAATAGGGACTCGGGGGTACTAGGTTGCACTGGGACTCATCTCACTGAGTATACAGCCGATAAGAAACTTTGGTAATCGCTTCCTGGGGGAGCAGAGTCACGGGCTGTCCTGGCGGCGGGCTGTGCGCCTGCCGATTGATGCAGGCGGAATTGCTGTAATTTGGCTCCTGGGGTTCGCGCCACGGTTGGCATCCAGGCAACAAAAATGATTTTTCCTGTGGATTTCGTTGACCACACCGGCTACGCTTTGGTACCCTTGACGAACGTTCCCGGGATAGCTGAATCACCGGCGTGTGTATTTCTTACGGGCTGAACAGCCCCTTATGCCTTGCGCTTTCGAGCGGTACACGGCGAGTTGCGACCCTGCATTGCGGGTATGAAAGGCGAAAATGCTGCGCAGACGCTATTACATACTTTTTGTAGCCCGAGATGAAGACGGGCGGATTCGCAAGATTGCGCTTCCGCTTCAATACGCATATGGATTTGTGGCCGCTGCATTGGTGGGAGCGTTCACCATTGTGGGGCTGGCCGGCTCGTATACCCGCATGTTGCTGAAGACTGAGAGTTTTAACCAGGTTCGGCAGGAGCGAGAGACGCTGCGCAAGAACTACAAGCAGATGGCTCAGATTGCGCACGACCGCGATGTGCAGGTGGCCTCGCTGGGTGCGCTGGCAAGCGAAGTGAGCGCACTCTATGGCTTGCGTCAGAACAAGTTGGCCGCAGCCCATCCGGCTGCTGCCGCCAGCGCTGCAGCGGCGCCCACACCAACCACGCTGGCTATGACCGACGAGGTAAATCCGCAACAGGTAAAGCTCTCCATCGATCAGTTTTACAATTTGCGCACCCAGGCGCTTTCTGGGCAGGTATCGCGCGCCCTCGAGGGCGGACTTACGCCGAGTTTCGTGGGCGATTGGACGCTACTGGCCGATGCGCCTTCCATTTGGCCGGTCGAGGGTAGAGTTGGCTCCAGCTTTGGTGAGCGGGAAGACCCGTTCAACGGCGAAGGCAAATTCCATTCCGGCATTGACATCGAAGCGCCGTACGGAACGCCGGTGCGCGCGGCCGCCGATGGAGAAGCGACCGGGGAGTCTATGGGCGCTGGGTACGGAAAGCAAGTGGTTCTGAGCCACGGCCACGACGTGCTGACGGTATACGGTCATCTTTCGTCGATTGCCGTGCTGCCGGGCCAGCATGTCACGCGCGGCGAAGTGGTTGGATACGTGGGCCAATCGGGGCACGCCACCGGCCCACACCTGCACTATGAGGTGCGCGTCCACAATGTTCCGGTGAATCCGCACAAGTATCTGCGCAACACCTTTGAGCAGTTGGCAAGCTCGGATGGCAGTCCGCAGGCCGGGGCGGGAAATTAGTCGGATTTTTGGGAATGAAAAGCGGCTCCCGGCAAACCGGGAGCCGCTTTTCGTTTGGGCGAGTTTCCATGGTGGCGGATATGCTGCGTGCGGACACAAGTGCCGCGCAGGGGCTACTTTGGCCCCTGGTTGACTTTGCAGCCATCAAACACAAAGTCGAATGTGCCGGTATTCACCACATCCATCGAGAGCCGCGCCGGGATGGAAAAGCCATCTACGGTTTCGTATTCGATAGAGACGTGCATTTCCTGGCTCTTGGCAGACGCTGACTCGGGTGGCCGGATATGGGCCGTGAAACTGGTGACCAGCAGGCCTTCCTTCGTTGCCTTGTAGGACGGAGAGAAACTCATGGCCGCGCCGCTCATGGCCACATCGAACTCCTGAAGTACCAGTTTGGGGTCGAAACGTTCGGTCACCGATGTATCTCCCTGCACTGCCACCAGCTTGTATCCCCTGGCCGACTGGGTGATTTCGAGCCCCCGGGATGAGCTTGGCACCACCGAGCCATTCATGAAAGGCGCCCAGAACTGCAAAAACCCCTGAAGCGCCTGCTCGGTGGCCTGGTGCATGCTCGTGAGCAGGGTCAGGGAGTCCTCGTCGAGCGTCTTGCCGACATTCGAAGATTCGTCCCAATCGAGGGTGGAACGGCCCATTAGCTGGGCATGCAACTGGAGCTTGACTCCATTGAGCAGCTGAATGTGCTGTTCTGTTGAGGCATCGGAGGCGCCCTTGCTTGCGACAGAGACGATCTTCTTCCAATCGGGATGAACAGCGCAGTCGAAGCCATCGAGTCCGTTCCCAATGCGGGAGTAGGAGTAGTAGAGCCTGGCTGCATTTGCCAGCAGCGCATCGGGGTTCGCTACTTTTGTCGGCGGCTGGGTTGGCGCGGCCGGCTGGTGCGGCGTTGCAGCGGTGCCCTGCGCATGAGCGCCTGGCAGAGCGGTGACCGCCATGAGAGTGGTCAAGAGAGAGAACGAAAAGAACAGCGGGGATTTCTGCAACGCGGAGCCTGCTTTCGATGCGGCCACAGTACTGTGACTGTTTGACGTGGAACTCGGCAAAGCGGGCTAACGGCTCGTGGGTGTATCTTGGGGTGGGTTTTCAACTTCGAATCGCGGGAGAATTCACCGTGCATTTCAGATTCATCTTGCTCGCTGCCCTTGTTGCCTTTGGCGTATCCGCATCCGCACAGAATCAAGCCGCCCAAGCCGACGCGCCGGATCGAGCCGAAGGGTTACGGACTGCTTTTGCCCGCGTCCAGCATTTGAAGCGGGGCATCAACGCGTCGGGGTGGTTCGCTCAACACGCCGGGGATTACTCGGCGGCATGGACGGACAAGTATACCGACTCCCAGGACATTGCGCTGATAGCGAAGATGGGATTCGACAACGTGCGATTGAGCGTGGATGCGACGCCGCTGGAGGGGTGGCCTCGCGGGGCTGACGGGCTGAACTCGGAGTTTCTTGCGCGCCTGGACAAGGCGGTAGACACCATGCTGGCAGATGGGCTGGCGGTGACAATTGATGTGCATCCCGAGAGCGCCTACAAGCTGCGAGTGAAGACGACAGACGACGGGGTGGACCGGTTCGTCATGCTCTGGCGGCGGCTGGCGGCGCATTACGCGGGGCGCGATCCGGAGCGGGTGTTCTTCGAGATCATGAATGAGCCGGAGGTGAACGATCCCTATCGCTGGGCGGGAATTCAGGCGCGGGTCGCGGCGGCGATCCGCGAGGTTGC
This sequence comes from uncultured Occallatibacter sp., assembly GCA_964458965.1. Lineage (GTDB taxonomy): Bacteria > Acidobacteriota > Terriglobia > Terriglobales > Acidobacteriaceae > Telmatobacter. The sequence continues at coordinate 1,698 of CAYWMR010000019.1, read as the reverse complement.
GCCGCGGCAGACGATCATTGCCACCGGTGGAAACTGGTCCGATATCGTTGACCTACTGAAGTTGCATCCGCTGGAGGATGGGAATGTGATTTATAACTTCCACTTCTACGATCCGCACCAGTTTACCCATCAGGGCGCGGGTTGGGGCGCGGCCTGGTGGGTGTATGAGCATGGAATTCCGTATCCAGCGACGGAGAGCTCGATGGCCGAGTTGGTCAAGGAGGTTCCAGACCTGCCGAACCGGTATGAGATGGAGAACTACTGGCTCGATCACTGGGATGGGCACCGGATTCGGTTGCTGATCGACGAAGGGGCAGCGTGGGGAAAGATGAATGGAGTGCCCCTGATCTGCAATGAGTTTGGAGTATTCCGGGACCATTCGGAACCGGCATCGCGGAATGCGTGGATCAAAGATGTGCGGACGGCGCTGGAGGCTGACGGAATTGGCTGGGCGATGTGGGATTACCGGGGGAATTTTGGTGTGGTGGTGAAGGCGGACGGGCAGGCTGCGCAGCCGGACGCGGGCACAGCCGCGGCGCTGGGGTTGGGGAATTAGGCGGGCCTCAAGGCTTATGAGGATCCGTGGTTATAGTTAATCCCACCCATGCGCTGAAAAGCGCGCATGGATGGGGCGCGGAGCTTCTGTGGTTGAGTAAGCGAGAGACTTTACGAGCTACTTGCCGGTGTAGGTCACATGCCAGACGCTGCGGGAACCATCGTCTGTCACGAACAAGCTGCCGTCCTTGCCGACAGTCACGCCAACCGGGCGGCCCCAGACCAGGCCGTCTTTGGTGACGAACCCGGTCAGGAAGTCCTCATAGCTGCCGTCGGCTACTCCATTGTGCATCGGGATGCGGATGACCTCGTATCCGGCGCGGTTGGCGCGGTTCCAGGAACCGTGCTCCGCAGCAAAGGCGTCGCCGTCGTACTGCCTGGGGAACTGGCCGGCGGATGGATAAAAGGTCATCTGCAGCGAGGCCATGTGGGGCTGGACGAGCACGTCAGGGGTAATCACCTTTGACGCGATGTTAACCCTGGTGCAACTACTTGCCTGGTCGGCAGTGAGGGCGGGTGCCTGCAGGTTGGGCCCGGTTCCGTTGGCGCAGGGCTCAGGAAGGCGCGGATCGTGATGGCCGCCCATGTAATACCAGGGCCAGCCGTAGAAGCCCCCCTCCTTGACGGAGGTCACGTAGTCCGGAACCAGGTGGTTGCCGAGGTTGTCGCGCTCGTTGGTGGAGCACCAGAGCTGGCCGGTTATGGGGTTGATGGCTTCGCCTACACAGTTGCGGATGCCGTGGGCATAGACCTCGACGAACTTGCCTTCGGGGGTGAACTCCAATACGTCGGCGCGATGAAACTCTCCTGGATGGGTGTCGGGATCATCGACGTTGGAGGCGGAACCTACGGAGACGAGCATGTGCTGGCCATCTTTCGAGAAGACGACGTCCCGGGTCCAATGGCCGCCGCCCATTAACTGCGCGTAGCCGGGAATGTCGGGGACGACGGTTTCGGGGGCGCCGGTAGCACGCAGGTCGCCCGAGTGATACGGAATGCGCTGGACGGTTGTGGCGTTGCCCACATAGACATATTTGGGATCGACGGCGGGATAGAAGGCAATGCCGAAGGGATGATCGAGTCCGGTTGCAAACTTCTCGATCTGGGCAGCCTTGCCGTCGGGGCCAACTCCGCGCAGGATGA
>CAYWMR010000018.1:9842-24112 GCA_964458965.1 uncultured Occallatibacter sp. | reverse complement strand
CTTCTCCCACATGGGCAATCAGCCGAAAGACATTCTTCGGCGAAACCTGAAAGCGCCTGCCCCAGTTCTCAAGAACCCGGTCGTTGTCGGGCAGCAGTCCCCATAAGAAAGCCTCGATCCGCGCATGGCCGTGCTCTGCCGAGGCCAGCGGCATGGAGAGCGATAGCGGGTAGGCATTGGGATCAGCTCGCCAATCATCGTTATAGACGAACGAAAGTCTGGCGTTCTTGTAGTGAACCGTACCGACTTCGTGGCCATCGAGCAGAGCGATTAGTTGATTTGTCATATCTGCTTCTTCTTTGGCCGCTTCTTCAACGAGTCAAGCACACTGTTAATATCTGGCGCTTTCGCCTTGACGGGCGAGGGAGTTTCGACCGAAGCGTCCGCTTCCAGGTCGATGGATATTTCGAGGCTCTTCAGTGTACGCAAGATGAGACCGATTTCGGCGCCAGGTTTCCCTCGCTCCACTTCCACAAGCCACTTCCGGCTGGTGCCGGCCTTCTTGGCCAGGGCAATTTGATCCATCCCGAGCTTGGTGCGGCGCTCCCGAATGAACGCCCCTAGATCGGTAGCGGTTCGGATACGCATCCTTTACACCTCCACTCCTGCACATCGAGATAGTAACCGAACGGTGACAACTTGTAAAGAGAACGAGCGATTACATTTTCATGTGAGAGCGAGCGGTTACACGGCAATCGAACGGAAAAAGGGGACATGAATGCCAATTTCCCACCAAGTTCCCACCAAATTCCAAGCGTCTACGACGCCGAAGGCCGCGTCTCCACGGCACATGGTCAAGAAATCGCCGCAATCGCAGCCAGACTTGCCCCTGTTGCACTAGAATGGCCGGTTCCATTTTCAGGAGGCAACATGCACGCTCAAATCAAGAGGAGAAGCTTCAACCGCTCCTCTCTGCCCAAAATTTTCTCTCTGACCATCTTGCTTAGCGCCGCCCTGTTTGCCGGGCCGGTTGCCCGCGCGCAGTCCGCGGACGACGAAAAGAAGATCAACGACACCATCTCCAAGCTAACCCTGGAAGAGAAGATTCACATGCTCTCCGGGTCCAGCATGATGGCCTCAACCGGCATTGCGCGGCTGGGCATTCCCGCCTTCCGCATGAGCGACGGCCCTGTGGGCGCGCATATTCCTCCGCCATCCACGGCTTACGCGGCTGGAATCGGCCTGGCCGCGAGCTGGGACCGCGACCTGGCCGAGCGAGTCGGCACGCAAATTGGCCGTGATGCCCGCTCCCGTGGAGCAAGCTTCCTGCTCGGACCAGGCGTCAACATTTACCGAGCGCCGTTGAACGGCAGAAATTTCGAGTACTTTGGCGAAGACCCATTTCTGGCCGGCCAAATCGCCGTGGGCTATATAAATGGCGTGCAATCGCAGGGCGTCAGTGCGACCATCAAGCACTTTGCCGCCAACAACTCGGAGTACTTCCGGTTTACCGAGGACTCGGTGGTCAGCGAGCGGGCGCTCAGGGAGATTTATCTGCCCACCTTTGAGGCTGCCGTGAAGCAGGCCCACGTGGGAGCGATCATGGACTCCTACAACCTGATCAACGGCGTGCACGCCACTGCCAATTCCCACCTGAACACTGAGATCGCGAAGCAGCAGTGGGGCTTTGACGGCGTAATGATGTCGGACTGGACAGCAACCCATGACGGCGTGGCCGCTGCCAACGGCGGAATGGACCTGGAGATGCCGTTCGGGGTCTATATGAACGAGCAAACGCTGCTGCCGGCTGTAAAGAGCGGCGTCGTAAAGGAGTCGACGATCGACGACAAAATCCGCCGCATTCTCCGTGAAGGCTACCGCTTTGGCTGGATCGGGCACGATCCGCTCGACAATTCGATACCCCGCTATAACCAGCAGGGCCGCGCGGCCGCGTTGCAGGGCGCGCGCGAGGGAATCGTTCTGTTGAAGAACCAGGGCAACATTCTTCCATTCGACCCGGCCAAAGTGAAGACCATAGCCGTGATCGGTCCTGACGCCTTTCCGGCCATTCCCACAGCCGGCGGCAGCGGGATGGTTCCAACCTACTCCGATGTTAGCGCGCTGAAGGGTATCAGCGACAAGCTGGGCTTGAATGGCACCGTCCTCTATGACCGCGGAGTTCCCAAGCTTTCGGTTCTGGCCATGCGCTCGGGCTTCGTGCTGGCGCCGGACAAGTTCATCCCCGGCTTGACGGTGGAGACGTTCGACAACCCGCAGTTTACCGGCAAGCCGGTGGCTACGCGAACCGAGATGACGGCCAATTCGGGAACGAACACGCTCGACAACCCGGATATGGCGGAGATGATCCAGAGCGTTACCGCCGAGCAGATGATGGCATTCATGAACATGGGCGGATCACCCCACTTCGATCGCTGGACGGGCTACTACTTTGCGCGCGCGCCGGGCAACTTCGTGGTGTTTGTAGAGAACCAGGGCCAGTACCGGCTGAAGATTGACGAGCAGGTTGTGATCGACCATTCGGAGATTCCGAAGTTTGCGCTGGCACAGAGAGTTGTTCCGCTCAACCCAGGCCCTCACAAGGTAGTTCTTGAAATGCTGAGCGGACCGCAGTTCGGCGAAGGGCAAATCAAGATAGGCATCGCGCAGGAAGGAACGCTGGTGAACCAGTCGGCCATCGACCTCGCAAAGAAAGCCGACGCGGTGATTGTGGTTGTGGGCTACGACGCTGATATAGAAACCGAGGGCGCGGACCGCGAGTTCCAGCTGCCTCCGGGACAGGTGGAGCTTATCGAGAAGATTGCCGCGGCGAATCCCAAGACGATTGTGACGGTAACCGCCGGCGGCAGCGTGGATGCTGCCGGCTGGGTTGACAAGGTGGCCGGTCTGCTCCAGAACTGGTATCCCGGCCAGGAGGGCGGAACAGCGCTGGCGGAGGTCCTGTTCGGCGACGTGAACCCCTCCGGGCGTCTGCCCATCAGTTGGGAGCGCAGCCTGAAGGACAACCCATCCTACGCCTGGTATTACCCAACCGCTGGCACACTGACCATTCCTTACAAGGACGATGTGTTTGTGGGCTACCGAGGCTATGAGCATAACGGCGTCAAACCGCTGTTCCCGTTTGGATTCGGGCTTTCGTACACCAGCTTCAAGTATGCTGGGCTGAAGATCGAACCGGTTGAGGCCAAGGGAACGCCGGTTGCCTACCTTGTGAGTTTCAATGTGACCAACACCGGAGATCGGGCCGGCGCAGAGGTGGCCGAGGTCTACTTGGCCGAAGATCATCCGCAGGTTGCGCGGCCTCCGCAGGAGTTGAAAGGGTTTGCCCGGGTCGTGCTCGATCCGGGCCAGACCCGTCAGGTTGTGGTGCCGCTCGATGCGCGAAGCTTCACCTGGTTCGACGAGAAAGCCGCGGCGTGGCATGCCGACGCCGGAAGCTTTACGGTGCATGTCAGCCGCTCTTCGGCCGATCCCCAACTGGATGGCAAAATCGAGTTGGCCAAGCCAATCGTTCTGCCTGTTAAGCCGTAACCGAAAGCGGGCGGCAATTGCGAGCTGGCAACGCGCGCGGGCAACCGATTGTCGAAATCCGAGCAGCGGGCTGCGTCCCTCTCAGAGAACCGCAGCCCGCTCAACCGGCGTCATCGATCGCCAGCCAAGGTCAACCCGCCGCGCTGGAACTCGTCTAACGAGGTTGTCGGGCGAGTGGAGCCCGGACTGTGAGAGTCAGGGTTCAGCGGTGCGATCCGCAGGCAGATGGCGTTCGCTTTTGCTCAGTTTGCATGCAGTCCGCGGAATCAGGATGGTAGATGCTTCCCGCGTTTTGTTGTAAGGCCAGTGTGTTGATCCGGCTTGTTTTTCTTTTGGTAGCGGCAACTTTTGAGTTCATCGGGGGTCTAACCCCCGTAAAGGATGTCAGGAAAACCATGATCAGAGCGATGCGTATACTCCCCCTCCTCGCATTGACACTTGCATTTCCCATTGCATTGTTAAGCGGCGCAACAGCGACGGCCCAGACCGCGTCTCCCACCGTCAGAATCTTCAACAGGATTGACGAAAACGACCTGGCGACGTTGAAGGGCAACACCCACCCGTTTGCTAACGCAAAAAACGATCGCGGGCTGGTTGATCCGACCCTCCCCATGACCGATCTCATTCTGGTTTTGAATCGTGGCGCGGCGCAGCAGGCTGCCTTCGACAAGTTTGTCGCGAGCCAGTACGATTCCACTTCTCCCAACTTTCATCGTTGGCTCACTCCTGGGCAGGTAGGTGAGAACTACGGTGCCTCCGAGACGGATATTGCCACCATTTCGAACTGGCTGACGGGACATGGATTCTCAATCCAAGAGGTGACAAAGGACCATCTCTCGATCCGCTTCAGCGGCACGGCAGCCCAGGTCCAGAGCTCATTCCATACAGAAATTCACAACCTTGAAGTCAAAGGCGTGCCTCACATCGGCAACATGAGCGACCCGCAGATTCCCTCAGCGCTTGCGCCTGTCGTGGTGGGTGTCAAGGCTTTGCATAACTTCTTCCCGCGTCCGCAACACAGGATGGGCCATGAGGTTGCGCTGAGCTCCGCGGCGGGTGGATGGCAGCGCGCCAACCCCATGGCGGCCACTCAGAGTCTGACGGCCGCGTCCAAGCCCTCTGCGAATGCGAGAACGGCTCATCCGGATTTCACCATCAATGTGCCTGCATCGGGCGGCACCGGTGGTACCGCCGCCTATACCGAGGAAGACATATCGCCCTACGATTTTGCCACGATTTACAACGTGCTTCCGTTGTGGAAGAAGGGTATCGACGGGACCGGACAGACCATTGCCATTGCCGGAACAAGCGACATCAGCCAGAACGATATCGCGACCTTCCGCACGTTCTTCGGCTTGCCCACCAATCTGCCGGCCAACACGCCCCAGATCATTCACCCCAACCCCAGCCTGCCCGGCGGCGACGATCCGGGAATCTGCACTTCGACTCTCACCACCGCGACCTGCACCATCGACGACCTGATTGAGAATTCGCTGGATGTGGAGTGGTCGGGAGCGGTCGCGAAGAATGCGCAGCTCATATTGGTTACCGCGGCTTCTCAATCCTCCACGGATGACACGCTGTATGACGCGGAAAGTTACATCGTAAACAATGTGACGGCCCACATCCTGTCGGTAAGCTATGGCGAATGCGAGCTGTTCAACGGAACGTCGGGCAACGCCGAATACAATACTCTGTGGCAAGATGCTGCATCGGAAGGGATTGCCGTTTTTGTTGCCGCGGGAGACTCGGGTTCCACCACTTGCGAAGCTGGCCAGGATGTAAACGGCCCGCCTTATGTGGCCGAGTATGGTCTCGCGGTGAGCGGCCTTGCGTCTACTCCATGGAATACAGCGGTCGGCGGCACTGACTTCAACTGGTGCCCACCGTTGACGCTATTCAATGGAGGGACCTGCCCGTCCACGCCCTACTGGGCGTCGTCCAATACTGCCCCCGCGGGAGCAAGCAATGCTTCCATCAGCGCAATGGGTTATGTGCCCGAGATGCCATGGAATGAAACCTGCACCAACCCGTTTATGTTGCCGCTTCTTATTGGGCTTGCCGAGGCGCTGGACGTCTCCGGAGTGGAAAACACCGAGCAAAGCTGCAACCTGATCGCCGATAACATCAATCAGCTTGATTCGGAGTACCCATTCGGCGTCGACCTTCTCGATGTGGTTGGCGGAGGCGGTGGCGTGAGCAACTGTACCACCAGCGACGGGACCACCGTTGCAAGCTGTTCGGGCGGTTACCTCAAGCCCACTTGGCAAGCCGGCGTGACCGGCATTCCCAGCGATGCCTTTCGCGACCTTCCGGACGTCTCCTTCTTCTCCGCGGACGGTATGGTGTCAGAGAGCGCGTATCTGATCTGCGTTGAAGAAAATGGTGGAGAGCCATGCACCTATTCCGCCGATGCGGAACCGTTCGCGTCGGAAGTTGGCGGGACATCGGCATCAACTCCACCCATGGCCGCAGTGATGGCGCTGATCAACCAGAAGGCCGGCTCGGCGCAAGGCTTTGCCAACCCTGAGCTTTATAAGCTGGCTGCCCAGCAGAGCTATTCAAGTTGCAGCGCGGAGACGGTCACCACTTCCAGCACTTGCTTCTTCAACGATATTGACGCTGGCCCCTCCACTTTCAATTCCCCCGGAACAATCGCCCAGCCTTGTGACTTGGGAGCAAACATTCAGGTTTCTCCCGACTGCGTCGCGAAGTACTCGACGGAGGGAACTTCAGACTCAAACAAGGGAGTTGGCATCAGCGGCACAAGTACGGAGATTGGTTACAACGCGGGCACCGGATTCGACCTGGCAACGGGCCTGGGTTCGCTCAACGTAGCCAACGTGGTCAACGCCTGGCCTGCGGTGGTCGGGACCGGAACGGCTACGGTCACCGTGACGCCGGCGCAATCCAGCGTGACTTCCAGCCAGAGCCTGGGCGTCACGGGCACTGTGACTGGCACGCTGACCACTTCGACCAGCGTGAATGTAGCGCCGACTGGAACCGTGACACTGACCGCCGGCACGTACACTGTGTCGTCGGCGCTTTCCAGCAGCGGCGGTTACTCCATCACCATTCCCGGTTATTCGATGACTGCGGGAACCGACACTGTATCCGTTAGCTACGCCGGAGACACCAACTACGCTGCGTCGAGCGGTTCGGCTACGGTGACGGTGACGGCGCCGGCCTTGCTTACTCCAACCGTGACAGTTGCCCCTGCCTCAAGCACGCTGAACTCGAATGCAAGCCTCAGCGTGCCGGTGACGGTGACCGGCAGTGGACCAACGCCTACCGGATCTTTGACGCTGTCGGGTGGAGGTTACGTCTCTGGGTCTGAAATGCTTTCTTCGAGCGGAAGCTACACCTTCACGATTCCCGCCAACACCCTGAGCAGCGGAAGCGACACACTGACTGCTACGTACACAGGAGATGGAAACTACGGGTCGGCTTCGGGCAACGCACCGGTGACCGTAACAGAATCCACAATTAGTCTGACCACCCCTGCGATTGCGGTTACGCCGGTTGGAGGCATCGCCCCTGGAACGACAGCTAACGCGGCAGTCACTGTGTCTGCAGTAGCGGGCTTTGCGGGAACTGTTACTGTAACCTGCTCGGAGGTCACCAGTTCGTCTCCGGCTAACTCGGCCACGGATGCCCCCAACTGCACCGGCGGAGGGCCCACATTGATTGTGACGCTTCCCAACAGCGCAGCACAGGTGCTGAACTTCTCTGTGAGCACAACGGCGTCCAGTACCACCACGGTTACTGAGGCGACCCGCAATCGCAAGCGGGTCAATGCCGACAAGCACAGCCTTTGGACTTCTGCTGGCGGCGCGGTTCTGGCCCTGCTGGTGTTCCTGGGAATTCCGGCGCGGCGGCGCGGCTGGCGGCAAATGCTGGGCGTGTTGTTGGCGATGGTGGCGCTAGGCGCCTTAGCTGGCCTGGGTGGCTGCGGCGGAAGTGGCAGCGGAACTACGACGACCACTGAAACCGATCCCGGGACTTCGGCCGGCACATACACCTTCAATGTGCAGGCAGTTACGACCCCCTCGGTGACCCCGACTGTCTCAGCTACGTTTACAGTCACTGTGAATTAACCTGTTCAACGAGCGCGGCGCGATTGGCCCTTCCTTCGGGAAGGGCCAATGCGTTTTGTGCTGCGAACGGTTGCTATCTGTGTCTTCGCCGGGAGCACGGGCATTTAAACGGAGGGAGCAGGTGCATTTATGCCCCTGAAACCTGGTCCGATGCGATAGGGCTTCAGCCCCGGGCCGTTCTCATTTCTGGTAGAGAGAAAAGCCCCAGCCTGATGGCCAGCCACTATGTTGCTCTTCTCAGAGGCATGAATGCCCCTGATTCCTTCTGAAACAAATGCTACGGAGATTCGCCGCGCAGGGTAGAAGAGCGGCATCGAGAGCAGAAGTGACCCTCCTCCCGATGTTTGTTTGCGTCGCAACTGCTTAGTCGATGGCCTGTTCCACGCGGAGGTCGCGGGAAGATGCGCCGACGCTTACTGTGCGCTTACCCGCGGCTGCGACCCACTTGCCGTCCTTGGTGGACCAGTATTGCAACTGGCGCGGCTCAACGCGGAGGGTTACCGTTTTGGCTTCGCCCGCGGCCAGATGAATGCGATCGAAGGCAACCAGAGCCCGCACCGGGAAATCGACGCCCGTGGGAATTGTGCCGGGCGCCCCGATGTAGACTTGCGGCACCTCGTCTGAGTCCACGCCGCCCGTGTTCTTGATGCGGACCTTGACGTCGAGGCCGCCGTCAGAGGTTTTTGCGACTTTCAGGCCGGAGTATTCAAATGTGGCGTAGCTCAGGCCGTGACCGAAAGCGAACAGGGGCGCAACATTTTCCTTGTCGAACCAGCGGTAGCCAACGTTGACGCCTTCCGAGTAGGTGGTCTTGTTGTCCACTCCCTTCATGGAGCGCTCAGGGTGCTTTGGATCGGTGGCAGCGTAGTCTTCAAGCTTCTTGCCCCAGGTAACCGGCAGACGTCCAGCGGGGCTGGTCTTGCCCAGCAACAGGTTGGCTGTGGACCAGCCGCCTTCATCGCCCGGCCACCACATCTCCAGCACGGCCTTTACCTTGTTAACCCAGGGCAGGGAAACGGGTTGGCTGGTATTGAGAACCACAACCGTGTTGGGGTTCACGGCGGCGATCTCTTCAACCAGCTTGTCCTGGTCGCCGGGCAGGCCGAAGACGGGTTGGAGGCGCGTCCAGACGAAGACCACCGCTGTCTTGGCGCTTTTTGCGGCGGCGATAGCAGCGTCGTGGTCGGCCTGGCGCTGCTCTGGCGTGTACCAGTTCAGGCGAACCTGTACCGGGGCGCTGGAACTGTCCGGGCTGGTCCTGACCTCGATTTCGTGCGGACCGGCGCTCAGTTCAACCGCGCGGCGCACGTTGTCCAGGCCGTCGACCGTAGGGATGGCGTTGTCCTGGTTGGCCTGCAGGATGTCGCCATGCACGCCACCCTGATTGGCGCCGGTCCCGGCGAGCCGCTTGCCGTCAAGCGAGACGCCTGCATTGGTGCCGAGAGCCTGCAGATAGAGCCAGTACGTGCCGGCGTGGGGAGCGGTGAGTGTGCCCTTCCACGTGGGCGTCGAATTGGCTTCGAGTGCGTTCCCACCCTTGCTGGTGAAGTTGAGTTGAGCATCGGTCTGTGGTTCCCCGCTGCCGGTTCTCAGCAGGCCGGGCTTGCCGTCGTGGCTGAACGCGCTTGCCGGAACGGTGGTGCCGGTCATGTCGTCTTCTACCGCGAGCTTCACATTCGCATTGCCCGAGATCTTTCTCAGAGCCTCAAGTGGGCCAACCTGCCGGCCAGGCAGGCCAACGGAACGCTCGCCGTTAATGCCGATCGAGTCAACCTGCAGAGCGGTGGGGCCGATCAGAACCACGGAATCAAGCTCGGCGGCTTTCAACGGCAGTGCGCCGCCCTCATTCTTCAGCAGCACCGCGGCCTCTTCGCCGGTCTTCTCCATGATCTTGGCGTTGGCTTCAATAGACTGTGCGGTCACATCGTGCTTCTGCTGGCCATCCATGTAGCCAAATTTGACAATTTCATACAGGACCCTCCCGGCGGCGCGGGTGATGGCTGCTTCGGATACAGTGCCATCCTTGATCGCATCCGGCATTTTCTTCGCGTCGAGTTTCAAGCCCCAGGGAGCGGGGCCGCCTCCGCCCCAGTGCGGAGCTGGCTCCTCAGGAATATGTCCGCCAAACATGTCACCCCCGCCAACGTCCCCTCTGCGGGGTGCCGGGGGAGGCACGGGCTTTCCGCTAAAGAAATAGGGCAGGCCGTGATCGGCATCGCCGGGCATTTCCATATCCAGGCCGGCGTTGATAAAGGCGACGCCGTGCACCGCGCCCCAGTCGGAGGTGACGAATCCCTTGAATCCAATCTCGTCCCGCAGAATCTTCGTCAGGGTCGAATCGTTCCCGCACGCAAACGTACCGTTGACGCGGTTATAAGAGCACATGATGGACGAGACACCGGCCTTGATGGCGGCATCGAACGGGGCAACGTAAACCTCGTGCAGCGTCTGATCGTCCACAAACGTATTAAAGGAATTGCTGTCGTACGCCACATAGTGCTTGATTTGAGCCATCACATGCTGCGACTGGATGCCCTTGACCTCGGCAACTCCTATCTGGGAGGTTAGGAATGGGTCTTCGCCGAAGGTGTTGTATCCGCGTCCAAACTCCAGGTCGCGGTCGATATTCACAAACGGCTGGAGCGACACGTCAATGCCCAACGCGCGGTCTTCGCGGCCAATCACAACACCGTTTTCTTCCGCGGTCTTGACGCTGAAGGTGGCGGCGACTCCCATGGTTGCGGTTTCCCCCTGCGACGGATGCCGGGTGAGGACGCCCGGTGGGCCATCGGCAAAGCGCAACCCGGGAATGCCCAGCCGGGGAACGCCGGCCAGGTAGCCCGCCTGGCCCTGGTAAACGGCTGGATCCTCGGCAGTGCCGTGAATCAGCGTGAGTTTCTCCTCCAGAGTCATTTGGCTGAGCAACTTGTCCACGCGCGCGTCGCCGGTGACTACCGGCACAGTCTGGGAAAAGGAACTGGTTGAGACGAGCCCAAGAGCAAGAAATGCCATCCCGGCGCATGTTGTCGCGGCACACTTGGCCGCAATCGAGTGTGTTTTTGTTTTGAAAGAATTCACCTTTAAGTACTCCTGATTTTCTTGACGGTTCAGCCCCGCGTAGAGATGCAGGATGTCGGCATTTATTGGCGGTGTGGGCACCGAGCTACAAAACGGTTCAGCAGTCCGCATTCCCATGCCAAGAAGTGTAGTACATACAACGTTCGCCTGTTCGGTTGCCCGAGGGGGTTCTGGTAGGGAAATGGGCGTTCTGCATGGCTTGAGAATCGTGATATATTCACAGCCAGTGAACACTCCTTTTTTCTTCATAACAAGAGTCTTAACTATCGATTTCAATTGTCTCGGAGGCCCGTTGCTTAACCATCCTGTTTGTGCGCTTCCTCGCACCCGGCACCGGAATCAGAGCTCCCTGGCAGGTGGTTGTTTCCTGAACCTGCTCCTGCTTTCAGCCACGCTCCTGCTGATTGCGCAGCGCGCAGCGTGCGCTCAGGATGCAGACACTCCGGGAGATGCTGGGGCATCGGTGGCGGCATCGCCACATACCGCGCAGCCGGTGGAGAGCGAGGCCACCATTGAGGGGCTGGCCTCTTACGGTCACTACAAGATCTTCGCCAGCGGGTCAGACTGCCATCTCTACACGGGAGGCGTCGAGTACGACCGCAATTCCTGGGGTAATCTGCTGGGGGCGCAGGTGGATTACGTTGCGGAGTTGCTTCCGTTGGTCCTTCTCGACGCACCGCTTACGCAGGATATTTGGGGCTCCCCGACCAGCCCCTACCACCATGTCGTGCCCGGGGTCGGGTTTTCGCCGATAGGGTTTCGCTTTTTGTGGCGGAGGAACCGGGCTATTAAACCCTACCTGACCGCCAAGGGAGGGATGCTAATTTTCTCTCAGAAGGTGCTCTCGCAGAAGGCGACCTATGCGAACTTCAGCTTGCAGTCGGCCGGGGGACTTGAAGTCCGGCTCACGCCGCAATTCGATCTTCGCCTGGGATTGTTCAGCGACTTTCATTTTTCAAACGACTTTATCGTTCCTGTGAACCCAGGTATCGACGTCATGAACGCGAATCTTGGATTGACCTACCACTTTAAGAAATAGGGTCAGAGACTTTAGAAAGAAGCCAAAGGCTCTATCAAGGAAGCGGAAGCTCGCGATCCAATCCACCGGCGATCAGGTCGTCGCGAAGCCGATCTACGGTCGAGAATTGAATGGCAACCATGCCCAGCGCCTGGGCGGCTTCTACATTGACAAGCCTGTCGTCGAGGAACAACGCTTCTTCGGGGCGTGTGCCGAGTTCCTTCAGGACGTGGCGATAGATGGCGGGATCAGGCTTGGCCATTCGCAGTTCGAAACTCCATACCAGCACATCAAAGCGGGGCAGCCAATCGAACTCCCGCTTCATGTTCTCCAGCACGTTGTCTCCCATGTTGGAGAGGATTGCCGTAAGCAGACCCCGCTGTTTGAGCTTCAGTTGCCAGGCCAGCATGGGGGGATTCTGGGTGGTCCACATGCGGGCGTCCCAAAGGTTTAGCTCTTCGGCGGTGCCCGCGGGCAGGTCCAGGGCAGCTTCCTCAAGAAACTTCCGCCAGAAGGCGAGGCCCGTCAGCTTGCCTTCGTCATAAGCGTGGCGGTTGGCCCAGTAGTGGCTTTCGAACCTCTCGAGTGGCAGGCCGGTGATGCGCTGAAGGGCTGCATGGGCCTCGGGGTCCTGCGGACCGGTCAGTACCATTCCATAATCGAAGACCACTGCGCGCAGAGCCAATCTTCCCTCCTGTGAAGCCCGTGTATGGTTGAAAAGGACGGCAGTTCCTATTGTGCACGACCGAAATGCTTGCTTTGCAGCACAGTTGCAAATCAGAGGTTCCGGAGGGAGCAGGGGGTTTCAACCCCCTGAAAACCGGCAAATGAGCAAGGCCTTCAGGCCCGGGCATTTTCTGGATTCACATGGATGGACATATGCGGTTTTCACAAAGGACTAGCTGGAATACAGAAGAGAGCGACCTGGCGCGGGCTCACCGTCTCCGCGCCGATGCCGGCCTGCCGATCGCCGACCTCACAGCTTCGAACCCCACTCGTTGCAGTTTTGCCTACGCCCCCGAATTGCTGTCGGCGCTCGTCGACCCACAGGCGCTCGACTACGATCCGCAGCCCAGAGGCAGCCTTCAAGCACGCGAAGCGATTTGCCGATACTACGCCGACCACGGCGTTGCGGTGAGGCCGGAACAGGTTGTACTAACTACAAGCACAAGTGAGGCTTACAGTTATTTGTTCAAGTTGCTTTGCGATCCGGGAAGCGAGGTTCTTGCCGTTCAGCCTGGCTATCCGCTGTTCGATTTTCTGGCGGTGCTGGACGACGTACGCCTGAAGGCCGCGCCGCTGGTCTACGACTACGGGTGGCAGATCGACCCGGAGGGATTTCGTCGAGCGATATCGGCACAGACGCGGGCCATTATGCTGGTTCACCCCAACAATCCAACGGGCCACTTTACCAAGCCGTGGGAGGCTCAGGAACTGGCGCGGATTTGCCGGGAGCACGATCTTTCGCTGATTGTGGATGAGGTTTTTCTGGATTATGGCTTTGCGGCGCAACCTGCCGGAGAAGGCGGGAGCTTTGCGGCCGGTCTGGATGGGGTTCCGGTATTTGTTGTCAGCGGGCTGAGCAAGATTGCAGGACTTCCGCAGATGAAGGCGGCCTGGATTGTGGCTTCCGGCCCTGAGGCCAATGGGGCCATCGAACGCCTGGAAGTGATTGCCGATACGTTTCTCTCGATGAACGCTCCGGTGCAATGTGCGCTTTCGGCATGGCTCAACGGACGGGCTGGCATCCAAAAGCAAATTCATAGCCGTGTTGAGGCGAACCTGGCCAAGTTGGACAGGGAACTGGCAGAACTGCCTGCACTGCGTCGGTTGGAACTGGAGGGAGGCTGGTACGCTGTGCTCCGGATTCCGGCCCTGAGACCGGACGAACAGACGGTCCTGGCGCTCCTGGAACGAGGCGTCTGGGTCCATCCGGGGTACTTTTTCGGGATGGCAGAGTCGGGCTGGCTGGTCATCAGCCTGCTGGCGCCGGTTGCGGAATTCAGCAACGGAGTCACCATTCTCATTAACTACTTAGCAAAGAATCAGGGGAGTAATATTACTGGACTTCGACCATAGATATCGCTTGAAGTAATCCCCATAATCAATTGAAAAATAAATAGTTTGCCCGATTTGTCCTGGTCATCGAATTCCGCGCAGAAATGGATTGCTTCTGCGTTCTGCGCCGATTGTTGTAGCGGGGCCGTGACCGGGCACAACCTTTGTCTCGTTTGGAAGCGCGAGCAGGCGGGTGTGAATCGAATCCAGAATCTGTGGAGTATCGCCGCCGGGCAGGTCGGTGCGGCCAATGCTGCCCGCAAACAGCGTATCGCCGGCAATGAGCATGTTGAGCGGGGCAAAGTGGAGGCAAACGGAACCCTGGGTGTGGCCAGGAGTGTGGATCACCCGTGCTGGATAGCTGTCGAGGCCGACGAGCTGACCGTCGGCAAGCGAGTCATCGGGCGGTGCGGTTTCAGGCGTGGCAATGCCCAGCCAGCCGGCCTGCGTCTCCATCATCTTGATTTGCTCCAGATCGTTCTCGTTGAAAAGGATTGGCGCGCCCGTAAGCCGTCTGAGTTTCAGCGCGC
>CAYWMR010000018.1:0-9832 GCA_964458965.1 uncultured Occallatibacter sp. | reverse complement strand
GAGGATCTGCTTGAGCTTGACGCCGTTGGCGTTGAGGCGGCGGGCAATGCGGCCGACTTCGTCCCCGGGGTCGATGACGATGGCTTCGTGAGTCTCCTCGTCGCCCAGGATGGTGCAGTTGCATTGCAGCGGGCCGACCGGGAAGGTTTCGAGAATCATAGCTCCTATTTTAGGCCCGGCTGGCAGGGGGCCGCCCGCAGCAAGAGATTGTGCGTGCTGCCCCATTTCATGCCGACGCTTTTATGCAGCTGCCGGCTTGCGGAATGTGATCGCGTAGAACTTGCCTTCCTTCAGCATTTCAACGCGGATGTCTTCCATCTCCGGAGGCACCAGGTCGATCGGTACCGTCACGGCTTCTTTGCGGTTCAAATAGAAACCGCCGGCGATTGGACTCTTTTCGTAGGTGCTTTTCACGTACTCTTCAGTCTCGTCCTCGATCATCAGATGGCCGCCCGGCTTGACTACGCGGATCATCTCGCAGACAGCCTTTGCGCGGTTGCTGAAGAAGTTGAAGCCGCCGGCGGAGTAGACCACATCGAAGCTCGAGTCGGCAAAGGGCAGAGATTCGGCGTTGCCCAGATAAAGGTCGGCGTCCATTTGCCAGCGGCGCAGGTTGTTCTGGCCGTTTGCCAGCATCTCCGGCGAGAGATCGATGCCGGAGAGTTTTGTCCCATCAGGCAGGTATTTGAAGTTAAGTCCGGTGCCGACACACGTCTCCAGAACCGAGTCGCCAGGTTTTACGTCCAGCAAGCTCATATAGTTCTCGAAATACGAGTCCAGTTCCAGGCCTCGGAAGGCGCCGACTACACGCTGAACATCGTCGTAAAAACCGCCGATGGTCTCATAGAGGTGGTTATATTTGCCGTTATCGCCCGTGAGGTCTTCGGGGGTGAGGAAGACCGGGATTCCGTTGCGAATGGGAAATCGCTCGCCGGAGTCGCTGACCAATGATTCGCTTCCATTTTCGCTGACCACATGCAGCGGGTCGCCGGTGAAGGGACTTTGCAATGCAACGGTCTGCGGGTGGTCGATCCAGGTCCTGGCTTTGATCGGGTGAAACAGAGCCCAGATGGCTAGAAGCAGGGCTCCGCCAAGGCATATCGAGCCGAGGATTGTGCCAAAACGAGGGTCTGAATGCAGCAGAGAAACGCTGAAGGGTCTTGTGAGCTCGACCGCCGCAGCAAGCACCAGGCCAGCGCCAAAGACGAGGCTGGTGGCGCGGGATTCACGATTCCAGAACCAAACAACGGTCGCCGCAAACCAAAGAATCAGGAAAGAAGGAATTCCAGTCGTTGAAACCCGGCCAATGTGCAGCGCAATTGCGAGCGATGGGATGGCCACTCCCGCCAGCGGCAAAGCAAGTGTGGAAAGGAATCCCGGAAGACGCGGCTTGATGAGGCGGTGAAAAGTAAACGGCAGAGTGCTGAGAACTGCCCCAACCAGCATCCAGCCCAGATAGCCGAACGCTTGCCGCGGTCCGGTCAACGGAAAGTTGCGCCAGCCGAATAACAGGCCGGGAACGATGACGAAGCCTATCATCCAGAGAAAGCCGCGCAAGGGCTTTTGCGTGCCGACGAACCAGGCAGCCATGATGGGGCCGGTCCACGCGCCGATGAGAGGAAAGAAAAAGCCGAGAGTGAATAGGGTGCCGAAAGTCCAGGCTGCGATGAGCGACGAGCGGCTGGACTTGACGTCTTGAATTGCGGGAGCGGGATGGGCGGCGGTGGACATCTTGCTTTACTCCTTTGCGTACATGGTTCGTACGCGCTGGTTGGGGACCCCCAAGAAGACGTTCAGGCGTTTATGGCGGCGGGGATGCCGTCGGCGGGTTGGGCGGAGGTGGGCACTTCAATCGAAGAGAGCATGGCCAGGGCGGACTCGCTCCATTCAAGCGCGGAGCGGAGCTGCGCCTTGCCGAAGCTGAGGGTGAGCATCCAGTAAGGGAATCCCGGGTTTTGAGAGCTGTAGGCGCGGGCCATGGGCTCCAAACGTTCAAGCGTTGCGAGGATGTAACGATGTTTCTCCTGAAAATGGCGAAGATGGCTGATGGAGACTCCTGGCGCGGCGTCGTGGCCAAAGAAGAGCTTGAGCAGGAACTCGTCGCGGGGCGGGTCTTCTCGGTAGGGAAGAGCTAGCCACCCCTGGAGACAGGTATGGCCGGCAGGTGTCAGCGAGTATTCCTGACGGTTTGAGCGGGATGAAGCGCCGGAACTGGAGCGGACAATCAGGCCGTCGACGGCGAGACGCTTGAGGGCGGGGTAGATTTGACCGAAGCTCTCTCCCCAGAAGAATCCGACGGTCTGCTGAATGGTCTGGCGGATCTCGTAACCGGACTGATGCGGATGGATGGCGAGGATGCCGAGAATGACATAAGTGGTTTGGTTGCGCTGCATATATCTACAAGATATATCTGTCAGATATAAATGTCAAGAGAATTATTCATGGAATCTGGAAGGGCTTAAGTTTCCGCGGACGAGAAAAAGCGGCAGACATTAAGGCCTGCCGCCTTTAGAGAAATTGAGCGATTGAAGTCTTGAAGCGAGCTACTTTCCGGGCTTGGCGGGTGCTGAAGCTGGCGCTGTCCTGCTGCCGTCGAGCACAGAATGAGGGCCGTTGGACCGTTGATAAAGAACGGTGAGGGTGATCGAGGTGATCATGAAGATGACCGCCGACCAGGTAGTAAGCCGCGTGAGCACGTTTGCCGCTGCGCGGGGGCCGAAGGCTGTTTGCGAGCCCTGGCCGCCGAAGGCGCCTGCGAGGTCGGCCGAGCGGCCTTGCTGAAGAAGCACTACGCCAATAAGGAAGACGCACACAATAATGTGCAGCACGACGACGACGACCAGAAAAATCTGCATTTCTTAAGCTGCTTTCCAGGTCTGCCCAGCAATTTGGGGCAGGAGATTTTTGGTGCGGAGGAGGGGACTTGAACCCCTATGCCTCGCGGCGTCAGCACCTCAAGCTGGTGTGTCTGCCAATTTCACCACCTCCGCACAGAGGTGAACTCTACAAGTATAGCAAAGGCTGGGAATGGAACGGCCCCGCGTGCGAGTGCGGGGCCGTTTCCAGAATGCCGATTATCGCCCCAAAGAGAACGTTACGTTGATCGTGGTCTGAACTTCTACCGGCTGGCTGTTGAGCAGGTAGGGCTTGTAGCGCCATGATCCCACGGCATCCATCGCAGCTTGCCGCAGCATCACCGGGCCGCTCAAAACGTGCATGCCCTGGATGGTTCCGAACTTCGAAATGGTTGCTTCCAATACCACCGTGCCAGAGACGTTGGCTTGCTTGGCGAGAGCCGGATACACGGGTTCTCTTCTCTGCAGCAACAGTCCCGTAGCCACGCCGGACGAGATGCTCACATTCTTTGGAGCTTCGAACTTCACCGTTGGATGCGGCGACCCGCCCATCACGCTGCCAACCGCGGCCCCCGATGCGCCTCCCAGTCCTTCCATACCGGATGCGGAAAAGTTCTGTGAGGCGCCCGATTCCTTTTCGGGACTCTTGATATTGTTCGCGATCCGGGAGGGCGCAACCAACTGGTCGATCATCGTACCAGGATCCACGGATTGCTGTTCCTGCGCGGTTTGTGAGGGTGCCCCTTGTTGCTGCTTAGGCGTTGAGGCCGTCGGCTTTGTCGGTGTCGCCAATGTCGCCGGTACAGGCGCCGTTGCGGTCGGCTGCAATGCCACTGGTTGGTTTACCACTGCCGTTGCAGCTGGGGACTTCATAAACATGCGAGGAATAAAGATGGCAGCCAAAATGACAACAAGCAGAGTCGCTCCGATCGCAATCCACTTTACGGGAAGCTTGCTCTTGCCTTCGCTTTCCTTTTCTTGTTCGACCGTCGGTTGTTCGAGCTTAATGGGCACAGGAAGCGCACGCGTTTCCGCGTAGGCCGCTGACGGCTTGGGTGGCTCGGGCGCCTTCGGCGACTTGGGCAAAAAGGGCGAGACGGTAGTTTCGGCCGCCTTGGTCACCGCCGGGGCAGCGGGCGTTTCCAGCACTTTCATTACCACAGGCGCGACGACGGTTTGCGGCGTTGTAACCTTCGTTTGCGCCGCTGCAGGGGTATCTATTTTGTCGAAGAAGTCGTCGGGCAGCGTTGCCGGCGGCGCTCCGCCATCCCATTCGTCAAAATCGGCGGGGAGCGTGTTGGGTGCTCTCTCTTTTATTGTTTGAGGTGCCATTGGCCATCCTCTCCTTTCACATAGGTGGCGCCTTTATAAATGCGCTCTTCCTTTTTCTTCCCTGGTTCAATTGAATTAGTGCCTTGAAATGCAGTTGAATTGAAGGCGGCGGGTTCCGGGCGGATGGGTACTTCGGGCGTCATGAATCGATATTCCATCTCCGCCGATATTGCCGTTTCCTCAAGAACAGGCTTGCTTTCAGTCTTGATTGGATGGCCCCATGAGGCCGCGCCGTTGGCTCGAATTATGCGAGAAATGTTGTCAGGATCCGGATCGAACGCTTCTTGCATGGGCAGCTCATCGAACCCAGTGCGGGTTCGCGAAGCATCGAACGCTGCACTCGTGAGCGAAGGATCCACTGTTATGTTTGAGAACGAATCGATGTTCGACAATGTTGTCACCAGAAGCGACACATTGGCTTGCGCTGAAGCGTAGTTCGCCTTGTCGTGCGGAGTAAAGATTGCCTCAAGCGTCTGCGTGCCAGTGGTTAGTACTGTGCCCTTGGCTGGAGTGAAGACGAAGGTGCCGGGAACCGATGCCGAGGCATTGAACTCAGATTCGCCAAGCGGCGTGCCATACGATATGGGAGCAGGGTTGGGCCATGTGATGACCGGATTCGCCCTGGTCACAACGATCGATACTTCGGCCTGCGCATTTGTGTAGTCACTGGTCTGGTCGGGAGTGAAAGCAACCGAGAGTGTGCGCGTTCCTGCTGAAGGTACCTCGCCTGCGGCGGGGGTGTAGACCAGAGTTCCGGGTACGGATGCAACGGCATTGAGCTGAGCTTCGCTGAGCGGGGTTCCGTAAGGAATCGAAGACGGCACAGGCCAGTCGATGGTCGGCGTTGCCTTACTCACTACCAGGGAAACGAATGCCTCTGACGAGGACAAGTTCACGTCTGTCGGATTGAAAATTACCGAAAGCTTGTGACTGCCAGGTGAGAGGACTTCGCCCGCCGCGGGAGAATATGTGAAGGTGCCCGGCTCTGAAGCTGTTGCATTCAGTTGAGCGTCGCTCAGCGGCTCGCCGAACGGAATCTCACGCGGCGCAGGCCATGTGATCACGGTAGGCGACGCCTTGGTAACTGAAAGGGTGACAGCAGCTGTTGCCGTCGTGTAGTCCACGGAATCGACCGGAGTAAAGGTTACCGAAAGCGTTTGGTCGCCTGCTCTCAGTAATTCGCCGTTGGCGGGTGAATACGCGAATGTTCCTGGGACCGATGCTGTGGCGTTGAGTTCGGTTTCGCTAAGCGCGGTGCCGTACGCGATCGGAGCGGGTGTCGCCCATGTGATGGTCGGCGTTGCTTTGGTCACTGTGAGCGACACAGCGGCCCGGACCGGGGTGTAATTGACGCTGTCAAGTGGAGTGAAGACGACCGAAGGCACGTGGGTTCCGGCCGACAACACGGCGCCTTTGGCAGGAATATACACGAAGCTTCCGGGAACCGATGCAGTTGCATTCAATTCCTTATCGCTTAGCGCAGCGCCAAAGGCGATCGGCTCCGGCGAGGGCCATGTGATCTGGGGCGTCGCCCTCGTCACGTTGAGCAAGACCTTAGCTTTGTTTGTGGTGTATTTTGACGGGTCCGCCGGGGTAAATTCGACTGTCAGCGTCTGCGTTCCGGGATCAAGAACGTGACCCGCGGGGGGAGAATAAACGAAGACTCCCGCGACCTTTGAAGTGGCATTCAGTTGGGCGTCGCCCAGGGGGGTTCCAGAGGGAACAGGGAAGGGTGTCGGCCAGGTTATGTCCGGGGTTGCCAGGGTCACGGTCAGCGACACAGAGGACTGCGCCATGGCGTAGCGTTCCGTGTCCGCCGGCGTAAAAGTAACCCAAATGGTATGCGTTCCTGCAGGGAGCCGGTAGCCTTTGGCGGGAGCGTAGAGGAATTTCCCCGGAATCGAGGAAGTGGCATTGAGCTGGGTAGCGCCGAGCGGCGTGCCATAGGTTATCGGCGCCGGGTTCTGCCATTCGATCTCCGGCGTTTCCAGGTCCGCTTCAACGGGTTCGAGCTCCGATGCGTCGTCCGTCTCGGCCTTTATCGCTGCGATGGGCTCTGGCGAAGCTGGCTGTTCGGCGCTCGGGGTTGGCACGGCCTCTGCCTCGGTCTTCTGCAGGTGCCACTGTCCGTCAGCACCTTTTACATAGGTGACACCTTTATAGACACGCGTTTGCGGTTCTCCCTGCCGGGCGGGGGCCTCGTCGCTTTGGAAATCTTCTCTCATCCCGTTCATACTCTCCCCATTGTCCAATCTTCCCGTTGGCGTCCCCGCATTTCGGGGCGTTACGAGATCGACCGGGAGCAAAGTCCGGACGGGCGGGTCATAGGTGAACGACTCGCTCGCGTCTGATTTTGCTTCGGGCCATGTGGTTTCGGAGGAGGTTCCCGTGCTGATTGTACGGGGTGTTAACCGGGGAATGCCAGAAACTTCTTCAGCGGCGCCACTCTTTGGTGAATCCCCCTTGCCGAGACTTCTAAAGCTGAAGCTCTTCTTCTTGGGCACGGGCACCGCCTGCCCGGAGATGGCGGCCGCCATCTCGCGGATTCGCAGCGAAATTGGCGAATCCTGGAGCACCAGGGGGGTGGCTGTGTTCTGCATCTGCCGTACAGCGGCATAATCGTTTGGAATCTTCCACTGGACAGGCCTGGTAAGGGCCTTCGCAATATGTTCGTCGCCGACTCCCAGTGTAGGCGGCTGATACCGGTTGATCACCATCTCAAGATTCGTGTTGCTGCCGCTGAAGAACTGGACAATCATGCGATTTGCGTTGCGCAGTTCGGGAATGGAGGCCTGGGTGACCAGGTAAAACGCCTTCGCTTCCTTGAAGAGAGAAGTACCGACATAGTCGGGCTTTGACCCGATATCGACAACTACGTTATCGAAGTTCTGGCGAGCGACCGTCAGCAGCTTGTCAATAGAATCGCTGGAGGCCTGGTAGTGAGGAAATTTTCCGGGTGAAGCGAGCACCTTGAGTCCCGAACCATGCTCGACGAGAAGCTTGGTGAGGAAGCTCCAATCGAGCCGGCTCGACTGCTGAAGCGCGTCGACTGTAGAGTATTCCGCCTGAAGTCCCAGATTGAGGGCGGCGTCTCCAAGCGGGAGGTCGAGATCGATCAGGAGGGTGCTTTGGGAGGTATCCTGGGCCAGTGCAACCGCGAAATTGCACGCGATCGTGGTAACGCCGGCGCCACCTTTGGCGCCTACAAACGCGAGCAGCCTGCCCCCCGTTTTTTTCGGTGGAGCAACTGCGGGTTGGCGTGCGGCGGCTCGAATCAGCGCTTCGGCCACGGTGCCCTGAGCGAACGGAACCGTCAGGATTTCGCGAACCCCCGCTCGCATGCACTGGATGATCAGTTCCCGATCTTCCCTCTTTAAATAGACCATCACCGTGGCCACGTCGTTGGCGCAAATACTCTCAACGAGTTCGAGGGCGTACTCCCGGTTACTCTCCAGATCAATGATGATGACGTTGTAATGCTGCTCAAGCAACCGGGGAACATCGTCGAGCGTGGGGGGGTAGGAGCTGAACTGGCGAACTTCTCCACCGGCCTGGCAGTCGGCAAGCGCGGTCGCCATTGACTTGCGGAGCGACTCGTCCGGGCCGATCAGGGCAATCGACAGATTCCGGACATCGAGAAAGTCGGGATATTCGGGGTAAATCGTATCGACATTTGGCGGTGAGTCAGAAGCCATGACCGTGCACTCCCCTACCGACTCCAGCTTCCTTAGCCGGATTCCCTCAAACTGCGAGGTCATCAACGAGTCGGCTTGTCAGAAATCCACCTCTCAACGAGCAGAGAAATGGCAAAAACTCAAACATAGGAGGATTGCCAAGGCAACAGAGAGTGAACCTATCCGGTGATAAGCCTTGCCGGATGGGCAGAAACGTCAGAGCGGATCTGACTACACATCTCTCCCCAAAAAGTCATGATAACTAATTTGGTGCAGTTTTCAACCGCTCTGTCGAAACTAAAGTAACCAAGCCAAAAGAGTACTCACGTTTCAGATAATCGAAGTACTTCAGTAATTGTTCCTGATTGTCAAACTATTTTCATTGGCACAAATAGAGTGAGTCCTCAGACCGCGGATGTCAATACTTCTTTCATGTCGCCTTTCAGCGGCATGAATTCCTCCCGAGCCATTCGGCGCAAACTCAAAGATCGAGACAACTTACCCTCCTCAAGCTGGCGTGGAGTCTTGTACTGTTGCACCGCCGGGCAGTTTGATCTGTTCTGGTCCACTCCCGATCTACGTTTTCCTGTCCCGATCAAAACCGAGGTCGACCAGCGGGTAGATTTGACCCCCAAAAGCGATGCCCTCCGTCGTTGCCCAAAACGGGAAAACCTTGCGCGATTCGGCATCTAGGGTTTGGAAGTTTCCGAAGCTCCGGCAGCAGCCATCTTTGCACGGAGACGTTTCTCCGCGTCCCCGCTCCAGTACTTGCAGTCGAGCCGGATGAAGATGGATGTGTACGGTACCGCCATATTGGTCTTCAGGACCAGAACATTGAAATGTTTGCTTGCCTCTTCGATGTCGGCCAGGATTTGGCCATGGAGCTCTGACTCTCGAGGGTAGGGGCGAAGCAGGTCGTTGATCTCAGTCCGGTAGGCTCCAACGCCGGGCGCGTCCTCTTCCGGGACAAACGGCAGTTCCGCGTCCATCAGGATGATGGGTCGTACGTGAATCGACCGGTCGATGGCGCCGAGAACATGTCGAACCACCTCCAACTGGTCCGCGTTCGTCTCGATCGTCTCGACCCCGGGGGAGGCTTGGAGCGGATACGCCGAATCGACGATCAGGATCCAGTTCCGATGGCCGAGCAGGGGCATTGCCTCGTTGACCTTGGCTCTCCATTCGGAAGGCGTCGCGGGCGGTGCGGCATGCAGCATAGGCGCCGCAAGCAGGACGGTAAGAACCACTGAAAATCTGCACATTCGTCGATTGCCTTTCGGATTGGTTTGGTCCGGTCAGTTTGCCTTTTCGGTTGTGGAGCGGGAGAGCACGATTTGCTGTTGATCGGCATCGCTCAGCCTGAGATAGAAACTGCGCAGCATAAAGGAATAGTCGACATCGAGGACGGTGGAGTTGAGCATCTAACCATCAGTATGTACGATTCCCACCAATGATGAACAGCTACCCGATCAGGCGGGCCATCCAGGCGGCCAGGGCTTGCTGGTCTGGTGTTCCGGCGGCATGGGTAGCTTGAACGTTGATGCGCTCCTGCGGAGCTCGGTTCTGGCTGATCTTGAATTTTCCTTCTATGCGGGAAATGGGGATGCGGAAGCCGACGATTCCGGCCAGCATGTTGCGCTGGAAGCCGGCGGGCATTGCATTCCATTGCTCGGCGAAGGCTGGCTCATTGGCCTCGATAAGGCCCGCCAGCAGAGCCTGCTTGCCGGGGTCGTCTTCGACTAGTTGAAGGGTTCCGTAGGCATGGACGGCGATGTAGTTCCAGGTGGGCACGGAGAGCTCTTCAACGTAGTTGGCGGGTGAGACGTAGCTGTGCGGACCAGGGAAGACGACCAGTGTTTCGCGGCCAGCTAGAGACTTCCAATGTGGATTGGCTTTGGCGAAGTGGCCTTCGATGAGACCGTGTTCCCCTTCATCTTTGACTACTAAAGGCAGATGCGTGGCGACCAGAGG
>CAYWMR010000017.1:0-24122 GCA_964458965.1 uncultured Occallatibacter sp. | reverse complement strand
TCACAAAGAAGGAGACGCGGTCGCCGACCTCGGACGACCAGACATTCTGCTGGTTAATGCCGAGGTCGATGGTCGTCTTGGACGGGTTGTCCCAGATCAAACCGTATCCGCGGCTCGACACCATGAAAGGTACGCAGACGTTCTCTCCACCAATCGCGCCGTAATCGTGCCAGCATTGAATGCGATGATCGCGCAAGTCGAGAAACCCTTGCTGCTGTTGGCCGAGTCCGTAATAATGCTCGTCTTGCGGAGAGTCAAACGTTGCGGAAACACGGTAGCCAGGGTTGTCCTTGTCGCCGTCGCCGGCATTCGCAGGCGATGCTCCCGAACGGTTGGGGAACATCGACCAGCGCCACAGCTTCAGCAGCGGCTTGCCGGACGAAGTGGCTACGGAAATAATGTCGTTCTTCGGCCCGTGCCAATTCCCGCCGCCTCCAAAATAGTGATCCCTCAGCGACTGATTCACTTCGTCGAGTTTGAAAGCATGTGGTGGCGGCAGGTTCTCCGGAGCAATGCGGAGGATCAATTTGCCGGAGCGGATGACGTCATAGCCGTCCGCGTCTCGCTCCTCGGTCCATCCGGTCATTGAAGCGGTTCCCACGATCCCATACCCGGGCGCTTCAAGCGCCGCAGACTTTGCTGCGCTCAACGTGACGCGAATGATGTTGTCCGCATAAGGCTCCAGAACAATCGTCCTGTCATTTCGTTCAATCACGAATCTGCTGGCCTGGTTCTGAGCGCCGGCGGCCACCCCCAGCATCAACAGCATGGTTGCGCAAGCGCACTGAAGTTTCCGCGACAGTGTCCGGATGGGCCGAAAGTCAGGCCCCGCAATGGATTGATTTCGAGATAAGCGCCGCATAAGCTTTGCACCCCTTCGCGCCACTTGAGAATGGCGCCTGTTCCTTTGTAAATGAAAACACCAAAATCGTCGGAGGCTTGTCTTCAACCTCTATCCGTGAAGTTCAGTTTGCGCACTTCGGATAAATGGCGAAAGCCCGTCCTATCCCGGCGCATCCTATCCCCCGGATCAAGTCTGTCCATTCCGCCCTGGTCAGTTCCTTGTAACGGAAAACGTCCGAAGGATCCGTAAGATCATTCGCTGCCACCTCGGGAGTCAGGCCTGGAGTTGCTCCGCTTTCAGCGTTCGTCAGCTCCGGGGCGAACTGGAACACCACAAGTTGGGACATGCCGGGATGGAAGTACTGCTTGTTCATTTTCCTCAGCACTTCAACCGTGAGAGGCGTTTCATCGTTCAAGAACACCGCGCCGTGCAGCTGGCCGAAGCGCTCAAAGATGAATGGTGAACTCTCAAGGAAGGCACGAGCCGCCGGCGAGGCCGACTCGATTCGCAGCAGCGACTTGCAATCGTCTGCTTCCGCAATCCTCTGCGACATTGTTCTCTTGAACCGAAGCACCCCATCGTCGAGAAACGCCCTCGATTTGTAGAACTTCACCTTCCGGCAGCCCTTTTCCTCGGCATGCTGCAAAGCGAACTCGTACAGTGCGGCAATGGCCCCGTCTCGCACATAATCCCAGTTTCCATCGCGGACCCCTAGCCATCGCAGGCAGGCGCTCGTGCCCTTGTATCGAATGATCTGACCGGAGATATACTCGTTCTGCTTCCTCATCAGGAGCAATTCTCCCTTTTGAAAATCGGCCTGTGCTCCCGCCTTTGGAGCCACTTGCGCACTTTCGCCAAAGCGATGCCTTGCATACGGTACGTACATGTTGTCGAAAAAATCGTCGAAGCGCCGCTGATCGTGACTGATTTCAACTTCCAGAGAGAGTTTACGAATCTTCGTTCGCAAATAATTGGAGGTATGCCGCTCCTTCTTCTTCTTGCTGCGCGGGAGCGCGACTTCGCCGTGGACCCAGGCGGGAATCGAAACACCGCAGTCAGCCCGGAGAAGCTTCGTTAACGGCGCGTCGATCTCGCTGAGCATCACAGACCCGGCGCTGGCCGTTTTAAGCGGCTTGTGCGTGTTCCATACCCAGGTGCGGCCCAGATAAATCGAGCAATAGGATGGGTCAAGAACCAAATTGCTTGCGTAGCTCCTGAATTGAGCCGTTGTGGAGTACATGCAAATGGAGAGCGGCAACCTGGTTCCCTTCAGGTCTCCAACCACGCTCCAGACTTGTGGCCTCACGGAGTTCAACAACCAATGGAGGAAGAATGTGATTGGACTTGCTATCAATCGCAAGCGCTTGGGCACGGCAAGATAAACCGCTTTGCCAAATGACCAGACACAGGCGGCGGCGCCAGGGTTCCCACGGTTCTTCCCCTTGGAATCGCCCAGCCTCTGAAATTCCTCAAAGTATGAGCATGCTGAAACTCCCACAACTCCCAAAACTTGACTCGGAGCAAGCACGCACGCACACAAGGAACATCGCGGTTGAACCTGAGAGGACATCTTGGTCAGAATCATACAGCAAATCGAACTGACCTGGCAGACTTGGCAGTGTTGTGACCGAGTCGCCCCCAGCGGAAATCCCGCAGGCGCTTTACACCGCGAATCTTGCTTTACGCCTCATGAAAAAAGTGCCTTTTACCCTGTTATCTTGTCAAATGTCTGCCGATAAATGTATAAGAATTCACGGGCTGTCCGGCTCAAGAACACTTGTTGAGGTCAGATTCGGGACCGAAAAGCAGACCAACTTGCCGGTATTCAGAAATGAGTTCGCTGGCCGGAGGCGATCCCGGTCGGCGCGTTTGTATTTATCGTTCTAGAATCAGCCAGGTGTCCATATCATCAGTAGCGGGCCACGAGGTTCCCGATTATGCAGATCAACCAGTTTCGTTGGACGCCGGAGATAGGATGGGAAGCTCCTCCCGTGTCTTCGCAATCCGCAAGTCTGGTCCTGGCATTCTCTGATGCGGCTTACTTCCGTACGCCTGAATGTTACCAGGCGCTCCGCGGGATGTTTCCGGCGGCTCATATCGTCGGATGCAGTTCTTCCGGCAGCATCTGCGACACCCACATCAGCGACGCGGACGTTGTGGTGACTGCCGTGAACCTGCAAATTGGACAGGTCAGGTTGGTCAGCGCCGAGGTCGCTTCTGGAGAGGACTTGCAGGTGCTCGCCGCCACCTTGATGAAGAAACTTGAGGCTGCCGATTTGCGCCATGCCTTTGTCCTCTCTGATGGGCTTTCAGTCAATGGCAGCGATCTGGCCAGGGGGCTCAACAGCGGCGGAGTCTCCGTTACCGGCGGACTTGCCGGAGACGGTGCGCGATTTTTGAGCACCTGGGTAATGGCGGACGCGCCAGCCGCGCAGAACGTGGTGGCTATTATAGGATTCTTTGGCGATCTGATTGCCCATTGCGGCTGTGTTGCGGGTTGGCGAGAGTTTGGAGCGGAAAGGCTGGTTACACGCTCAAAGGGCAACGTAGTTTTCGAGATCGACCACAAGCCCGCGCTGGCCATTTACACCAGGTATTTGGGCGACATGGCCAAAGATTTGCCCAGTAGCGGGTTGCGATTTCCGCTGTCCATCCGTCCCACCGAGCAGGATGAGCCGGTGATCAGAACATTGCTTGCGGTGGACGCCGAGGCGCAAAGCCTGACATTTGCCGGCGATGTGCCGCAGGGCGGGTTTTGCCGGTTGATGAAAACTGACGTCGATTCTCTTATCGATGGTTCGGGGCTGGCGGCTGAAGCAGCGAAACCCGACTCAGGCGTTGGGCGAAGCCTGTGCCTGATTGTCAGTTGCGTCGGACGCCGCCTCGTGATGGGCCAGTTGACCGAGGAGGAGCTGGACATCGTCCAGAATCGTCTTGGACCCAGCCACGCAATTGCCGGCTTCTACTCTTACGGCGAACTGGCGCCGTTTGCCAACGTCGAAGGATGCCGGCTACATAACCAGACCATGACGCTGACCACCCTGAGCGAGCATATCTGGTGAAGACAGAACTTCCCATCTCGGCCGGTCTGGCTGGCCATCGGTTGCTGCGGCGTCAGCTCAGGCGCGTCTTCGGAACCGAGACAGTGCCCGAGGGACCATGGGCGGAGCTTCTGACCGCAGTCAGCGACGCCTATCAAGAGGCCGATCGCGATAAGCAACTGGTTGAGAATGCCCTCGAAGTCAACGCCCAGGAACTTACCGAGGCCAACATCAAGCTGCGCCTGC
Organism: uncultured Occallatibacter sp.; assembly: GCA_964458965.1. Classification (GTDB taxonomy): domain Bacteria; phylum Acidobacteriota; class Terriglobia; order Terriglobales; family Acidobacteriaceae; genus Telmatobacter. The sequence goes on along the minus strand of CAYWMR010000017.1, from coordinate 19,991 downwards.
TCATCGACAACGCGCCTGCCGCCATCGTAATGCTGGACCGCGAGATGCGCTGCATCTTCGCCAGCCGTCGATGGCTCCAGGATCACCGCGTGGCCCTGCAGGACATTGTTGGCAGAAACCACTTCGATATTGTTCCCCAAATGGCGGAACGATGGAAAGAATCTCTGCTGCGCTGCCTCGCCGGCGCCGCCGAGAGCTGCGACGAGGAGCCAATCCCACAACCCGACGGCACCGTCGACTGGATCAAGTGGGAGATTCGCCCCTGGTACGAGACCAATGGAGTGATTGCCGGCATCATTATCATGTCGGAGGATATCTCCGCTCGAAAGCGCGCCGAAGAGCAGATGCGGATTGCGGCAGTGGCGTTTCAATCGCGCGACGGGATGATCGTGACGGATGCAGACGGCGTCATTCTCCAGGTGAATCAGGCCTTTACCGATGTCACCGGTTACACCGCCGAAGATGCTGTGGGGAAAACCCCTGCCTTGCTCAGATCGGGGAGACAGGACAGCACTTTCTATCGCAACTTGTGGGATGCGCTGGCACACGAAGGAACCTGGGCTGGTGAGATTTGGAACAGGCGCAAAGACGGCGGGATCTATCCGGAGTGGCTGTCCATATCCAGCGTCAAGAATGGGGCCGGGATGGTGACCCATTATCTGGGTACCTTCTCCGACATCCGCGATCCCAAAGAGGCGGAACGGAAGATTCTCGAACTCGCATTCTACGATCCGTTGACCGGCCTGCCCAATCGCCGATTGCTGCTCGACCGCCTGAATCATGCCATGGGTGCCTGCGCGCGGGAAGGGAAGTTTGGCGCCATGCTCCTCATCGATCTGGACCACTTCAAGACCCTGAACGACACGCGCGGACACGATGTTGGAGATCAGTTGCTCGTCGAAGTTGCGCGCAGGTTGGTGCAAACGCTCCGGGAAACGGATTCAGCGGCGCGACTTGGCGGGGACGAATTCGTGATTCTTCTTGAGGGCCTCAGTGAGGAACCGTCTATCGCCGCAACCAACGCCGAATTTATTGCGGAAAAAATTCGCGCCGCGATCTCCAGTCCCGTCACTCTCGGGGAGAATGCGTATCATGCCACCACAAGTATCGGCGTCACGTTGTTTCGCGATCGCGGCGAGGGTGCTGAAACGCTGTTCAGGCAAGCCGATCTCGCCCTCTACCAGGCCAAGGACGCGGGACGCGATACCATCCGCTTCTATAGCCCCACCATGCAGGCTTTGGTCGACGAGCGGGCAAAGCTCGAGGGCGGCTTGCGCCAGGCTTTGGCTCAAAATGAATTCATCCTCTACTTCCAGTCCCAGGTAGATCGAAAGGGCAGGATCGTGGGTGCGGAAGCCTTGCTGCGCTGGCAACCGCAAGGGCAGGATATGATCTTGCCGGGAGATTTCATTCCCGTTGCGGAAGATAGCGGGCTGATTGTGCCCATCAGCGCGTGGGTGCTCGAGTCCGCTTGCCGCCAGCTCGCCCAATGGGCACGCGACCCGGCAACCATCCATCTACACCTCTCCATCAACATAAGTGCCCGCCAGTTCCATCAACCTGATTTTGTCGAACAGGTTAAGTCGGCATTGCTTCGTCATGGCGCAAATCCCCAGCGACTCATGCTTGAACTTACTGAGACTCTCCTCTTGAAGAACGTTGACAAGGCGATTCAGACAATGAAAGCCCTGAAGGAGTTTGGCGTAGGCTTTTCCATCGATGACTTCGGCATCGGCTACTCTTCTTTGTCCTACCTCAAGCGCCTGCCCCTGGATCAGATCAAAATCGACCGGAGTTTTGTGCGCGACATTGCCGACGATCCGGACGATCGCGCAATCGTTCAGGCGATTATCTCTCTCGCTCACGGCTTGGGATTGCAGGTAGTCGCCGAAGGAGTTGAAACCGAAGCGCAAAGAGACTTTCTCGCGGCTCGCGATTGCCATTCCTACCAGGGCTACTTGTTCGGTCGTCCCGCGCCCATTGAAGAATTCGGGCGCCGTCTGCAATAAGCGTAACTCGAGATAACCGTAATACGGCGCGAACTCAACTCTTTCCACAGACCGTTTTGCCCGGCGGGAATTCCGCCTCATGGCTGACTCGCGCTTGCGCGTGCCGCCTCTTTGCCGGGCGCCACCTGAAGAAGCAGAGGCGCGGATGGATGCATCGTTGGGGAGTTCGATTCGACCGTCGCCACCACATAGATGGGCTGCTTGACAGGCTTTGCCCAGTCCTCGGCTCGAAGCGTGAATGTGCGGCTCGACTGGTCTTCCGTGACCAACACCCCGTTCAATCCCACGTTCACCACCCGAACGCCAGGCGGAAGGTTTTTAACGTCGCAGGGAACACGCCCCTTGAACCCGTTTTGCCGCTGGATATGAAGAGTGACGGTAGCTTCTTTCCCCGGCTCAAGGGAAACCTCCCGCGAATCTGTAGTGACCAGCACATCCGGCGGAGGAATGACGGAGACCAGTTGCAGCCCCGGATCGGCGCCCCCAAACGAGTTTGCCGTCCTCACCAATTCATGTCCATTTAAGCGCGCATGCCCCACAAACTGAACAGCAGCCGGATGTGCATCCAGCGACGCGTCCTGCCCAGCCGACAAGACGACAACCGTCGAGTCCTGTCCCGCCGCAATAGTTGCCGGACTAGCCGAAACTCCCTGAGGCAGCCCCTTCACTTCGATCTCGATCGGACCCTCAAGTCCCCGATTCGCAACCACCGAGACGGTCACCGGAGTCGCGCCTCCCCTGGGGATGTTGGGATTGGCCGGCTCCGCCTTGAGCCGATAGTCGGGGACTGCTTCGCGAATGGTGAGACGGTAGGCGAAGTCAGGCCCTTCCATGCCGCGCACGTCGGAGAGATGCAGGACGTAATCCCCGTCGGCTGGGGCTACGAAATCGAGTTTCGAGTCCGCGCCGTAACCCGGCCCACCGTCATCGTTGCGCCATGCAAGGTGGAAGACTGGCAACCCGTTGGATGCGAAGATTGCGTCAGGAGCCAGAATCTGCGCCTTGTAAACCGGAGTGTTGATGGCATGCACATCCGGGGAGGTTCCAAGGTAAGCCACGCGAAGGTCATCCATACCTTTCAGGTTTGTGTCGGCATCGGGCTGATCGGGAATGAAGTCGATCTGATTGAGCTCGTCGCCGACCATCAGGTAATCGCGTTCGTGAAGCTCCGCAGTTGACACAAGCCGAATCCCCACACCCCGCGAGTCCCTGTCTGAAAGCGTTGTTGTGGTCTGGTTGAGGCAGCGAATCGTGGCCCTCGGGATAGCGTTCCCATTGGCGTCAAGCACTTCAATTACGGAGTCCAGCGGGGAGCCCAATCGCGCGGCGGCAACATCGATGCTTAGTTGTTCACCCTTGCTTGCGTGGAAGCGAAAATAGTCCTCATCCGGCTTCCCGCCGGCTCCCGCCCCACCGTCGATGTGCCCATTGATGGTCACGGGAATCGATACAGCCTGCGCTTGAGCGATGGTATTGTTGGGCTCCTGCTCCAGAATCTCCGGCACGTCGCCGACTTCCAGCCTTGGTTCGTTCAGCGGGCGCATGCCGCCAATGTTGACTGCAAGAGACGTAGTGGTCCAGCCCCCTGAGTAGGATGGCGGATTCTCTTTCACCATGCGAATGGCGCCCAGGTTGGCGCCCTCGACTGCGACCTCCGCCGAAGACCCCGCACGCACGCCCAAAGGAAAAAAGCTGGTGATATACGGTAGTGGGCCCGCATCCAGGCGATAGAAATAACCACCGCCTCCGCCGCGATTACGGTCGGTGATGGACAAAGTGTATTGCCCATCTTGCGGGAGTTTGTAGGTCAATGCCGCATCGAGTCGAGTGTCGCTTTTGCCTGCCGTGGCCAGAACTTGTCCCGAACTATCTCTCAAAACCAGCTTGGACGCAAGTGCGGAACCAAGCTGCGAGGCCTGCACCCTGAAGACGATTTCTTCTTGGGCCTTGCCGTGAAACTGATAACTGTCCTCGTCGCCCGGGGACGCAATCGTTCCAATCAAGGTAGCCGGCAAGTCCACCATCTGCGCGGGCGTTTCAGAATCCAAAGGCATCTTCGCTCGCCGCTTCACTTCCGCAAGCGTTCCGATCGCGAATGGCTTGGCGTTGGTTGTTCCCAGCGGCGTCTTTATCCGGAACCAATGGACACCGGGCCATGCATCCGGGCCGACCGTAACTTGAAGTGTGGCCGTTTGTTTTTTACCGAGCGGTACCTGTGCACCCAGGTCTTCCCCAGCGCGTGGCCCCGTAATCTTTTCCGGCACATCGGTAACTCCAGTCACCTTTGCAGTTATGCCTGGCCCGTCGAAGATAACTTCAGTTGCGCCGGAAATATTTCGGCCACTGATGGTGAACTCAGCCGTGCTCCCTCGCTCCATTCCGGCCGGGTACACACTGTCAACGCTCGGGGGAATCATCGGCTCATCGGCACACAAGGGCAATGCCGGCCAAAATCCCAGCGCAACCCAAAGTAAGAGAAGCAGGTTTCGGGTCTGCACATAACCTCCCTTAACGTGGATGACAGAAATCATCGACCGGCCGCCTCCTTGGATTCGTTTCCGTTGTGTGCCTTCAGAGAATCGAAGACCGGTCTCTGCCCTCCAATTTCCTTGTAGGTCTTCAGATCGTACAAACTCAGCGTGCCGTTGAATCTGCCCGCGGCCAGCCATTTTCCATCGGGGCTGATGTCCAGCGCTTGTACCCAATCGGATTGGTTGTCGATGACGCTGACCAGGTCGAGCCCGGCATCGCGGAACCGAATGGACCCGTCGGAAGAGGCCGTGACAATGGTCTTGCCATCGGGCGACCACGCCAATGCGAGCTGGCTTTCTTCGTCCGCAATCAACGACTGGCTTAAATGGCCATCGTCCTCTGCAAGTTGCCAAATGTAAATGGTCTTGTCGTAGCCGGCGGCGGCCACCCGGTCGCCTGAAGGTGAAAATGCAATGCCGGTCAAACCGTCCAAAGCGTCGCTCAGCGTGTAAAGGCGCCGGCCGGTGGACACATTCCAGATCTTGACCGTTCTGTCTTGCGAAGCCGAAGCGAGTCGCTTGCCATCGGGACTGAACGCCACAGCGAACACTGCATCGATATGATCCTGCAGATTGAGCTGTTCCTTTCCCGCGGCCACGTCCCAAAGCTTCACCATCTTGTCATAACTCCCCGAGGCGATAAGCTTTCCGTCGGGGCTCCAGGCAATGGAGTAAATGCAATCCTTGTGGCCGACTAATGTCTTCAGAAGTTGATGCGACTGAACATCCCATATCTTGATTTCGCCTTCCAATTGAGGCGACCCGCCTGCAGCCGCGAGCATCTTCCCGTCTGGGCTGAACGCAAGGGAGCGCACATAATTGGAGTGTCCGGAAAGCGTGGCTAGAACATCGCCTGTGGCAGGATCGATGAGGCGAACCTGCCGATAGCCGCCCACCGCAAGCACTCTGCCGTCAGGAGAGAATTTGATCGCCGTTACCGGGGAAACTACGGCTACTTCTGGTTGGATGTCTGGAGCGGTTGGAGCTTTCAGGGCCGGTGCGGCTTCGCTCGCGGGCGGGCCTTCAGCGCCCGCATCGATCCATGCCTTGATGCGGGCGATGTCGCTGGCCGGAAGAGGGTCACCTCCGGCCGGCATCTGCGGATCGATGTCTCCCTCAAGCATCTGAATGATACGGCTTCCATTTGCGTCATGAGCAAGGATGGACGGTCCGTGTTTGCCGCCTTTCATCAACGCGCTATAGCTTTCCAGGATGAGGCCGCTTTTATGCACGGAACTTGAGTGGCAGGCAAGACAGTTTTTCTCGAAAATGGGTGCAACATCTGCGCTGAAACTCGGAGTGGATGCGGCCATCACGCGCGGCGTTCGCGTGCCGGCTTCAAGAATGGCCCACGCCGTTAGAATCAGCGCGCCAACCATCCCGGCGCCAACGGTCCTGCAAACGGCTCGAAGCTTCTGTTGGCGGTTCGACATCCTCTACCTGTTTTCCTGCTGTATGAATTTCATCGATCAAGCACTGAATGATTAGTATGCACAAACGAATAAAAATCAGTGATTGAACATGAATTCTTTGCTTGTCAACAACGCCCACGACATATCAATCAGCGCGGCCCGGCGCTGATCGTCTGTTCCCTGCATCTTTTCCCGCTCGGCCAAATCCAGATCTTTCAGAAGCATCGATCGCTCCGTGTCAGTGGGATGACGGCTGAATGAAGCCATGTAAAGATAGTCCAGGATCTGATCATCGGAGAAGCCAAGGCGAATCAGCATGTCGATCGAGTTACCTGGAGCGCGCAATTTGTTATTCACCGTGTCGCCGTTAATAATATGAAGCGCCTGCGTAATAGTGGGCACGGAGGTGCGCTCGCTTTCTCGCGTTTGCTGCCGCAGAGGGCGTCCAAAGGCCGTGAGAAAGTAGGACTTCACCGCCGTATCCGGCAGTTGCATGCCTCGCATCCCGGCGGGATATCCGTCGAACTTCTCGGCCACCTGAGTTACCTGCGAATAGGCGTCGAGAAGCACCTCGGCAGGAAGCCGTCTGATGACAAAATGCGAGCCGTACTTATCGTCTTCGATGTTATCCTTGAGCGGCTTCGATGATGCCTGATAGGTCGCTGACTGCATGATGGTGCGGATCAGGTAATCCACATCGAAATTGTGCGCAATGAATTCCTTCACCAATGCGTTGAGCAATTCATCGTTGGTTGCCGGATTTGTGTCCCGCAGATCGTCCACCGGCTCAATCAGTCCCCGCCCCATGAAATTGCGCCACACGCGGTTGACGATGTTACGAGCGAAATATGGATTCTCAGCAGACGTGAGCCACTTGGCGAAGTAAAGACGGGTGTCGCCCGGAACTTCGCTGGAGAGCGCTGTGGCATCCAGCGGTTTAGGTGGCAGCGGAATCATCAGGCGATCGTCCATAAACTCGCCGGTGGGCGCGGAATACACCGTAACATCGTTGAACAGCGGTCCAACCGCGGGACGAAAGCCGGACGGCGAGGATGTCTTGAGCCGCACTCGCGCAAAGAGATTGGCCATGCCGTAGTAGTCCTTTTGCGTCCACTTTGCCAGAGGATGGTTGTGGCAATGCGCGCAACTTATGTTGATGCCAAGGAAAGCCTGGGCCATGTTCTCAGACGTATCGAGTGGATCGCGATGGATAACCCAATAGTTAGCAGCGCCATTATCAAGAGTCCTTCCGGTCGCTGTAACAATCTCCGTCGCAAACTTGTTCCATGGCTTGTTACTTTGAACGCTGTCGTGAATCCAGTTGTAATAACTCCACATCTCGTCGTTGGAGAGGCGATTGCTCGAAACCAGCAGCAGATCGGACCACTTATAGGCCCAGTAATCGACGAATTCCGGCCGCTTCATCAGGGCTTCAATCAGCCGATTCCGCTTCTCCGGTGAAGTGTCTCGGAGAAACTTCTCAACTTCAGATGGAGTGGGGAGAATTCCCGCGGCATCCAGATATGCCCTGCGCATGAATTCCGCATCGCTGGCGGTAGGGGAAGGCGGTATGTGCAATGACATCAGATGGTTCAGAATATGATCGTCGATGAAGTTATTGCGCGGTGCTTTGAGGAACATCGCCTGTTGCACTTTGTATGGGAATGGAATGCGCAGCCTGGAGAACGCAACATGGCTCTGATACCACACTGTTACTGGCGCTTCGCCATAACCGTGCATGACCACATGGCCATTGTTGTCGACCGTGGCAACAGCCTCATCCCCGCTGTCGTATTTGGCCCAACGGGTTACATCCGCCGTGTGACCATCGGAAAACATCGCCGTCACAATCAATTGCTGCTGTGCACCCGGCCGCAGCGAAGTGTCGCGGGGAAGAACCTGGATGCTGGTAACCAGCGGATCCGATTCGCGCGGGGCCGGCATCCCTTGGGAAAGCCACCCGGCAATCACCTTATACTCCGGCGAGCCGACATCGAAACGCCTGCCGCCGCCGTGGGGAATCGAAAGAGTTGGTTTCAATAACATCAGGCTTCTGGCCGGTTCGATTGGATTGGTGCGCCGGCCCAGGGCCTGATGGGTGAGTGTGTAATAGTCGGTACTCGGATCGTAGCCGCGCAGCGTGAGCTTGAAGCCATTCTTTCCCGCCGCCGCGCCGTGGCATGGACCTGAGTTACAGCCCATCTTCGTCATCACCGGCAGCACATCGTTGCGAAAGCTCCATATGGATGCCGTCGAGTAATCTTTCACGATCAAAGGTGCGGTGGCGCGATGTCCCTGAATGGTTGCGGTGACTGTCGCCTCGCCGTCCCCCCGCGGAGTTACAACGCCATCCTTATCGGTCGCGGCAACCTTTGCATCGGAGATCGCGATTTGCGCCCGCGAAGTAAGTTCCTCCTGATGGCCGTCGGAGAAGGTTCCCTCGATAAGCAGCCGCTGGCTGTAGCGTTGTCCGGTGATGGAGATTGAAGACGGAAAGATTGCTATCTTTGCCAGCAGTGCAAGCGAAGAACTGTTCTGGTTCGCGGCCTGCGTTGTTTTCGCCGTGTTGGCTGAAGCGATGCCTCCACTTGCCGGTTTCGATCCAGCTGCTGAATGACGTTGGGACCCGCTGGGAAAAGGCGCAGGTGTTTGCCCCGCCATTGAGCCCATGAGAGCGCACCAGACTGCGGACCCAATGGCCATTGCGAAGAGCAGTAGAATCCAGCGGGGCCTCATAGTTTCTCCGTAGTGCCGCAAGCGAATGCAAACTCATCTGGCATAGCCACACATTGGCTTAGCCAAGTTACTTCTATCTGACACCTAAGTCAATAACTCATCGATGGGGTCAAATCCTGTATCCACAAGCCGCACGTCGCGTCCCTGCGGAGTCTTCAATACCGTATCCACCGGAATTCCCAGGCACTTGTATACCGTAGCCGCAATGTGAGCCGGAGTGACTGGCCGGTCCTGAGGCGCACCGCCCATCGCATCCGATGAGCCCACAACCTGTCCGCCCTTCACTCCGCCTCCCGCGAAAATGACGGTCCAGCACTGCGGCCAGTGATCGCGGCCTCCCGCGGGATTGATGCGCGGAGTGCGCCCGAATTCGCCCGTTGCCAAAACCAGCGTGGTATCCAGCAGCCCGATCCGGCTCAAGTCCTCGAGCAATGAACTGTATGCGTTGTCAAACATCGGGCCTACCAGGTCGCTGTAGCAGTTAATCGGGCTAAAAGGAGCTGAGCCGTGAATGTCCCAGGTGATGTCGTTAAATACCGTCTCAAACATGTTCAGCGTTACAAAGCGCACGCCGCGCTCCACCAGTCGGCGCGCCAGCAGGCAACCCTGGCCAAAACGATTCATGCCGTATCGTTTGCGGACTTCGTCCGGTTCCTGAGATAGTTCGAAAGCCTCGCGTGCTTTCGCGGAAGTCATCAATGTGTAAGCTTGATTAAACGTCGAATCCATCAGCTTCGAATCCTGATTCGAGTCTTCGAAGTATTGCACTGACTTGTCGACTTCCTGGCGCCAGCTTCGCCGCCGATCCACGCGGACGGCCGAGATGTAATCGGGCGGGAGAAGATCCGGCACCTTGAAGTTGGGATCGGCTGGGTCGGCGTTCAACACAAAGGGATCGTATCCCTTGCCAAGAAACCCGGCCGTATCGCCGTGCGGCAGATTTCCGCCAAGCTGCCCAATTGGATAGGGAAGCAGGACGTTGGGAGGCATATCGCCAAGCGGACCCTTTTCAAACCGAAGTACCGAACCATAATTGGGCGACTCAAGCCCGCCCTGAAACAGCCTTCCCGTCTGCATCATCTGGCATCCGGTGTCGTGCACCGCCGCCGCTGTGTGGTAGACGGATCGCAAAAGGGCAAACTTGTCGGCGTGCTTTGCCATGCGGGGAAATATCTCGGATATCTCTATCCCGGATACATTGGTTTTGATCGGCCTGAAGGGTCCTCGAATGGAAGCCGGGGCATCCGGTTTCATGTCCCAGGTGTCGAGTTGGCTCGGTCCGCCCACGAGCATCAATTGAATGCAGCTGACATCCTTGGCCGGATTTACCGCCCCCATTGCTTTGAGCCGAAGAAACTGGGGCATTGAGAGGCCCAAAAATGCGAGTGACCCGGCGTGAAGAAAATCACGACGCGTAACGCCGTCGCAGAAGTGCACCCTTTTATCGGCGTCGAGTCGGAACATTCTGTTTTCCTTAGGATAACCGCGTATTTCCCGCCAGAAGAGTACCGCAGATTCCGTGCTTAACCTCGGAGCCGCGTACCTATATCTGCCTGCAACCCCATTCGAGCCGTATCCTAGTCCATTCCAAGTATCGTCGTCCAGCCTTTTCGAGGCCGGAGAACGTGCAGATGCAAAGTCAATGAGAAAGCATTCTCGCAGCCTGGCAGCCCAGCCTCTGCCGTGTTGACGGTAAACGGCTATGCGCATGTCTGAGCGTTTATGTCGGCGTTCTCAGCAGCAGGTAGCCACCAGTCAGGCCGAAGAGAATATCCGGCGACCAGGCAGCCAGGGCAGCGGGAAGATAGTTGTGGTTGCCCATGGCTCCAAATAGCGAGTCGGCTACGAAGTAAGTGAGCGCCACAAAGATGGCGACAGCAATGCCGGTCAGCGAACCTCGCCGGCCCATGGAGAGCGCGAAGGGAATGGCCAGGATTGCCATCACCATCGCGATCAGTGGGAAGGCGAGTTTGTGCCACAGGGCGACGCGGAGGACCATGGTGTCAAAGCCGCTCTGCCGCAGGTCGGCAATGTAGCTGTCGAGCTGGCCGAAGTTCATTTCTTGCGCCTGCTTCGTTTCCTTGGTGAAGTATCCGGGGTCTTCGTGGATCTCAGAGAAGGTGGTTTGTTGGAAGGTGCGATAGCTGTTTTCGACAACGACTGCGCCCCCGAAGTCGCGCTGCCAGCCATTGAGGAAGCGCCAGGTGGATTTTTCAGGGTCCCAGATGGCGCGAGCGGCAAAGATGCGGCGCGAGATGGCGAATGTGGACGGATTGAGCTCAAAGACCGAGAGGTTGGCGAACTCGTTCTGGCCTGGATCGAAGAACTGGTAGTAGAAGATGCGGCCTGGCTCGCCCGGACGCGGTTCGCCGAAGATCCAACTGTGTTCGGGGTGCGTGACGGTTTGCGGCGGCTTGCCCTTGATGATATTCAGCAGCGCCTCCTGGCGGCGATTGGCCTGGGGTAGGTAGTACTCGTCAAAGAGGAAGAGGCTGACAGCCAGAATGGCGGAGATGGTGAGAATGGGGACTACGAGGCGGTAAAGACTGATGCCGGTGGCCTTCATGGCGATCAGTTCGCTGTTGCGGTTGAGCACGCCGAAGGTGACGAGTACGGCAATCAGGACCGCGAGAGGAGCAGTCTGGTAGAGCATATCGGGAGTGAGGTTGATGAGGTATTCGCCCACTATGTTGAGCCCGATGTGGTTGCGGAGGATGTCGCCCACCCGATCGAAGAAGGTGAAAACGAGCATGAGCACGACGAGGCCGATGAGCACCAAAGCAAACATCTTGAGGAACTCAAAGACGACGTATTTGTCGAGGATGCGCGGGAAGACACTGCGGCCCGCACGGCGCTTTGCGCGCGGCTGAAACCGGCTCATAAGACCGGCGTGGCGGACGCCATTGACTTTGCCCACGGACTCGGGTTTTGGGGAGCGCGTTGCAAAGCTCGCGATCGCTGCCAGTACGCGGCCTCCGCTAGCCATTTGCCACAGCAGAAACAGGCCGCCGGCGGAAAACAGTATGTTGGCGAGCCAGACCGCGGCGAATGCTGGGATTTTCTCCTGGCGGCCGAGCGCAGTGCCGATAAGTGAAAGCGAATAATAGACGACCACCAGCGCAATGGTGAACACCCAGGCCGAGCTTTTGCCGCCGCGGCGCGAAGTCACACCCAATGGAACTCCGACCAGCATGAGAACCAGGCAGGCAGCGGGATAGGCAAAGCGCTTGTGGATTTCGATCAGAAACCGTCGGCTGTCGGGTGAGTGGAGGCGGTCAAGCAGTTCTTCCATGGACATGGCGAGGATGTCGTTATCCATCCTGCCCAGGTGACCCTCGCCCTGCTGGTTCAGGGCAAGCGGAAGGTCGGTGGTCTCGAATTTAGAGATGTTGTATTGCTGCGGGTTATCGGATACGGTTTCGTGCTCGGTGCCGTTGCGCAGGCGGATGAGGAGATTCTGGCCCGAATCGCTGGCGACGGTGGCGGATTCAGCGGTGGTGATCTTGGGGGCCGAGGGGTCGGTTACGTCGGCCATGAAGACCTGCCGCCAGTTGGACGCACCGGAGCCTGCTATCACATTCTGTACGTAGAGAACGGTGTTCTTGCAGTCCTCGCAGAAGACGCGAGGCTGGATTTCATAGGATGCCTGCGAGGCCAGCATCTTGTTCATCTCGAGGATGGCCCGATTGGCGCGCGGCGCCACATAGAGGGAGTTGGCCAATCCCACCAGCGTGGCGCCGACCGCCACGATCGCCGAGACGCGGACAAAGTAGCCGATGCCCAGTCCGGAGGCGCGCATGGCAACGATCTCACTATCTGCGGCCAAACGGCTTAGTCCCAGCAGCACACCCACCAGCACTGCCATGGGAATGGTGACCATGAAAAAGTTGGGCAGCAGGAAGACAACGACCTGGATGACGCTGCTGAAGGTGGAGCTGTTACGAACCACGGTATCAAGTATCTTCGGGAGTTCCTTCATGAGAAGGATGAAGGTGAAGAGCACGCCGCCAATGAGGGCATTGGAGAGGATTTCACCGAGGATGTAGCGGGTAAGGATGCGCACGGACAGGCTCTGGGGTTAGTTTATCTTGCCGGGGTGGGTTCCCAGCCTCGCAGGCGAAGACTGTTAGCCAGTACGCAGACAGAGCTCATGGCCATGGCTGCGGCTGCGAGCCAGGGTGTCAACAGGATGTGAAAGCTGGGGTAAAGCGCTCCCGCGGCAAGGGGTATGCCCACCACGTTGTATCCGACGGCCCAGGCCAGGTTCTGGCGCATAACCCGGAGGGTTTGCCGGGCCAGGTCGAGCGCGGCGGGAATGGCCGAGGGTTGCGCGCGCAACAGCAGTACATCGCCTGCTTCCTGGGCCAAATCGGCGCCCCCTCCCATGGCAATGCCGGCATCGGCCTGGGCCAGGGCAGCGGCGTCGTTGATGCCGTCGCCCACCATGGCTACGTGCAGGCCGGTGTGCTGCAGTGCGCGAATTCGAGCCAGTTTGCCGGCGGGATCGAGACCAGCTTCGACCTCTGTGATTCCGGCTTGCTCTGCGATCGGCGCGGCCGCGACGGCGGAATCGCCGGTCAGCATCAGGACCCGCAGGCCGGATCGACGCAAGCCGGCGATGGCTTTTGCAGCGTCGGAACGCAGTGCGTCGCGCGCGTCGAAGCAGCCAACCGGAACGGGACCGATTGCCATCAACAGCCGGGTTGAGCCTGCTGTGGCTGGGGGCATGCCGTTTGGGAAAGGCGGAATGTGGAACTCCTCAAATAGCGCTTCATTGCCGAGGAGCAAGTCGTTCCCTTCGACTGTGGCGGAAAGGCCACGACCCGGAAAAACCTGCACATCTTCAGCCGCCGGCCACGCCAGACCGCGGGCTCGCGCAGCGTCCACAATGGCATGAGCCAGGGGGTGATTCGACCGCTCCTCGGCCGCGGCTGCCATGCGCAGAAGAAAGTTTTCTTCTTTGTAGCCAGCTTGCGATCTGGCCAGGTAAATTGCCTCCAGTACCGGCCGTCCCACGGTCAGAGTGCCGGTCTTGTCGAGAACAATCACGTCCAGGTGGGTAAGGCGCTCCAGTGCCTCGCCGCCTTTGAAGAGTACTCCGAGTTGCGCTCCGCGGCCAACCGCTACGGTGAGCGCGGCCGGCACGGCCAATCCCATGGCGCAAGGACACGCAATCACCAGAACAGCGACGGTGTTGGCCAGGGCAAGGGGCAGGGAATGTGCCACGCTCCACCACGTGACGAAAGTGCTTATGGCAAGGCCAAGCACAATGGGGACAAACATGGAACTGGCGCGGTCGGCAAGCCGCTCCATGGGCGCGCGCGAGCTCTGCGCCTGCTCCACCATCCGGGTGATTTGCGCCAGCACCGTTGAGCTGCCCAGCGATTCCGCCCGGCAGGTGACTGCGCCGTCGTAGTTGAGTGAGCCCGCCAGAACACGCTCACCGGCCTCGCGGGGCAAAGGGGTGGGTTCGCCAGTGAGCATGGATTCGTCGACAGTGGTGCGCCCCTCGACGACGATTGCATCCACCGGGAATCGCTCGCCGGGCAGGACAAGAACGTTGTCGCCGATCTGAACCTCGCCCAGAGGCACAACGGCTTCCACTCCGTCGTGAATCGCGCGGGCGGTTGCGGGCCGCAGATGGGAGAGCGACTCCAGCGCTGCCAGGGCGCGCCGCTTGGCTCGAGCCTCCAGCGACTTGCCCAGCAGCAGAAATCCAACGATAAGCAGAACCGCATCGAAATAGACCTGGCGGCCGTTGGCAGGCCAAGCGGTTGCATACACGGAGTAGGCAAAGGCCACGCCTGTTCCCAGACCCACCAGCGTGTTCATGTTGGTGGTTCCATGGCGCAGGGCGCTGATGGCGCTTGCGTAAATCCCGCGCCCCGCCCACGGAACGATTGCGGCCGTCAGAACGAGGAGAAACCAGCGAACCAAATCGGGAGTCAATGAATAGAGCCAGGGCAGGACGCGCATCAGTGTGTGATCCAGAGAGCCCATATCGCTGCCGAGAGGCATGGAAAGAAACATTGCCGCGGCTCCTGCGGCCAAAGTTACCCATGCTTTTCGGGCTGGATCCGGTGTGTGGTCCTGGGGCGATTGCCCCGATTCACCCAGGCGCGGAAGCACCGCGTCGTAGCCCGCACCGCGAATAGCTTCGACCAACCGCGCAGGCGCGGCGACTGCCGGATCGAAAACTATGCTGGCGCGATGGGCCATGAGATCGACGTGCGCCGACTCGACTCCGGGAATGGATCGCAGCGCCTCCTCGACATGATGCTGGCAGGATGCGCAGGTCATGCCGAGCACCGGCAGGGTTAACGACTCCGTCGCGGGAATCGCCACTTATTGGTCCAGCCGTGCGGTATAGCCGGCCTTGGCCAGGGCGGCCAACGCCGGTGCAACGGGAGCGGGGTCCAAAGTGGAGGTGAACCGCGCGGCTCCCAACTGAACTTCTTTCACATCGACCCCGGCGGTGGACGAAAGCGCCTGACTTACGCGGCGAATACAGGAGCCGCAGTGCATTCCGTCGATACGCAGCGTGAATTCGGCCATTTGTTCTCCCGGCTTAACCAATGTTGTGCCCCAGAAGATCGCAACAAAACTGAGCTGTCATTCCAAGCGAACAGACTGAGCTGTCATTCTGAGCGAACAGACTGAGCTGTCATTCTGAGCGAACGGGGCCCCAAACGTCTTTCAGTTTGGGGGTGGTGAGTCGAAGAATCCGCGGTTGTTCTTCTGTGAACTTCAAACTCGCCACCTTCGATGCCCCCTTAACTAGATGATAGACCGCCTAGGAAGTTGCACAACTGGCCGGTCATGGCGCTATGGTAAAGGGTTCCAGTCAATGGGGAGGACCATGCAAAGAGAGTATCCCGAGACGCCTCTGATTGGCGTGGGCGCGGTGGTGGTTGAAGGCGGCCGGGTGCTGCTGGTCCGGCGCGGAAGTGAGCCACTGAAGGGCGAATGGTCGCTGCCGGGTGGACTGGTGGAGTTGGGTGAGTCGCTTGAGGCTGCGTTGATTCGCGAGGTGGGGGAAGAGACCGGACTCATTGTTCAACCTCTGGAGTTGATCGAGCTGCTGGACCGGATTCATCGCGATGGGCAACGGGTTCGCTATCACTACGTGATTGCAGACTACCTGTGCCGCGTGACCGGCGGCGAATTGCGGGCGGCCTCGGACGCGGATGCGGTGCGCTGGGTGGAGCGGGCCCAGTGGAACAGCCACAGCGCGCTCAAACTGGACCCGGTTGCCGTCAGGGTTGTCGAGAGGGGCTGGCAACGGGCGCGGGACCTCGAAAAGGAAAGGCGGGAACGCGGTTGAAGCTGATTCAAGGGTTGAAATGGGTTGTGGGCGCTGTGCTGGGGCTTGCAGTGGTTGCCGGAATCGGCTTCTGGGTGCGGCCGCTCTGGTTCTTAAATCATGCAACTTATCTGCACGAGTGGCGCACCGGCGCCGAGAGCCGCGCGGTTCAGGTTGGCCCTTATCGCGTGCATTATTTGGCGTTGGGTAAGGCGGACGGGCCGACGGTGGTGCTGGTGCATGGCCTGGGTGGCAGCGCGGAGGAGTGGAGCAACGAAGCGCCTTACCTGGTCAACGCCGGATTTCGTGTCTACATGCTCGATTTGCCCGGCTACGGACGCAGCCAGAAGCCGGCAGACTTCTCCTATTCTGTGCGGGACGAGGCCAGTGTGGTGGCCGGATTTATCGATGCTGCGGGGTTGAAGCAGGTAGACCTGGGAGGCAGCTCAATGGGCGGCTGGATTGTGCAGCTTGTGGCCGAAAAGCATCCGCGGCAGGTCAGGAGGCTGATGCTTTTCGACAGTGCCGGCCTGGCCGAGCCTCCGGACTGGAATACCAATCTATTCACGCCCCGGACAGTCGAAGAGCTGGACCAGTTGGAAGCGCTGCTGATGCCCCATCCGCCCACATTGCCGGGGTTTGTTGCCAGGGATGTGGTGCGCGAAAGCAATCAGAGAGCGTGGATTATTCGACGAGCGCTGGCGACGATGCTGAGCGGCCAGGACACTACCGATAGCGTGCTGCCGGGACTCAAGATGCCGGTGCTGATTGTGTGGGGCGCGGAGGATCGCATCATGCCGCTTCGCCATGGTGAGACGATGCACAGCATGGTTCCGCAATCGGAGTTTGAGGTGATCCAAGGGTGCGGCCACTTGGCGCAGATGCAGTGTGCCGGGCAGGTTGGGCCGAAAGTGGTGGAGTTTCTGACGCGGCCTTAATCCGCTAAATTCCGTCTGCGGCGGCCTAATTTCTTGCTGCGATTGGTCACTTCGTTTTCATACGGCTTACGCAGAGCCTCGCGGGCTTGTAGCTCTGGATCTCAAAGGCAGATGCGTGAAGGCCGGCAGCGGAACACATGGTCAGCCAGTCCTGAGTTACAAAGGAACGCGCGATGGAGACAGGGCCGTCATGTTGCACAAAGCGATGGAGCCCGGCCAGTTTTGAGAAGGCGCGAAAGGAATAATAAGGAATCGGAGCCCGAGAAAGATCGTTGATAAACCAACCCGATGTCGCGTGCTCCTCCATCCATCGGAGAAATCGAATCACGTCGGCATTGGAAAGATGATGCGTGAACAAAGAGCTGATCACCAGGTTCGGGGGCTTCGACGGTACGTATTGAAACACGTCCGCACCGATCCATTGGATGCGGCTTGACGCGGGGCTGGCCTCGGCGGCGATTGCGGTTGCATTTGGATTGATATCCAGTCCACTCAATTCAACCGGAATGGCTCGCTGATTTGCCCATTGCTCAACTCTTCGCAGCGTGTCTCCGTAGCCGCAGCCCACGTCAAGGATACGAATCGGTTCCGCATTTCGGGGCTGCGACCGGACGAGAACGTCAAGCCAGCGCAGGACAGGCCGATAGCCCAGCGTCCATCGATTGGTTCTGGCGAGATCGAGGAGGCAGGCGCGCAATTCGTCGCGGCTGCATGGCTCATCCATCAGCTCGGTGAGCTGCGCGCGCACGCGAAAATCGATTGGGCTAGGCCGCATGGAAGAGCATGGTCTCAGCCGTCAAGCCCGGCCCGAACGACATGGCGCAACCCTGCTGGCCACTGGTGGACGCATGCATGATCTGGCGCAAGACGAACATCACCGTTGCGGAAGACATGTTGCCGTATTTAGCCAGAACACCGCGTGAATGAGAGAGCGCATCGGCGGGGAGTTCAAGGCCCTTCTCTACCGAATCGAGGATGGATTTGCCTCCGGGATGGACCGCCCAAAGATCAACCGAGGAAAGATCTTTTCCCCGCGTCACCTGGCTTCCCATCTCCTTCAGCGCGCGGCCTATCTCACCGGGGACCTGCCCGGAGAGGTACATGTCGAAACCAAGTTCACCAATACGCCAGGTGATCAATTCGCTTGTCTCGGGGATGTTGATGGCGAGGAAGCTGTCCATGGCCAACCCGCACTCTTCCGCACTGATCAGCGATGCGGCGCAGCCGTCGGCGAAGACCAGGAACGAGAGCACCTGCTCCAGTTGCGTGGTCTCCTGAAAGTGCAGGGAGCACAGTTCGAGGTTCATCATCAGCACTCGGGCATCCGGCACGGAGCGAACAATGTGGTGGGCGGCCTTGAGCGCATTGATGGCAGCGTAACAACCCATGAAGCCGATCATGGTGCGCTCCACAGACGGGTCAAGGCCCAGATGGCGCACCACCTCAAAGTCCAGGCCAGGTGCGTAGAGTCCAGTGCATGAAGTAACGATCACGTGGGTCACGCTTCGGCGCTCTTCTTCAGTCACGGCGAGGTTATCGAGGGCAGACTGCGCCAGTCGCGGAGCGAAGCGCTCGAAGAATTTCATGCGGCGGGCAGTTGGGGGGAAAGCTCCGGGCACGTAGACTTCCTCGGCATCTCTCCACGTTCCACTTTCAGTTGCGACGGGCTGGACAAATGAGTATCGATGCTCGATAGCCGACAAGCGTGCCATGCGTCGAAAAAGATTGCGTGTCGTTCCCTCGGGAAGCATGCCGGTTGCAAAATCGATGAAGGCCCGATGCACATCGTGCTGCGGTACCGCCGTCGCGATTCGATTGATGTGCGCTTTCGTCATTTCGGCTCCGATCGATGGAAGTTGCCTTCACTCATACCAGCATTGTCGAAAAGTCTACACTTCGACATGTTATCGAACTGTCATCGTACTATCGCCGGAATAAAGAGCGAAATGGCTTGGCTACTATGGCAGACCCTGAACCCAAAGCGTTGACAAAGATGAGAAGTTGGAGCCTAGCGGAAGCGGCGCGTGGCCTTCACCACCATGGAGAAGACGCCGGACTCGTCGCGGGCCACTACCACGGACACGTGGCGATTGATGGCTACTTCGGCCTGAATAAGCTGCTGCTGGGTGGTGTTGACGTTGGTGGCGTAGGTGAGGGCGAGATTGCGGCCAAGTTGTTCTTCCACGATGATGCGGGACGTGGAGTTGCCCAGCGCGCCCAGGTAGTTGGGGTCCACCTTTACCGATCCGGCTCCGAAGAGCTTTTGCACGCGGCTGCTGACGGTGGCGTTCAGGGCTCCGCCAAGCAGGGCGTCGGTGGTGGGATTGGTGAGCGACTGCTCCTGCTGCTGGGTGTAGAGTCGCTGCTGGCTACCGGTGCGTCCCAGGGCGAGCAGGGCAACTACGTCGGCCTCGGGCAGCGGAGGATCGCTGCGCCACGTGACGGCGGGCTTTTCGGGTGTGCCGTGTACGCCGAGCGTAATGTCGTAGTCCTCGACCCGCGCGGTGGCGTCAAGGTCGATCGTGGGCTCAATGCGCACCGGATTGGTGAAGAGAATGTCGCCGCGTTGCAGATCGTAGCGGGTTCCTGCGATGGTTGCGGAGCCTTCCGTGATGGAGACACGGCCAAGCAACGAGGGCGAGGCTACCGTTCCACGCAGGCGCAGGTCAATGTCGCCGGCCAGCTTGGCGTAGGCGTTTTGGAAGTTCAACTGCGGCGACGAAGCGATGTGGACATCGAGCCGGATGTGGTTGGACGGCGCGTCGGGCGGCGCAATGGTTTGTACCGCGTTGGCCTGGGAAGCCAGAGCCGCAATGTCCAGATCGGGGCTCACCGTGAAGCGCGTAATGAGTACGTCGCCGCTTAAGAGAAGGTTGTTTTGCGAGCCCTGAAGGCGGAACGTGGCGTCGGCCAGGGAACTGACACCCTGAGGATAGCGAATCCGAATCCCGTTGCCCTGGACCGAAAGGTCGGCGTAGATGCCGTGCTGGTAGGCCAGCGAACCGGATACGCTCAGCAGGCCGCCGCCGCTCATGGCCGTAAGCGATTTCACCTCCAACTGG
>CAYWMR010000016.1:0-24226 GCA_964458965.1 uncultured Occallatibacter sp. | reverse complement strand
CGCCGATCGCGCAATCTCCGCCTTGTCCTTGGCCAGCGTCTTGGGGTTGTCGTAGTCGAGATCGTCGGTGGACACGCCAAGAATCTCGAACCCCTGGGCCGCGTATTGATTCCGCAGATCCACAAGCCAGGGCGTCTCAATCTTGCATGGACCGCACCACGTGGCCCAGAAGTTGATCAGCACCGCCTTGCCCCTGTAGCTCGCAAGCGATACCTTGTTCCCACTCAGGTCCTCCAGAGCAAAATCCGGCGCCTGCTTTCCCTTCAGCGGCGAGTTGAAAACCGGAACCCCCTCTGACCCATCGGCCGCCTGCCCAGGCACAAGCTGCCCATGCGCCACCGATGCCAGCAACCGCTCGGAAGCCTGCTTGCGGTACTCCCAGTTAGCCCACCCGGCCCAGGCAAAGGTGGCCAAAATAAACAAGACTATTCCGAGAACAATCGTGTTGCGTTTCACGGGAAGAGACCTCTCACAAGTCCATTGTACGAGCTTCAGCGCGCCGCCGAAACTGTATGTGTCGAGGGACGAACTTATCTGTCCGCCCTAGCTTGCGGCCTCACCTGGCTTATGCTCCCCGCCATACCACGCGTACAGCGCAACCCCAGCAAAGCAGACCACCGGCACCGCATAGGCCGCCTGTATGCTGCTAACGTCGCGCAGAACGCCCATTACCTTGGTCAGCGCCCAGCCGCCCAGGATAGCCATAACAAGCAGAGACCCGGCGGTCTTGGTCTTGTCGCCCATGCCCTTCAGCCCCAACGCAAAAATGGTTGGAAACATGATCGACATGAAGAAGCTTGTCGTGAGCACGCAGCACACTCCGAGCCAGTTTGGCTCCGCAACGCCAACCAGCCCCAGGACGACATTGGCCACCGCATAGACGCCCAGCATGCTTCGTGCGTGAAAGTGCCGCATCAACCAGGCCGAGCTGAACCGCCCCACGGCAAACGCCGCTAGCGTCCCGGTGAGCATGTACCCCGCGGCCTTGTCACCCAACCCGGTCGCGGAGCGCACGTAAAGAATGAAGTAGCTCCATGTGCCAACCTGCGCACCCACATAAAGAAACTGAGCAAGCACCGCCAGGACGAAATGCCGCTGCCACAAACTCACATGCCGCGGCGGTCCAGCATCGATTCGTGAAGCGTCCTCGGTTGCCGCACTTGGAAACTTGGTTACCAGAACCATTACCGCCCACAGCAAAGCCACCGACCCCAGCACAAGATAAGTCGGAACAACTCGCAAAGTCTCGCTCTGCAGATAGGTTTGATAAGTTCCAGCCGCCCGTTTCGCCGCAGCTTCCGCTCCGCTCATCTCCACGCCCGAGAAGATGAAAACTGTGCCCACCCACGCAGCGGTAATCGAGCCCAGCGGATTGAAGGCCTGGGAAAAATTCAGTCGCCGCTCGCTTGACTCCGCCGGGCCCAATTGCGCTATGAAGGGATTGGCGCCGGTCTCCAGGAATGACAACCCGCTCCCGATGACGAACTGCGCCGCAACAAAGAACCCGTAAACACCGGCATGAGCCGCCGGCCAGAAGAGCCAGCACCCGGTGCCCAGCAGAATCAGCCCGGTCATCAGGCCGGCCTTGTAGCCAAACCGCCGCATCAACTCACCGGCCGGAATTGCCCACAAGAAATAGCCTACAAATATTCCAAATTGAAGTTGCGCCGCACCCGAACCGCTCACTTCAAATGACTTCATGAATTGCCGGATCAGGATGTCGGTCAGGTTGTTGGGAATCGCCCACAAGAAGAACAGCGGCGTAACCACCAGAAATGGAATAAGGCGTCCGTGCGGAATCAGTGGAGCTTCCAACTCCCGATCGTGCGAAGGCCTGCGTCCTGAGCCAATCGACCCACTAGAAATGCTCAAACTTCCCACACCCTTTCTTGTTCCCGAACCCAGCAACCTGCTTGCGCTTTGTAGTAAACGATTTCAAATTCGATGCGGCAAGCTTGTCTTGAAGCGTCCCACCCTTTCTAACCAATCCGCCGCCTCGCTGGCAAATAGAACCGCATTCGCCCTTGCCGCCGCCTGCCCGCGAACTGAACCGGAACACGCCCAGCCCATCCCGCGCACGGTCCATTGCTCCAAGGTTCGGATTCGCTTGTATGCTTTCAGCAGCAGGATTTCAGCCGGATGAGTTCAGCTATTTGAATTCCTCGGGTTGCCTCAGTAATCGATGAAAGGTTCCATCCAAGCCGCGCGGCGTCACTACGCCGAGGATCTGCGATTCACCACCCGCATGTCGTCGCCAGCCCTCTTTCACGCCTTCGCAACCGTGCCGCGCGAGCGCTTTGTGGGGCCGGGTCCCTGGCACGTGCTGAGCCAGGGAGAATTCTGGACCACTGAAAACGCCGACCCCAGGAATGTCTATCACAATGTGCTGATAGCTCTCGACGAAACCAGGAGCATAAACAACGGGCAGCCAAGTCTCTGGGCCTCGTTTCTCGATCAGCTTGGCGTTCAGGCTGGCGATCACGTGCTTCATCTCGGTTGCGGCACCGGGTATTACACCGCAATCCTGGCTGAAATCGCTGGCTCGCAAGGAAGAGTCACGGCCATCGAAATTGAGCAATCCATTGCGGAAAGGGCGCGCGTTGCGCTGGCGCCCTGGCCTCAGGTCACAGTCATCCATGGAGACGGATCCACGGGCTCCTTCGAACCCGCCGACAGAATTGTCTTGAGTGCCGGCGCTTCCTATCCGCTTCCGGCCTGGCTTGCCGCCGTCAAACCAGGCGGAAAGCTCCTGTTTCCATTGACTGGCGCAAAGGGGGCGGGAGCTATGGCCCTGCTGACCCGCAAGGGCGAGAACAGTTTTGCTTGCCGGCTGGAATTTGGCGTCTTCTTTATTGGATTCAGCGGAGCCCGCAACCCGGAAATCGACCGCCAACTCTCCGAACTGCTGCATTTCGACCAGGGCAAGAGCGTCCAATCCCTGCGCTGCGATGCGCATCTAAAGGACGAAACCTGCTGGCTGCATGGGGAGGGGTGGTGCTTTTCAAAGCGGGAACCGGTTGTGCTAGACTAGACCTAGTCAGACCATGAGGAGACGCCTCCATGCCAACCGCAAGCGCCGCAGTTCAAACCGTGAACATCTACCAAGCCAAGACCCAACTGTCGAAACTCGTTGACCTTGCATCTTCCGGGACGGACGTGGTAATTGCGCGGAATGGCAAACCGGTTGCTCGCCTCACCGGCCTCGACAGAAAGCAACAACGCATCACAGGTTTTGGAGCCCTCAAAGGGAAGGGGTGGATCGCAGACGATTTCGACGCTCCGCTTCCCGACGATCTCCTCGCTCAGTTTGAGGGACGGTAATGCGTCTACTGCTGGATACGCATATTTTCTGTTGGTGGTTTTATGAGCCAGAGCGGCTTACCCACGAGACCCTCGAAGTCTTGCACGGGGCAGAGCAAGTATTTGTCTCTTCAGCCTCCATCTGGGAGGTTGCGATCAAAGTCCGCCTGGGCAAGATGAACGCGGATCCACATGAACTTTTCGATCAGATTGAAGCAAACAACTTCTATGAACTTCCCGTATTGTCGAAGCACGCTCTTCTCGTCGCAGATCTACCGCTTTATCACACCGACCCATTTGATCGCCTGCTTGTTGCTCAGGCTATGAGCGAACCATTGCATTTCCTTACAGCAGATCCGCAATTGAAGCGATACAGCGAGCTGGTGATTGAGGTCTAAAGCGAAGCATGCTCAACTTTGATTAGAAAGTGAATCACTCGATGAGAGTGCCCATGTGGAAAAAGATCAAATCGGCATTCAAACTAGAGAGTAAACCCGAGTTGACTACGCTCTTCTCCCCACAAGATCCAGATTCTCTCACGGACTACCAAAAGGCGTTTTACGCTCCACCCATCTCGTACTCCGAGAAATATCCAAACGTTCCCAAGCCGAAAACGCTCACGGAGCTCGATTTACTGGCGGCGCGATGGGCATGCGGCGTAGTTTGGCCTGAGAAAATGCCGGGGATAGCCGCAGACCTTCTCGAATCCGGCCTCGATTCACCATCCTTGTGCCGGCTGGCCGGTGAGATGCATGTCCGGTGCATCGCAGATGTTCAAGAAATCGTGGAGAAAATGTTCCGCGAACTCGGCGTAGAACTGCCTGCGTCCGAAGTCGTTGCAAAACAACAGACCAGTCTCCAGATCGCCCGTGAAGTCATCGCGGGCATGCGCAACCCTTGGAAAGCCGCCACCGAACTGGATCGAATTTGGTCTTATGAGATTTGGAATCACCAGTATATGTGCGACATCGCTCAGTTGCTCGAAGCGCTCGATTACGCACCCAGCTCCCGCGGTGACCTTCCAAAACTTACAACGGAATTGATCGGCCTCTTCGCAGAACTCGCCTCATAGTCGGAACTCTGCTCATTGGCTTGGTCGCGCATGTAACAGAAGCATGCTAAAGCACCCGCCCCAACCACTTCCCCGTATGCGAAAGCAGATTTCCCGCCACATCCTCCGGCGTTCCTTCGGCCACAATCCGCCCGCCGGCTTCGCCGCCCTCAGGTCCCAAATCGATCACCCAGTCTGCGCATTTGATTACATCCAGATTGTGCTCGATCACGATCAGCGACCCGCCGCCGTCGATCAGCTTGCGAAACGCCGTCAGCAGCTTGGACACGTCGTCAAAGTGCAGCCCGGTCGTCGGCTCGTCCAGAATGTAAAGCACCCGGCTGGCCTGCGAAGGCTTGGCATTCGCATTCGCTGCCCTCACCTGCGCCAGGTGCGCCGCCAGCTTCACCCTCTGCGCCTCACCTCCCGACAAAGTGGTCGCGCTCTGCCCCAGCCTTAGGTATCCAAGCCCAATCTCATCCAGCACGGCCAGCTTTTCCAGCAAACGCGTCTGCCCGGCAAAGAACCTCAGCGCCTCCTTCACCGTCAACTGCAGCACTTCGTGAATGTTCTTGCCCCTGTACTCCACTTCCAGCACCTTGGCCTGGTAGCGCGTGCCGTTGCAGTCCTCGCAGGGCAGTTCCACATCGGCCAGGAACTGCATCTCCACCGTCACCGTCCCATCGCCCTCGCAGGTGTTGCAACGGCCTCCGGGCACGTTGAACGAAAAATGCCCCGGCGTCAGCGACAGCCGCTTGGCATCCGGCTGCGCGGCATAAAGCTCGCGCACCAAGTCGAATCCCTTGATGTACGTAATCGGATTAGACCGCGGCGTCCGCCCAATCGGAGTCTGATCCACCAGCACCACGTCGTTCAGCCGTTCCACGCCGGTCAGCGATTTATAAACAGACGACGGGTCGGAGCCGTCGCTCTGCCCCAGCGCCCTGGCCACTGCCCGGTAAAGCACCTGGTGCACCAAGGTCGATTTACCGGACCCGGAAACCCCAGTAATGGCCACCAGCATTCCCAACGGAATCTCCACATCGAGCTTGTGCAGGTTATTCGCCTCGGCCCCGCGCAGCACCAACCGCTCTCGTCCCGGCGTGCGTCGCCGCGTCGGCACCGGAATCGACACCTGCCCAGACAAATACTTCCCGGTCAGCGAGTTGGGATTGGCCTCGATCTCCGCCAGAACCCCCTCGGCCAGCAGCTTGCCGCCAAACTCCCCAGCGCCAGGGCCCAGGTCAAGCAGGTGGTCGGCCGCACGGAGCACATCGGCATCGTGCTCGACTACAAGAATCGTGTTGCCCAGGTCGCGCAGCTCATGCAGAATCGCGATCAGCCGCGCCGTGTCCCGCGTATGCAGCCCGATCGACGGCTCGTCCAGCACATACAGCGCACCCACCAGCCGCGACCCCAGCGAAGTAGCCAGTTGAATTCGCTGCGCCTCGCCTCCGGATAGCGTCGAAGCCAGCCGGTCTAGAGTTAAGTATTCCAGCCCCACAGCATCCAGAAAATTCAGCCGTTGCCGCACCTCGTGCAAAATTGGCCCGGCAATCTCCTCCTGCATCGGCGAAAGTTGCAGCGCCTCAAAAAACTCCTTGGCCTGCGCAATGGTCAGCGCCGTCGCCTGACAAATGTTTTTGCCCCCATGTTTCTGCGTCGCGATTCGAACTGACCGCGCCTCAGCCCGCAGACGCTGCCCGCGGCAATCCGGGCACTCCGCGTAGCCGCGATACTTGCTCAGCATCACCCGCACATGCAGCTTGTATTTCTTGCGCTCCATCTGCGCAAAAAATCCAAACACGCCCACGAAGCCGCCCTTGCCGCGCAACACAATCTCGCGGGCCGCCTCGGGCATCTCGCGCCACGGCACGTCCATGGGTATACCCAGTTCGCCGGCCTGCTTGCGCAAATCGGTGAACCACGAACGGTACTTGGGCCGCTCCCACGGGTCAATGGCGCCTGCACCCAGGCTCAGCCCCTTATCCGGAATCACCAGGTTCAGGTCGAAATCAACCGTGTTCCCAAATCCCTGGCACCGCGGGCAAGCCCCGAATGGGTTGTTGAAGCTGAACAGGCGCGGCTCCGGCTCGTTGCCTGTCCGATGGCGGCTCTTGCACTCGTACGCGCCGCTGAACCGGTGCCGCTTACGCGCTTGCGTTTCGTCGACTCCCGAACTATCTCTCGGGACCTCTTCAAACACCACCTGGCCCGATTCGCGATAGGCAGTCTCCGCCGCATCCACAATCCGCGAGCGATTCTCCAGGCTGACGACGATTCGGTCCAAGAGCACAAATACCGGCAGCGTAAAGTCCAGATCGAGCAGTGACTCCGGCGTAGAAAACTCAACCACCTTACCTTGCTGATAAAGCCGATTGAACCCTTTGGTTCTAAGCTCCGCCAGCCGCGCCTTCAGCGTCTCGGTATGCGGCGAATCCCCGCCATTGGCCACCGGTTTGCCCTTTGCTCCAGCCTTTGCCGCCCGCGCCGGCGCCTTCACGGGTTTTGCCGCCGCATCAGCCTCCGGCGTCGCACTGGCAACGGGAAACAGCGCCTGCAATCGCGTCCCTTCGCCCAGCTTGAGCATTGCCTCGGCAACCTCGTCCATCGAGTCCCGCTTCACCAACCCGTCGCAAAGGATGCAATGCACTGTCCCGCAGCGCGCATACAGCAGGCGCAGGTAGTCGTAGATTTCCGTAGCCGTAGCCACCGTCGAGCGCGGGTTCCGCGTAGTGTTTTTCTGCTTGATTGCGATTGCCGGCGCAAGGCCGTCGATCAGGTCCACATCCGGTTTTTCGATTCGCTCCAGAAACTGCCGCGCGTAGGCCGACAGCGATTCCACATAGCGCCGCTGTCCCTCGGCATAGATGGTGTCGAAGGCCAGCGAACTCTTTCCCGACCCGGAAACCCCGCTGACCACCGTCAGCTTGCCATGGGGAATCTCGCAGGAAATGTCCTTCAGGTTATGAGTCCGCGCGCCGCGGATAATGATGGCGTCATTCAAAGGAAAGGCACCGGGAATGAATCGTCCAGCCGCGCCAAAGCCCCATCAGCGAGCCTCGGGACGCAACTGGCCATCCTTTATTATACTTCGATTCCGGAAGCCGTCACGGCGGTCAAGCGGGCACTGCAACCTGTGGAAAGGACTACCTTGAAAGGGCACGAATTTATTCGTGCCGCAAATGGCTAAAAACAGGCCCGGCTTCAGCCGCCGAGGGATGTTTTTTCAAACCGGCCCACCAGCAGGCCGCCGGCCAATAACATTGGATACCTAACCCGCCGGAATCTACTTCCATCGAAATATCCGCACCGAAACCGCGAACGGCACCACAAACCACGCCAGCAGAATCGCCACCGGCGCCATCTGCTGCCCCAGGCTCAGCCCTTGCAGCATATTCCCGCGCATCGCGCTGATAGCCGCAGTCAACGGCAGCGCCTGCACCAGAGGCTGAATCACCGAAGGAAACCTCGATGCCGAAAAGAAGATGCCCGACAGAATCCACATCGGAAGCATCACCAGGTTCATCAGGCCTGAAACAGCTTCCGTCGTCCTGGCTCGCGAGGCTACCAGCAACCCCAGCCCTGAAAACGCCAACGAAGTCATCAGGCACAGCAGCCCCAGTTCGGCCAGCGACCCGCGAAACGGTACTCCGAAGACCAGCCGCGTAAACGCCAGGAACACCGCAACCTCGATCAGCAGCATCACCAGCCTCGACAACAGAAATGCCGCCAGGTACTGCCACTTCGGCATCGGCGAGGCAACCATCCGCTTCAGCAGCTTCTTCTGCCGCGCCTCCACAATGGAAAACCCCAGGCCCCACATCGCCGACCCCATCAGGTTCATGCCCAGCAGGCCCGGCACCACAAAGTCGATATACCTTGACCCGGTCTCGTGCACCAGTTCGTTGCCGGCCGGCACCGCATCGTGCCGCCCCGCCGCCGTCTGCACTGCCCGGTCGACCAGCAACCGCGCCGTACGCGCATCGGGATTGGTATCGTCGTACTTGTACGCAACCCCGTCCGGCCGCTGAATCGCCAGCAGCAGGATGTTTCCCGTAGCCAGCGCATGAGTCCCGGCCGCTTCGTCCAGCGTCACCGCCGTCAACCCCTTGTCCGCGGCCAGCGCCTGCGTCAGTTGAGTGGTTGTCGCGCCCACCTGCAGCACATCGGCCGGCCGGTTTCTGAAGGCAATCCCTAAACCTACGGCCAGCAGAATCGGAAAAATGAAGATCCAGAAAATGGCCTCAGGTTCGCGCAAAAACAGCCGAAAACGCACCATTGTCAATTGATAAAGGCTGCTCATTTCCAGCTTACTCATCGCGCAAATTCCTTCCTGTCAGGCTCACAAACACGTCTTCCAGCGTAGCCGAGTGCGTCCTGAACTCGCTCATGTGCAGTCCCTGGGCTGTGAGTGCGGCAAAGATGCGCGGAACCACCGAGTGCAACTCGCTCACCGAAAGCTGGTGCAGCCCCGCATCCACGCGATGCGACTGAACGCCCGAAATCGCCATCAGCGGAGCCGCATCCACAACTGGGTGGGCAAGAGTAGATGTGGGTGCCCCTGGTCCGGGGTCCCCGCGGACGGGTCCAGGTCCGTGGGGTGGTGATCCCTCGCCTTTGGGGACCAGGGATCCATGAGAGCCGGGTGCCCCAGGTCTCGATTCTGAGACCTGGGAATCGTGAGTCTCAACCACCGCAAACTCCACAATATTCTCCGCTCCCAGCAAAGCAATCAGTTCCTTTGGAGTCCCCAGCGCGATCACTTTTCCATGATCCATAATCGCTACCCGGTCGCAGAGCCGCTCCGCCTCGTCCATGTAGTGCGTGGTCAAGATAATGGTGCGCCCCGCGTGTTTCAGTTCGTCCACCAGGTCCCACAAGTGCCGCCGCGCCTGCGGATCGAGCCCGGTGGTCGGCTCATCCAGAAACAGCAACTCCGGGTCGCCCACCAGCGCGCAGGCCATCGCCAGCCGCTGCTTCTGCCCGCCTGAGAGCGTTCCCACCCGCCCCTTGCGCTTCTCCTCCAGTTGCGCAGTCGTAATCGACTCGTCCACTGAAATCCCATGCTTGTAGAAACTGCGAAACATCCGCAGCGTCTCTTCCACGGTCAGCTTGTCAGGGAACTGCGTCTCCTGCAGTTGAATCCCGATGCGCTGCCGCAGTTCGTCCGCGCCGGTGCGCCAGTTCAGGCCCAGCACTTCCACCGTCCCGTCATCGGGAGCGGTCAGCCCCTCACAAATCTCAATCGTGGTAGTCTTGCCGGCGCCATTGGGCCCCAGCAGCCCGAAGCACTCGCCCCGCGCCACTTCCAGGTCCAGCCCGTCTACAGCTTTCACGTCGGCAAACGCCTTTTTCACCCCGCGCAGCAGCAGCGAACGACCATTCCCCGCCACCCGCGTTGCCTCGCCCGCCGCACCATTTTTCAACTCGCCCATGATCGTTCCAGATTACCGCATCTGCGCCTCCCGACTTTGAAGATGGCGCGAAAACGTCATTTGCAGTTTCCGGGTTCGCGACCCTTGGCTCGGAACGTCGCGTCCCAGCTTCTACATTTGTGTAATGTGTATAATTGGGCATGCTGAAATGCCCTCGAGTATCGTCGGCAGCATGGTCGTCTATCCTTCCACTTTGCATTTTGTGCCTTACGGTTCACGGAGTTTGCCAACAGAGCAATCCGGGGGCTGATTCATCGTCGCCCGTTCCCAGAGACTTGCTACTGACGGCGGCGCATGACAATGGGCTCACACGACCAAACCTGACGCCATGGCACATCACGATCAGCTTTGATTCTTTGGATGGGCGCGGCCGCCCTTCATTGCATGGGACGTTTGAGGAGTTTTGGGCGGGGCCGGACAAGTACAAGAGAATCTTCGCGACAAGCAATTTCAATCAGGTCGAGTATCTGAATGACGCAGGCATCCGGCGCACCGGCAGGCGGGACAGCGCGCCGTCCGAGCTGATGGCGGTCGTGGATCAGTTTCTCCGTCCGATTCCACCGGATATGGATTCGATCGATGCTGCAAGATTTCAGATAGGGATGCCTTTAGTTGGCGAGACAAAGCTTATATGCGTAGCGGTGTCGCAACCCCAATCATCGACCCAACCCGTCTCAGGGATACAAGCGTTCTTAACCCGGGAAGCTGTCTCACATGAGACCTATTGCACCGATGAGCATTCATCCATCCTGCGTCTACAGCTGTCCGCTGATGGATCTTCGCGATTCGTACGAAACGACATCGTCCGGTTTCAGGATTGCTATTTGCCGCAGACAGTTGAAGAATACGAGGGCTCGCCGCACGATCAAAAACCCATACTCACCGCGAAGCTTGAGAAGATTGAAGCCATCCCTTCCATAGACGATGCACAGTTCACGCCGCCTGCGGATGCGGTTCCACCACCGACGGTGATCACACTGAATGAAAGAGACACCAAACCGCACCGTCTGCACCATTCCTATCCCGAGGATGACTATCAGTACCCCGGAGAAAACCGGTCCGTACACATGGCTGCACTCGTCATCGTCTCGTTCCAGATCCAGACGGATGGGCGCGTTTCAAATTTGCGTGTAGAGCGCGCCAGCATTCCTCAAGCGCTTCGGCAAAAGCTGCAGCAGGCATCTCTGGACGCGGTCAGGAATTGGACGTACAAGCCATTTATTCAAAACGGCGAGCCAGTGGAAGTGAACACAACCGAGGCCCTCGTTTACCCGCTGACTCCTTAATTGAACTGGCTGACAGCGAGGGTCCCCCCGCCAGACATTGCTTCAGCCGACAAACCGCCAACCCCAGAGCCCCAAGCACGAACAAATCCTCGCCCCCGCCCCGCATGGTATACCATTCTTGCTTGCCGAGTTGCCGCCCAATCCAGCAGCGTCTCCGCAAGAAGGCCCACATCCATGCGCACTCGTTTTTCACTAAGCCTCTCGCTCGTCCTCGTCTCCCTACTCTCCGCAATCCCCGCCCGCGCACAATCCGCGCCCACGCCCTACGATGAGGTCGATCCCTTCATCGGCACCGCCGGCGGAGGCAACACCTTTCCCGGCGCGGCCCTCCCTTTCGGCATGGTCCAGTGGAGTCCCGACACCACACGCGATGCCTGGTACTACTACAACGACAAGCAGATCCGCGGCTTCGGCATGACCCACATCAGCGGCGCTGGCTGCGGTCTTTACGGCGACTTCGCCGTGCTCCCCACCACTGCCCCGCTCTCTGCCAGCCCCGGCGCCAACTTCGATCCCTACGCCGCCGCCTTCGATCACTCCAGCGAGGAGGCGCATCCCGGCTACTACGCCATCACGCTGGCCAACGGCGTGCGCGTTGAGATCACGGTTACCGAGCGAGCCGGCATTGCACGGTTCCGCTTCCCGGACGGCCAGCCCGCGCGCCTACTCATCAACGCCGGCTCAAGCGCCAATACCATTTCGCCCGACAACCCAAAGCGCCCTGACCGCGCAGCCTACGCCAACCAAATCGCACCAAAAAACTCCGACTCATATACAGGATCGGTAACAGCCGGCGGCTTCTGCGGCACCCAGTCCAACTACAAGCTCTTCGTAACAGGCAAGTTCAACAAGACCTACAAGAACTCAACACTCTGGCAGGACGATGCGATTCTCGCCGATACAAAATCCGCTCAGGGCAAGCACACCGGCGCATGGCTCGACTTCGGCAAACAGCGCGAAATCATCCTCAAAGTCGGCGTCTCGTATGTAAGCGAAGCCGGCGCGGCGAACAATCTCGACAAGGAAATTCCCGGCTGGGACTTCGACCGCATTCACTCAAAAGCCCGCCAGACTTGGACCGACCAACTCGCCCGCGTCGCAGTGGAGGGCGGCTCACCAACCGAGCGCAAAATCTTCCTTACCGGCCTTTATCATTCCCTCCTGTCACCAAACCTTTTCAGCGATCAGGATGGCAACTACATGGGCTTCGACAATCAAATCCATTCGCTCGCGGGTTCAAAGCAGAAGGCCCAGTACGCCAACTTCTCCGATTGGGATATCTATCGCAACACCGTGCAGTTCCAGGCGCTGCTCGACCCCGATCGCGAGAGCGACATTGCGCAATCGCTGGTGAACGACGCGGTTCAAAGCGGATGGTTCCCGCGCTGGCCGGCTGCCAACGACGTCACCTATGTAATGGGCGGCGATTCGCCCGCGCCCGTGCTCGCATCCATCTATGCGTTTGGCGGGCACAACTTCGACACAGCAACCGCCATGAAGTATCTCGTAAAGGCCGGAACCGAGCCCGGCAACGGCCCGCATGGACAATCCGAGCGCCCCTTCCTCGCCGACTACCGAAAGCTCGGCTACGTCCCCCTCGACAACGACAACACCGCGGCCTCGCGCACACTGGAATATGCCAGCGACGACTTCGCGGTTGCGCAATTCGCGCACGCCCTTGGCGACCAGGCCGACTACGCCCTGTTCCTCAACCAATCGAAGAACTGGCAGTTTCTCTTCGATCCGTCTACTGGCTGGATTCGCCCGCGCTCGGCGAACGGCATCTGGCTCCCGGCATTCGATGCTGACCGCTCGCTTCCCAAAAAGCATCCCAATGACGGCCCAGGCTCCGATCAAATGGGCTTTGAAGAAGGCAACACCTACCAATACAGCTTCATGATTCCCTTCGACTATCCAACCCTGTTTGCCGCCATCGGCGGAGACGACAAGGTGATTCCCCGCCTCGATAAGTTCTTCCTCAAGCTCCGCTGCTGGGGCGAGCCCTGCTACAACATCGAGAACGAGCCGGACTTCGTCGTTCCCTACGCCTACGTGTTTGCCGGCCAGCCGTGGAAGACCCAGGAGGTGGTTACGCGCATAGCTCACGACACCTTCAAGCCGGCGCCCGACGGCATCCCCGGCAACGACGACCTCGGCGCAACATCCGGCGTGTATGTGTGGGACGCTCTCAGCTTCTACCCGGCTGAGCCCGGAGTCGGCGGCCTGGTGCTCGGCACGCCCATGTTTGACAAGGCGACGCTACGTTTGGGAGGCGGCAAAACCCTGATCGTAAGCCGCACGGGCACCGGCATCTACGTCCAGAAAGTCACCCTCGACGGCGCGCCTTACACCAATTCCTGGCTCCCGCTCGATAAATTGCACCCGGGAACCACAAAGCTCGAATTCACCGTAGATTCGCAACCCAACAAGGAGCGCGGCAAGGCCTACGCGGATCGCCCCCCGTCTTTCCGCTGAAACGCTGGTCTGTGCCCCATCCATTCGGCGTTTTTGCGGAATGGATGGGATACCACAGAACTCCTTAATCCGAGATTCGGGTAAACTAAAACCATGGCGGAGATTCAGCGCAGAAAAACACCCACGGTCAAAATCGGCAACGTTCGCGTCGGTTGGGAGGTCCCGGTCGTCGTCCAATCGATGACCAACACCGACACGGCCGACATTCCCGGAACCATCGAGCAAGTTGCGGCACTGGCTCTGGCTGGCTCTGAGCTCGTCCGCGTGACGGTGAACAACGAGGAAGCCGCTGCGGCCGTTCCCTACATCGTCGAAGGGCTTGATAAGCGCGGCCTCCGCGTCCCCATCGTCGGCGACTTCCACTACAACGGCCATCTGCTGCTGAAGAAGTTTCCCTCGACGGCGCGTGCCCTGGCCAAGTACCGCATCAACCCCGGCAACGCTTCAATAGGTAAGAAGGATAACGATAACTTCCAGGTCATGGTCGAGTGCGCGGTCGAGAACCAGAAGCCCGTCCGCATCGGCGTCAACTGGGGCTCGCTCGATCAGCAGTTGCTCACCCGCATGATGGATGCCAACAGCCGCTTGGCCGAACCCAAACCCGCGCGCGATGTGATGATGGAAGCCATGGTGGTCAGCGCGTTGGATTCCGCCAAAGCTGCGGAGCGTTTCGGCCTGCGCCACGACCAGATCATTTTGTCAGCTAAAGTTTCCGGCGTTCGCGATCTAATCGACGTGTATACCTCGCTTGCTTCTCGCTGCGACTACGTGCTGCACCTCGGACTGACCGAAGCAGGCATGGGTTCCAAGGGTCTCATCGCGTCAACGGCGGGCCTCGCGCCGCTGCTGCTCTCCGGCATTGGAGACACCATCCGCGTGAGCCTCACCCCCAAGCCCAACGGCGACCGCACAGAAGAAGTGCAAGCCGCGCAGCAGATTCTGCAATCGCTCTCCATCCGCAGCTTTATGCCGCAAGTTACAAGCTGCCCAGGGTGCGGCCGCACCACCAGCACTTACTTCCAGGAGTTAGCCGAGCAGATACAGAGTTATCTGCGCACCTCCATGCCCGAGTGGCGCAAACAATACCCCGGCGTCGAAGAATTAAAACTTGCAGTGATGGGCTGCGTAGTCAACGGCCCCGGCGAATCCAAGCACGCCAATTTAGGTATAAGTCTGCCCGGCACGTTCGAAGAACCCAAAGCCCCGGTGTATGTAGACGGCAAGTTATATAGGACGCTGCACGGCGACACCATAGTAGCCGAGTTCAAGCAAATCCTCGACCGATATGTCGAAAGCCATTATGGGCAAAGCGCGAAGAGTGAGGAGTTGGTTGCCGCACATTGAAGAAGGATCGCGATGGCAGTTATCACATTCGAATGTTTCGCAGACCTTCGCATTCACGACTTTGCCGGCTTTCTGCCAATAAGTGAACTGCGCCACCGACTCAGTTGCGTACCGGGCGAGCCTGGGCAGGTAGGTGTTTATGTGGTTTTGCGCAGACAGAACACCGCTCCGAAATTCAAGAACAAAGGATCTGGAGGACATTTCAAAGGTAGAAATCCAAACGTGCCAATCAG
Source organism: uncultured Occallatibacter sp. (assembly GCA_964458965.1). Taxonomy (GTDB): domain Bacteria; phylum Acidobacteriota; class Terriglobia; order Terriglobales; family Acidobacteriaceae; genus Telmatobacter. The sequence goes on along the minus strand of CAYWMR010000016.1, from coordinate 9,099 downwards.
CGCACTGCAAAAACGTTGGGTAGAAAACTCGTACGTTATATATATCGGCAAAGCGGGCAGGCCTGAAGGCGAGGCTACACTTCGGTCCAGGCTCCAGGCATTCCTCTCATTTGGCAATGAAAAGCGAGCTGCCCATTGGGGTGGACGATTCGTTTGGCAGTTGGAGGACCACGAAGATCTTCTCGTCTGCTGGAAACTCACTACCTCTCCGACTCCAAGGGAGGTTGAGAAAAAGATGATCCAGGACTTCAAACGCAATTTCAGTGGGAATCGGCCGTTCGCAAATCTTCGCGATTAGAAGGGTGCCGGGTGCCCCAGGTCTCGCTTCTGAGACCTGGGAGTCCGAGGACCCTTTCAAGCCCTCCATTTAGCCGATTCGGTAATCACGCGTATTCATACTCCAACGTCTCCGAATCGACCTCGATCCGCTTCGGCGGCGCTGTACTCTCCTCGTCGATATGCTCGAAATTTCTCGTCACTCTTTCTGCCTCGTCGCGCAAACCGCGGCCCAGGTTCAGAGCCACGGCGCGAATCAGCAAATCGCTCTTCGAGCCTATATTCACAGCGCCCGTCTCCCACTTTGAGAGCGTCGATTTATCCGTATGCAGGATACGCGCGAATTGTTCGCCGCTCATTCCCAGGTACTTTCGCAGGAAGCGCACTTCCGCTCCCGCCAACGGGAGCCTGTTGGTCACAATCGCAACCGCGATGATGCGCAATAGCCCGTCGAGATTTGGAATGATGGGATCCTCGTTCCCGCATGTGGGGCACTTGACGATCTCAATTCCCTTCAACACCACGTTATCGAGACCGCTCTCCCGGAAACGATAAGTCCCTCTTTCCACCCGTGCTTCTTTCCCACAATCGGAGCACTCCCACACTACACTTGACGAATCCATCTGTCTTTGCATGACGGTTGCCCTCTCCCAAGGACAATTAGACATGTGAACAAAAATCATCTTCTGATGCTGAAGACCGTTATCAGGAACCCTGTGACTTCATCCTTGAAGCAAAACACTACTGCCAGAGGCTTTCCTTCCAGATCGGTTCCTTCCATCCTGTATTTCCAATCTCCGGAGCGAATATCCGGCTCCGGTTCCTGGAAGATGTTCCCCGTCCTGAGCACGTTGTGCGCGTCCAGGATGTCAAGGCCCTCGTTCGCCAGCTCTTCTCTGAAATGCTTCCCCGGAATCACTCGCCCAGCCGACAAACAATAACGAACACGGTCCATAGCCTCCGACCGGGTTAGACGCACCACTGGCATAATTGTGTTTTATACAACTAAAGTATATTTGTCAAGAAAAACGAGGAAAGCCAGGATGAGGTGAGCCCCCGCACATCCCTGCCGGCCGAATCGCGGTAGCATCCTTCTCATCACACGGAGAACCTTTCCATGCCCCTGCGCAGCTTGTGTTGGCTTGTCCTGCTTTTTGCCGCCGTGCCTATTCCGGCCCTTGCTGCTGGCCAAAAGCCCTGCCTCACCGCCGACCAAGCCTCCAAGCTCGTCAGCAAAGACGTCTGCGTCACCGCCTATATCTATGACGTGGTTCAACTTCCCGACGGGACCCGCTTCCTGGACGTCTGCACGCCCCAGACCCCCGACGACGCCTGCCGCTTCACCATCGTCAGCCTGTGGGAGGACCACGACGAGGTCGGCGAACTCCAGAAATATCGCAACATGAACATAAATGTCCGCGGCATGGTGCAGCCCATGCACGGCCGCGCCGGAATGATCCTGAGCCATGCGCGCCAGTTCAGCGGCGGGCCGCCAAAGTTCCGGGCAAATCCCTTGCTTGCGCGCGGCTTCAACGCTGGACAGAGCCGTCCACCCGTCAACGACCCAAACCTGCGCACGCAGGGCGCGGGGCGCGCCTTCATGAACTCTCGCGATCAGGAAACGCGGCCGGTGAAGTAAGCCACCCCAACCCCAAGCCCTTCTTGCAGATAGGCTTACCGCCAACGCGCCATGTTTCGCCGCAGTTCGGCCAGCGGATAAAGCGTCCCGCGCCAGGCGACTCCGCCGCGCTTGAGCGTAAGAATCATCGACCGCAGAATTGCATACAGCAAGATGGCTGTCGCTGGGGCGAAGAAGAGCGCCAGCCACGGGGGAACCTGCGTGACACGCCTATTCGCGACATACGTGAGCGTGATGAACGCGTAGGTAAGCAAGCCGGCCATCATGCCCCATCCGCCGGTTGCCATCGCCCAAAGGGGATAGGCCATCTGCACGGCGAACCCCAGACAAACCAGCAGCGTCAGCCACACACGATATCGAAATCCCGCAAAGCCGTTTTTCTCGAGCAGCGAAACAATGCCCAGCGCGCCCTGTATCCAGTGGATTTGGGCCAGGCCGGGACCTACGGCGATGCGCTGCGAATATCCGCCACGCTTGACCATCCAGGCAAAGGACACGTCTTCAATAACTTCCATCCGCAACCTCTGAAGCCCGCCGAGCTCGGTGAAGACTTCGCGGCGGACGAGAGTGAAGCCGCCCGCGCCGAAAAAATCCCGCGCCCGCGGATCGGCAACCTTCCACAGGCGTATGCTCCACTGGGACATAGCCTGGAACGCTGCAAAGGCAGCACCCTCGGAGCTGGTCTTGAGCAGCAGCGTGAGGATCAGCACCAGGTAGTCGACGTTTTGCTGCAAAGCATACCGCAGAGCCAGTTCGAGGGCCGTGGGACTGAAGACCACATCGGCATCGGTAAACAGTAGCCAGGGCGCGCTGGCACATTCAGCTCCCAGATGCAGGGCATGCGGCTTGCCCAGCCAGCCCTCGGGGAGTTGGCGATTGTGGATCACTTTCAAGCTATGCGGGCCGCCCGGGGATTCGTCGGCTATCTCGTTCATTCGCTTGCCGGTGCGGTCGGTCGAGCGGTCGTCGACCGCGATGATTTCAAGCCGCAGCCCTGTGGAAGCCAGCAGCGATCGCAGCGTCGCCTGGATGGCCTTTTCTTCGTTGCATGCGGGAACAATGACGGTGAGGTGCGGACCATCGCCGTGTGGCAACTCCGGCAATGCGGCCGTATCCAGGCGGGTCAAATCGGGCAGCGTCGGCATTCCCCGCAGCGCGGCAACCGCCTGCCACAGCCAGCCGAGAGCCAGAACCCAGGTGGTCGTGACAACTCCAAATGGGGCAACGTGCGCCGGGATCATGTTTCCAGTATCACCGAACTCCCCCGCCCCGGAGCCTCTGTTCATACCCTTTCAAGACAAGAATCAGGCGCCTGGCACATCGCCGGAAGTGTGGTTAACTGCGCACAATAAGCTGTCCGCGCAGACCTCGCAGTATATGCAAATGTGTTCAGGCAAACGCGTGACAAATCATGCAAAATAGCATGATCTAAGGCCGTTCTAAGCGTGCCAAACAGCGTTTTCGATGCACTCTTGATACGCTTTTTGCGCACATAATGGCCTGTCAGGGCGAGGAAAGTGCATGCATTGCTGGCAATGTGGCGTCATGACGGTGGGACGAAATTGGTTTGGGATCTCCGGTGTGCCTATTTCCGGGGATCGTGCCACTTCCAGGTGCCCAGACGGGGGCCGGGGGCAACCACTCATGTGGGAGGGACTCGCGCCGCCGGCACCCGGGCCACCCGCTTGAAGCTACGGTGAATGAGTATGCTGTCCCCCAATTACCGATTCTCCCTCCCCGGTCCCCAAAAGCGAGGGACCGGGGGCACCCTCAACCTAATCATGCACGGCATGAGACCGGGGCAACCGCCGGCACGGGTGGGGCGGCCGGCAGGGTCAAGGCCAATTCATGGCGGTCAGAACCAGCCGCTTTTCGCGGAACAGGGCCGCGCAGACCCGCACGGCCTCCGCATCCAGTTTGCTTCCCGCCTCGCTTTCAATCTGCTCCAAAACAACCTCCAGCTTGACTGCCGGCCGATAGGGCCGATGGGAGCCCATTGCGTCCACAAAATCCGCCACTGCCAGGACCCTGGCTTCGGGCAGAATCGCATTTCCCTTCAGGCCCTGTGGATAGCCCGAGCCGTCCAGCCTTTCATGATGCTGGCGCACGATTTCGGCAACAGGCCACGAAAACGGTATGTCCTTCAGAATGACGTATCCAGTCTCCGGGTGCTCGTGAATCAAGCCTAATTCTCCCGCGGTCAGCGTGGTTGGCTTGGTCAGTATCTCGGCGGGGATTGATATCTTCCCGATATCGTGAACCTGTGCCGCCACCCGCAAACCCTGCAATCGCTCTTCTGCCCAACCCATTTCCTTGCCGATTGCGACTGCAATATTTGCCACTCTGCTCTCGTGGCCGGCGGTGTAAGGGTCTCGCATCTCCATTGCGGCTACCATGGGCGCCACCATAGCGGATAATGCCTCGGTTAACTTTCTTTGCAGATTGGCCAAGTCGATCTTCCCGGCATGGAGAGCAAACCCCTGATCGAGCGCATGCACAGCGTGTTCAATCTGATCCGCGAGGTGCTGGAGTACATCGATCGCCGGCGTTTCAAATGCGTGGGGGGTTGCGGCATACACAATCAATGCGCCTTGCCAGCCATCATGAACACGAAGGGGAATGGAAACTGAGGACCGTATCACGAACTGCCTCGCCCGCTCACGCCATAAGGCGAAGGCCGGCGATGTCCGGGTATCGTCTGTAATCTGCACGGTGTTGGTGCGAATACAGATGCTCGTCGGGCTTTTCGACCACGTTTCATCCTCCGACCAGCTCAAATCCAGCCCGTCCAGATAACCGGTGGCCTTTCCCGCCGACGCGGCAATCCGAATCTTCTTCCCCGGACCCTCTTCCGCAATCCCTACCCAGGCAAGTACATAGATGGATTCGCGCGCGATGGCCTCACAGATTGCCTCTAACAACAGGCTTTCTGAAGAATGAGCCCGGTCCAGCGCCAAGGCCACAAACGCATAGGCGGACAACGCCGAATTCTGGGCCGTAAGCCGCTGTTCTCTCTCCTTTTTTACGGTAATATCGCGGATGGCCGCCGTCACCAGGATTCCCTCGTCACTTTCCAGCGGGCTGAGCATGATCTCGATGGGGAAGCTGGTTCCATCTTTCCGCCGCCCAATCAGCTCAATCCCGGTGCCGATTTGCTGCGCAAGAGCCTCGGCCGCGGTGCGGGTTCCGTCGGCGATCAACCGCTCCGCAAAGCCATCCGGAATGATGTTGGTCACCTTCTGGCCAAGTAGCTCATCGCGGCGGTAGCCGAACTGGCTCTCCGCCCGAGCGTTAAGCAGGATGATCTCTCCGACCTCGTTCACCACTACTATTCCATCCGGAGCCGCCTCAAGAAGGCCGCGATATCTGGCTTCCATCTGCGCCAGATGCTTCACCTCCTCCTCGCGCATGGTCGTGTCAAAGTACACGTAAATCGACACCGGCCGCCCGTCGAGCACAACACACTTCGATGAGGAAATCATCACCGGCACGCATTGGCCGTCTTTAAGCTGCATGTGAAAGCCGTGGTGGGTCGATGGCCGCTGTCCGGCGTTCGGAAACTCAGCCTTCACCTGCTCGCGCTCGGCCAGTGGGTGCAGGTCACTCAAACGAGTACCGATCAGCTCATTTCGGGAAAAGCCGCTCAGCGCTTCTGCCGCCGGGTTGGCGTCTATAAGTATCCCGGTGCCGGAGTCAAACGCGAACATGCTACCCGGCGCAGAGGTCCAGCACAATTCGTAAAGGCTGCACGGCTCGCAAAGATTGGGGACGTTTGTCATGTGCGCTTGTCCGTCCCGTCCTGTTGTTTTGGCCCGGTCGGGGCCTCGCGCGGGAAAGACAAGCTCTTATTGGGGCCCTTTTGCTCAATCGCGAAAGAGACAATCCGCGATAATTTAGGATTGAGCTACAGGATCAGGTTCCGCTGTGCAGTTTTATACAGGTCATATTGAACGCACGAGCGGCTTTCCGGGGAAATCGTTTACTTCGAGGAGATTTTTCGCGGCCTCTGCGGTGGCGCTCGGTTGACGCCCAACGCTAATCAGGCAGGCATCAGGAGAGGTTTTTCGCGTTCCGGTCGGATGACCGAGAGGTAATGCCCCAAAGATTGGGTGTGCGTTTGAATAATTTGAACGAAGCGGCAGTGGGAATTCTTGGGAGTTGACTTAGCAGGTTAGCGCCCGATTCGGGCCACAAGCGAGTTAGCTAGTCAGCGGGTGCGGTGTCAATTTGGAAGTGAGACCCGCAGGGGCTAAAGCCCAACCTTGATTTTACGGCGCTTGCGGCACGACTGAAGTCGTGCCCTGATACAAAGCCTGTCCGAAACGAGTTTCTCCGCAACCTGTGAAGCCCGTACCATTCCGGTTGCCGCGCGTACCCATCACGCTGACGCGCGAGGTTCAGTTGGCGGGTTGCGCGGGGAGGTTTTCTGCGATCCCCTCTAGAGTCGATGTCATTGTGTCTCCGGCCGGCGTTCCCCATGGGCCGTCCTGCTGAACCATGAGGATGAAGATCCTGCCCGTGGTCGCGTCAATGTCCATGGCGTTCTTGTTGGCTCCGCCATGACCGAAACCGTTCTGCGTAATTCCCCAGCCGAAGCCGTAATTCTGATTGCCCATTCCGTTGTTCTGGATGCTGGTCATGGCACGCAGTGAGGCGGGCGAGATGTACCGAATTCCATTGAGCGTGCCGCCATTCAAGATCATCTGGCAGAAAATCGACACATCGGCCGCGGTTGAAAAAAGGCCTCCTGCGGGCATGGGGAAACGGTGTTGATGGTCCGAGAGCGGATAGGTGAGTTGACTTATGGGGACTTTCACCAGGTCCCTGGTTTTGGGATCGAGTTTGTAAGTCTCAGCGAGGCGAGTTATCTGCTCGGCATTGGGCCAGAATGTGGTGTCTTTCATGCCCAGCGGCCAGAAAAGGCGCTGCTGGATGAACATCTCGTAGGACATTCCGCTGACTACTTCAATAATCCGCGCGGCTGTATCGATGCCTTCGTTGGAATAACTGTAGCTGGTTCCCGGCTGAAACATGAGGGGCTCGGCGGCAAAGCTGAGCACCTGGTCTTTCAACGAGAGTGTGTCGAGCGCGCCTGGCTGAGCCGAGGATTTGAAGGGCAGGCCGCTGGTATGGCTAAGAATTTCGCGAATCAGAATTGGATGGCTTGCGGGCACCAACCCGGGCTGCGCGTTTGCGCCAGAAAGTGGCTGTGCGCTGGCATCTTTGGGTGCTTTGACCATCTGGCCGTGAAACTCGGGCAGATATTTTTCAACCGGATCATCGACGCTGATCTTTCCTTCATCGACCAGCATCATGAAGGCGGTTACGGTCATGGGCTTGGATGTGGATGCGATCCAGAACATGGCGTTGTACGGCAGGGCGGCCTTCTTCTCAAGGTCACGATAGCCCGCGGGTTGGAGATAAATTATGCGGTCGCGCGTGGCAACCAGCGTCACCGCTCCGGCGATGGTGTGGTTGTCAATCAACGGCTGCAGCGTTGAGCGGATTGGGTCGGGAGGCCGTGCGGAAGCCGGCTGCTGCGCCTGAGCGAGGAGCGGGAGACCGAGCAGCGTGAACACAAGTATCAGCCTGTTGACGAAAGATCCGTTGCGACGGCTCGCGCTGCTGTTTCGGTGTTTCACTTTTGCTCCTTATGTGCAACCCATGTTTGTATCACGCTAAGCGTCTTGCCGGAGCGCATCCTGCTCCAGCGGCGGGGCAAAGCGCGCACCCATGCGCAGGATGACGCCGGAGAGGATGAGAAAAATCAAGGTTGCTCCCAGGCCAAGACGGAGGTTGGACCGGTCGGAGATTGCGCCGATGATGGTGGGAGAAAACGTGTCGCCGAAGGCGTGAATGCAGAACAGGTTTACCGAAATCGCAGTGGCGCGGACCGGCGCGGAGACGGAGTTGACGATGGCCGCGTTGAGCGGGCCGGTGTTGAGGAAAAGGAAAAACTCGGTGACCAGCAGCACCGGAACCGCCCACGCGGGAGGGCCGAAGAACAGCAGCACTCCACAGGGCAGGGTGAGCGCGACGCTCCAGAACGAGAGCAGATAGAGGGCGCGATCGTTGGTGCGCAACCAGCGCTGTGCGAGCCAGCCGCCGATGAGCGTGCCGGCAATGCCGTCGAGCACGGTGATGGCGCCCATGGCAAGGCTCGCGTTGCCCACCGAAAGTCCCGAGGAGCGGTGCAGGTAGGTGGGCATCCAAGCGGAAATGCCGCCCATGGCGAAGGTGAGCGTGGCGAGTCCAAAGGTGGCCGTGAGAAACGCGCCGTTGGTGAAGAGGCCGAGGAACGTGGTGCGATTGAGGGTGGGCTTGACGTGGTCGCTGGCGCCCCGCTGCGGCTCGCGGCCGAGCCAACCGTAGAGCGCGGCGATGACGAGGCCGGGAATGGCGCAGATGAAAAACGGTGCGCGCCAGCCCCATAGGGTGCCCAATTGCCCTCCGGCAACATAGCCCAGCGCGGCGCCAACGGGGATGGCCGTATAGAAGATGGAGAGGATGCGGTTGCGATCGCGCTCGGGATAGAAGTCGGCCAGCACGGCGGGGGCAAAGATGCCGAAGGTGGCTTCGCCTATGCCGACCAGCGCATGGCGGATGAAGAGGGTGCGGTAGTCGTGGACCCAGGCGGTGGCCAGCGTGGCCAGGCTCCAGAGCACTGCGCCGGCAATGATGAGCGGCTTGCGGGGGAAGCGGTCGCCGAGCCAGCCGGTAAGCGGCGCGGCAAACATATACGCCACGAACAGCGCGGTGGTCAGGGCTCCGATTTGAGCGTCGCTGGAGTGGAACTCGCGCTGGATGAGCGAGACTTCGCCGGGGAGGATGTAGCGGTCGATGTAGTTGAGCAGGTTGAGGCCGATGAGCAGGACCAGCGTCCCGAAGGCGGGGTTGGTGCGGGAGCGCGGCTGGGGCGAGATTGGCAAGGTGGGTTGATCGCCGGTGGAGTGGCGAGAGGTATAACGAATATCACATTGTGCTATCGCAGGCCCACTGGTTTGGCGGGGATCAGGCCGCCGGCCTCGGCCAGCGCGCCTCCACGGTCGTTCCGATGCCGCCGCGTGGGCGGAACTCGCCTCTTACTACTGCCCAGACGGGATCGGTCGCTTTGACTACGTCTTCCAGCACCTGGTTGACGATGTTTTCCTGGAAGATGCCGAGGTTGCGGTAGCTGAAGAGGT
>CAYWMR010000015.1:0-24257 GCA_964458965.1 uncultured Occallatibacter sp. | reverse complement strand
CGGGCAATCTCGGCTTCCAGGCATCCTCCACTCACAGTGCCGGTATGGCGGCCATCCGCGGTGAGCAACATGCACGCGCCGGGCCTTCGATAACTGGGGCCTTGAACCTCGACCACCGTTGCAAGAACGTAATCCTCCGCATTGGCATCGAGCTTGCGCCACAGGGGCAGAATGCGTTCCAGATCCGTCATGCTTCTATTCTCGCTCAGTCCTCAACAATCCGCGTGCGCGAGTTATGGCTTTCGCAGAGAAGGATGCAAAAGAAAAGGGAAGCCACGCAACGCGCGGCCTCCCTCTCGCTTTTTAGCCAACCCTCTTAGAAGTCCAGGTGCAGCGACATTTGAACCTGCCGCGGCGCGCCGATGGTATGCGTCACAAGGCCCAGACCGCCCGGAGCGGAGTAAAAGCTGCTGGGGGGCGTGCCCGCTGTCGGAAACGAGTTGTAGCCGGCGTTTTGAGAAACTTGGTTTCCGGGAATATCGAAGCTCGTGGTGTTGGTCAGGTTGTAGACGTCGAAGGTGTACTTCAAGCTGTAGCGGTCGCCTAACTTGGTGTCTTTCACCAGCGAGGCATCTGCGCGCTTCTGGTAGGCCTGGCGGAAGATGTTGCGCTGCCCGGTGGTGAAGCCGGTCTCATAGGGATCGGTGTTGGGAATGGCGCCATTCAGGCCGCCGGCCGGAAGCAAGGGCAGCGTGAAGCAGGCGGCATTCAGTGCAGGTTTGCCACCGGCCGTGGTCCATGCGCCGGAAGCGCCGGTTGATGCAGACTTGGCGGTGCAGCCGGAAGCCAGCGGCACGATGGGGTTGGTGATGCCATCGTATGTGGAGTAGTAGATGCTCCCGATGGCGCCCGAAAAGTCGATGATGCTGTAGGGCTGACCGCCCTGGATTGCGGTTACGCCCACCAGTGACCAGCCGTCGGCGAACTTGCCGCCCAGTGAGTGTTCATTGGCTATGCTGGGAACTTTGAAGACGTAGTTCGCGCTGATAACGTGCGTGCGGTCGAAGTCGGACGACCCGTAGCTGCTGCGCAACTTGTTGGGATTGTTTCCGTTATAAAAAAGACCAAGCCCGCTCTGCTCGTCGGTAGCATGCGAGTAGGTGTATGAGACACCCGCCTGGATGCCTTTGCTCATGTGCTTTTCAATGTGCGCCTGGAGAGCATTGTAGGTATCAATGCCGGCGGCCTTGTAAGAGATCGATTCGGCTGCATAGCCGATGTAGGGGACGCGCAGGTCGTCGTTTCCACCCTCATAGTTAGCCTGGTAACAACTGCCGTCCGGGAGAGTAAGTGGCCCGAAGACCCCTTCGCCATAGCAACTGTTCTCAGATTCCACGGTATACCCGTAGCTGTAATTCTGCTGGTAGGGGCTCCCCGACAGGGCGGGACTTGAAGCCGAGGCGATAGTAGGTTGGTTGAAGGGTACGGGGATGACCTGGTGGCGGCCCAGATTGCCCACATAGCCAACTTCAATGGCCAGGTCGTTCCGCGGCTGCCACTGGAAATCGAGTGTGTAGTTCATGGTGTATGGCAGCTTGTTGGCTCGATCATAGACGCCGAGTGAAATCGGCTGGCCATTATGGATGACCGATCCGTCGGGATTCGCGCTGGTTGCCGGGCAAATCCCCGGAATGCCGCCAAGGCCGGTATTCACGATGCTACAGGCGTTGGGAAGATAGTTACTCAGATCCGAGGCCTTGGGGCTGTTGGGGGGGGAGTACTCAAGGCTGGTCCCATACGGATTCTCAAGATTGCCGGATTCGGCTGTCGGGGGGCCCGTGGGAGGGCCGAACAGACCGTTTCCACCGCAGGTTGGAATGTAGTACTGGTAGAGGGATTGCGAGGAGGATGGGCAGGTTGACGTGTTGACGAAGGGTAGCTGCTGGTTTACGCCGAAGGGGCCGCCCGTGACCGTACCAATTGCGTAGCCGGGAGAGAAATAGGTGAACAGCTCACCGCGGTCGTAATACATGCCGCCGCCCGCGCGAACCACCAGCTTGCCGTGTCCGAACCCTGGCTGCCATGCCGCGCCAACGCGGGGACCGATACCCCACTGCCGGCCTGTGAGGGTAGTGTTGCTCACGCCCTTGGTGCCGTTTGCGTTGTTGCCGGCGATGATCAACCCGGGGTTGTTGATGGTGTCGGATCCAACGCTGTAGCTGTAGAGGCTGGGATCGAAGTTGAAGATACGGCCATATTTCTCGGTCAGGCCTCCATCCCAGTCATAGCGCACGCCGGCCGTCAGCGAGAGAGTGGGTGTGACCTGCCACTTGTCCTGCAGATATGTGCCGAGCTGATTGGAGCGGTAGTAGCGGCTAGCATCTCCCTGCAGGAACGATGTGACATAGAACCCGCTGGCTGAGCTGCCGGGAGATACAAAGCCCTGCATGAACTGGCTGAAGTCGTCCGTCGCAACCGTGCCGGTTCCGGTGCGCTTGTCAATCGTGTCGAGCTGCGTGTACGTAAAACTGGCGCCAAAGCTGACGGTGTGCTTGCCCTTGATCCAAATTGCGTCGCCGCGGGGGGCGATGCGGTTCTGGAAGACGCCGGTGTTGGCGGACTGCGACTCCGCGTTGGGACCGATGTTCAGGTACTCGGGCGAAACTCCGACCGGAGTATTTACCCCGAGTATGTTGTAGATCGACACGCCGGGGAAATAGCCCGATCCGAACACGTTGATAGATCCAGTGCCCGCGGTGCCGCCGGGGATGGAACCGGGGCCGAAGGGCTGCTCGTTGTCGCCCCAGTTTTTCTCGCGAATAAACCCCAGGGTCTGTGTGGTGCTGAGGTTTTGCTTCACGATCAGAGAATTGGTGAGGGAGAAGACCTGCGCGCCGGAGTCAAGATGCTCGCTGAACCCGGGAACGCTGGAGTATGAAAAAGGCGAAATGGTGGGATCGTGCTGATAGAAGTACTTGAGGCTCAGTGTGTCTTTCTCGCTGGCGTTGTAGTCCAGGTCGCCCACTGCAAGATCAGCCGTAAACCGGCCTGTGCCAGGGATGAACGCGTTGTCAAGATGGGCAATCGTGGGCGAAGCGCCGCCCAGCGCATCGTTGGGGATCAGCCACTTGCCGGGCTCGCCGGGAAGCGACGGCGAGTTGAACAATATCAGGGCAAGCGGGTCTACCATGGCGGGTGTGATGGGGTTATTCAGGTAAGTGCTGGCGCCGAAGGAGTTGTTGCTCACAGTCGCCATGCCGCTGGCGGAACGGTCGTCGGTCAGGCCGACCGGAACATCCAGGAACGAGTCGCCCAGTTCCGCGTCGGAGACATGCAGGTGTTGATAGGCAATGAAGGCAAACAGCTTGTTCTTGATAAGGGGACCGCCGAACCCGCCTCCAAGTATGTAGCGGTGCAACTGCGGAACCTTGTCGAAAGCCGGAACGTCAGGATCCTGATTGAAAAAGAATGGAGCGGCGTTGATCCAGTTGGTGCCGCGGTGCCCGTAGGCTGTGCCATGCCAGTCGTTGGTGCCGGACTTGGTGCTGAGATCGATGTGCGCGCCGGAAGTAGACCCCTGCTGCGCGTCGTACATGGAGGCGTTCACGCGAACTTCGGAAATGGTCTCAGGCGCAGGGGTGGGGATGGCATTGCCGATGGAGAGGTAGATGGACGCTGCCGACGGGATGACGCCGCCGCCGCCGCCGGGGCTGGTTTGGACGCCGGTGGAGTTGATGACGCGCGACGAGGCCACCTGGCTGGTGCTCTTACCATTGAACAGGTTGCTGGCGTCAACGCCGTTCAGCAGAAACGAATTCGAAGTATCGCGCTGGCCGTTGGCCCAGATGGGCGCGTTGCCCAGGCCGGAATTAACACCCGTTCCGCCGCCCAGTTCGGCGCTCACACCAACGGACTGCGTTGCAAGGCCCGTAAAACTCCCCGTCGCCAGGGGCACGGATTCAATCTGCGCCGGGTCCATGACGTAGCCTACCGTGGTGTCCACAGCGTTCATCAGCGGCGAGGAATCGACTTCGACGGTGGTGGTGGTCTGGCCGACCTTAAGCGACGCATTGACCGTGCCCGTGCGGTCGGCCTGCACCGCGATGTGCTGCGTCTTCTGCATGTCGAATCCCGGGGCCGAATAGGTGAGCGTATAAGTCCCGATGGGCAGGTTCACAAACGTATACGCACCTGAGCCGTTGGTTAAGGTGGTGCGCGTAAGCGAGGTCTGTTCGTCCACCAGCGTTACCGTGGCGTTGGGAATGACCCCTCCCGAAGCGTCTGTGACCTCACCGGTAATGCCGCCAAGCGTCTGCTGTGCCAACACGGGAGAACTACACAGCGCGATGGCTGCCGCGAATGCCAGCAGCCTGGAAAGCAGAGAAGGGAATGTACGCATGGAATACCTCAACTGGCCAGCCTCGTCAATGAAATTTCGTCACAGTTTTCTTGGAATATCGAAGAACACTCAACTGAATGGAATCTCAGACGTTCAGGATCGTTCAATTACTAGATAAGAGGGAACCTCCACGAGTGGTGCTCGCTTGTTGTCCGGTTCCATCTTGAAAAAACGGGTTAATTTAGAATATAGATTCTTGCATAAAGATCATCTAAAGATTCTTGGGGTCCGGGATGTGCAAAAGCAGGTCCAAAATGGTCATTGCGGTGGCAAATTTGAAACATGGGCCTGCACAATGCGCCAGCCCTCCGCCAGCCGCACCCACACCTGGCTCTGCCGGCCGCAAGTCTTTCCAGCCGGTGCGGCGCGCTCGAATTCCATCGTAATCGATGCAAAATCGCTGCCAAACGCCGTAATATCGAGCCTTGTCACGGTGCGGGCAAGATTCGATGCAGGGCGCGATTTCCGAAATGCCCCAAGCTCGTCGGGGCCATAGAGATTCTCAGTCACGCCAAAGCGCATCACTGCCGATCCCGACCAGAACATTTCCACCAGGATTTCCACATCGTTCGTCACAAGTGCATGTTCATAGAGCGAATAGAGAGTTTGCAGTTCGGCGATTATGGCGGGATCGTTGATGGTCATGAGATTGGAAACAGCTCCCTGCCTGGCAGGATTTGCTTGCTCAAGGCGGCGCTTACCGTGTAAACAGGCTCGTTAACCACCTGGCTTAGACGGAGTTTGAGGGCCACGCTGCACAGGATATATGCGTGAATCTCACTGAATCCCCAGCGGCTGACGAGCAGGTCGACCATTCGGCTGGTGGCGGCGCGTGACGTATCCGCGAGATCCGTTCCTGATTCCACCACCACCCAGGCGTCGGCAGTCGAGTCTGCGGCGGCAACCTCGCTGGCCTCCACCAGCGGCCCGGCCAGTGTCTGCTGCTTGTGCAGCCTGAAGCGTAATGTCACGTCCAGCGGGCACTCGATGCCGTTGATGCAGACCTCGCCGTCCCCCTGCGCCGCGTGCCCGTCTCCGCAACTGAACAGTGCGCCGTCATTGAAGACCGGCAGGTAAAGCGTGGAGCCGGCACACAGCTCGCGCACATCGAGATTGCCACCGAACGGTCCCGGTGGCCGGGTACGGAATGCGCCGGCGTCCGCGCGGGAAACACCCATGACTCCCAGAAACGGCCGCACCGGTACCACCGCCGGCTTCAATGAACTGGTAGACTCGCCGTCTAACTGCCAATGGAAGAGATAGGGCTCGCGGAAACGATCCTTCAAAAACCCGAGGCCTGGAGTCACGCTGGACCAACCCCAACCGCCATGCCGAGTGGCTAGCACGTCGATCTCGAGCACGTCGCCAGCCTCCGCCCCCTCCACGTACACGGGGCCTGTGAGCGCGTGAATGCGGCTGCGGTCGATGCCCAAATACTCCGCTGCGGTCATGCCGGGATGCACCTGGCCGCCACTCGCGTCCACACACTCGAATGCCACCTCGTCGCCCGGCTCGATGCGCAGGCGCGGCGTCAGCGATCGGTCCCAAACCGAGTGACTGGGTTCGGCGGAAAGCTGATGCTCGGTCATGATTCCTTCACCCGCACGGTCATTTGTACTTCAACAAGTGCATTGCGCGGCAGTGCGCTCACGCCCACGGCCGCCCGCACATGGCGCCCCGCTTCCCCAAACACCCGAAGCAGCAGATCGGAAGCGCCATTGATTACCGCGGGCGAATCCGCGAACCCCGGCACGGCATTCACATAGCCGTTCAGCGTCAGCACCTCGGCTACCTTGTCCAGCGTGCCTAACTCCCGTTTCAGGATCGCCAGGTGGGTAAGCGCGCAAGCTCGTGCCGCGTCGTAACCATCTTCAATGGAGCGGTCCCCGCCTGCGGTTCCGGTAATCGTGCCTTCCGCGCCGGTCGAGATAACTCCGGAAAGATAGACAACTTCACCAACCCGCTTGGCGGGCACGTAATTCCCTCCCGGAGCCGGCAATTGCGGGAGCGCCAGCCCCAGGGCAGCGAGACTTTCATCTGGAGACGGATGCGTCATTTGCATTTGAATGTAGCACGCGCAGGGGAATGTTTTCCTTTGGATATTCTTCCCCGGCCAAGTTAGCATGAGGCCATGCGTCGAGCTGTTCTCCTAATTCTGCTTAGCCCCGCGCTCTTTGCGCAGCCCAGAGCAGACTCGCCGGACATTCTGCATCGACAGCGATCGTCGCCCGGCGATCTTGAAGTTGCTGTCGAACTTACCCATGCGCCGGCTCGCTCGACGCGCTACATTCGCTACCAAGACCTGTTGCGCATGCCGCAAGAAACCTACACCGTGAGCGACGACTCCAATCTTTCTGCCAAGACCGTGATCGGTGGCGTCGCCCTGGAAACATTGGCGCGCTTACTTGGTCAGTCGCCAGAATCTTTCATCGTTGCCATCTGCGACGATCAATATCAAGCCCACTATCCGCGCGACTATGTCGCCGCGCACCATCCGTTGCTGGTTTTGCGCATCAACGGCCAGTTGCATGATCACTGGCCGCCATCGCAGGAAGGCGGACAGCTCGGTCCCTACCTCATCTCGCATCCATCGTTCAAGCCGGCCTTCAAAGTGCTCTCGTACGACGACGAGCCTCAAGTTCCCTACGGCGTTGTCGGCATCGAGTTCCATCGTGAAACCGCCGTCTTCGGTGCGATTCAACCCGGCGCAAAGTGGCGTGAGAACGAAAAGGTTCAGCAGGGATACTTGATTGCCCGCCAGGATTGCCTGCGCTGCCATAACATGGGTGCGGAGGGCGGCACAAAGGCCGGCCGTTCCTGGCTGAAGCTGGCTGCACGCGCCAAGGATGATGGCTCGCGGTTCAAGCAGACAATTCGCAACCCCGCGTCGGTAACTCCAGGCGCGCAAATGCCGGCCCATTCGGGCTACGACGACGCTACCCTGGATGCACTGACAGCTTACTTCAAAATCTTTTTGAGTTACGGGGATGTGAAATGATTACGCGCGCCGCAAAACTCATTCTGCTGGCCGGCATTGGTCTTTTCTATTTGCTGGTTGTCTTTAATAACCTCACCGATTTCGACTCGAATTATCAATTTGTTCGTCATGTGATGTCGATGGATACAACCTTCCCGGGAAATCATGGTATGGGTCGCGCACTTACGCAGCCTGCCTTTCATCTCGCGTTCTACTTCGGCATTATTGCGTGGGAGATCGCCAACACCATTCTCTTGTGGTGGGGACTGGCGAGGCTTGGGCGCGCTCTGCGGCACAATGCAAGCGCATTCAACGCGGCCAAAGGCGTGGCGGTTATGGCGCTCGCTCTTTCCATGTCGATGTGGCTGGTGGCGTTTCTCGACGTCGGCGGAGAGTGGTTCCTCATGTGGCAGTCGCACACATGGAATGGGCAGGAGGAGGCTTTCCGAATGTTTGCAGTAGTGGGCGTGGTGCTGCTGATCGTGATCCAGCCGGATGCGGAAGGCCAGCCGTGAATGCGCCTGTTGCCGCTATCGTGCTTGCAGCCGGAGCCAGTCGCCGCCTCGGCCAGCCTAAACAATTGCTTATGCTGGGCGGAGAGACTCTTCTAGCCCGAGTCATCCGGCTTGCCAATGAAGCCGGCGCCGCTCCGGTGTATGTAGTGTTAGGCGCGCACCGCGAAACGATTTGCGCAAATATTTCAGCGAGCAGTTGGAAACAGGCGGTTCCAGTTTTCAACAAGGACTGGGAGCAGGGAATCGCAACCTCGATTCATGCAGGGCTCAATGCGCTGCAAGAAAACGCACCCCCAGGATCTGCCGCGTTGATTCTCAGCTGCGACCAAGCGCGCCTCACCGTGGAGCACTTGCGCGGGTTGATTGATGGCTTCAATTCGCAGCCAGAGCCTTCCATCGCGGCATCGAGTTATGCGGGTGTTATAGGCATTCCGGCAATATTTCCACGATCGTTGTTTCCCCATCTATTCGCACTAAGCGGCGACAAGGGTGCGCGGTTATTACTCAATCACCCGCCGTGCCTCTTGATCGAACTGCCCTTCGAAGGTGGGGAAGTGGACATCGACTTACCCGCCGACCTTGGCGAGTTCGAATAACTCTTACCGCTCAATAGTCGCCTCAATATACCCATGAGGCTCGTCAATGGGCACGAAGATGTGGTTGGGATTGTCCTGGCCGAACGGACTGAGATCGGCAAGCAGGTGGTGCAGGTTGGGCATGGTGAGGGTGATGCTCGCAACCTCCGGCGCGGCCGCCAGCGCGGCCTTGCCCATGTCAAAGAGTGTGTGCTGAACGCTCATGCTGTCGTGCGCCGCAAACTCCTTGAGCAGGGCGGCGACGATGCGGGAACGCACATCTGTATAGTTTGGCGAAGCCGATCCGTACTCCCACGTAACCGTGGCGCGGGTGCCGAAAATTCGATCGGTGGCCGGCTTAAGCGTTGTCAGCCTGTCTTTGATGTAGCCGGTGAACGCCGATTTTGTCGTCTTCAGAATCACCAGGCCGTCAATCCCCGACCGAATCGTCCACTCTCGCCCCTGATCGCGAACGGCGCGCACCGTCTGTAACTCCGGGCCGCCAAGCTTGAAAGTGGTAGCTTCAGGCACGCCGTCCACCTGCAGGCGTTCCCATGCCTTTTCCTCAATCTCAACCAGGGCGCCGCTCACCTGCGGGTTGTTAGCCAGAAAGTAATCACCCAATTCGGTAGCGAATTCCTCAATGGTGGCCGCCTTCGAATCGCGAGCGATCGAGTAGACCGTGTTCTTCATCGTGTCTGTGGGAAGAATCTTGCTGTTGTCGGCCGCAGTGAAACTGGTCTCGAAATCGCCTTCCAGCAGCACCCGCACGGTCCATTCATTAAAGTCGTGACGGTCGCCGTGACGCGTGATGCGCGACAGACGCACCCGCGATTTTCCGTAACGGTTTTCTCCCAGTCTTGCCATTCGGTCAGCTCCCTCGATAGGTCGTGTAACTGTTGTCGCTCAACAAAAGCGGGAGATGATAGTGTGCATCGTCGTCGATGCTGAAGGTGATGGACACTTCCGGATAAATACTTGGCCGGCTTTGGCGTCTGAAATATGCGCCCGTATCGAAGGTAAGCCGATACGTTCCTGCTTCCTGACGCCGCGTGAGTTCGCGGCACCGTCCATCCGCATCGGTTGCGCACACCACAACGTCGAGCCATGCATCGTCTTGGCGCTTTTCCAGCCGCAATGCGATGCCGACGGCCGGCTTGCCGAGCACTGTATCAAGGACATGCGTAGAAAATGTACTCATTCGATTAGCCACTTTCCCAAGCGTATTTGCGTAATCTGCCGCTGCTGCTCCGCGGCCTCTTGTAACTCCGTCTCTCTCGTCCTGCCAAGCCGCCGGCGGAGAATCGCGAGCATCTCCTCGGCGCTCTTCCCGGTTGCACACACAATGTATGTGAATCCAAAGCGCTCTTCGTAAATTGCATTGCCTTCGGCCAGTTGGTCAACTACGCGCTGGGCTGCGTCATTGGCCGACGACTGTTCCTGGCGCGACCAGGCAGCCGACTTGGCCGTTGCATGCGCGGCCTTTCGCTGGCCAATGCGCGGATGGCAAGCGAATGCCTCCATCCAGTCGGCCTCTGTCATTTCGCTCCAAACGCGATCCGCCGCTTCGCTTAACTCGGCGATGTCGGCAATGGGACGCAACGCAACCATTGCCGCGGCCCATCGCCGAGATCCGCAGCATGCAATCATCGCATCCATCGCCGCTTCCGCGCTGGCTTCGTTCCAGGATTGAAGCGTCGAATTCAATTAGGGCTCCCATCCGATTGCAATTCGATTAGGAATTCTTCCAGCAGATTTGCACCCACCTGTTTGCGATACTCTCCTGTCGAACGAATATCGTCAATGGGCTTCGCTTCTTCCAGAAACACGTTGCGTGCAAACTGGATTCTATTCGCGTCAATCTGCTGGTCAAGCAAAGCGTCCTCGGTGAGATAAAAACGCGCGGGATAGGGTGCAAGGCTCGCTGCCGCAAGGCGAATCTCGCGAACGAATCCATCTTCGAGAAGCGCCGTTGCCGCCAATGCAACCTTTGAGATGGCCATGGCGCGCCGCGTTCCTACCTTGCGCAGGTAATGCCTGTGATGCGCGAATCGCAGCGGCATGTGTACGGCGTAGATCAACTCATCATGGGCCATTGCATTCGATTTGTAGCCGGTGTGAAAAGCTGAATAAGCTATGCGGCGGCTGCCGCGCACACTCACCAGTTCGACCTCCGCGTCATAAACCAGCAGAGCGGGTGAAGAGTCGGCGGCTGGTGAACCGTTCGCCAGATTGCCGCCAACCGTAGCGCGGGTTTGGTTGGCGATGGAGCCGATCCAGCTTGCCGCTTTCCCCAGCAGCGGCAAGTGAGTTCGAATGCCCGAGTGTGCGCGCAGATCGCTGAACGTTGCACAGGCGCCGATGGCGATGCTCCCGGAAGTAGCGTGGATGGAGCGAAGGTCGGCAATGCCCCACAGGCTGACGAGTTTGTGCGCGCCAAGGCGGCCGGCCGCATGAGCCACCATCAACTCCGTGCCGCCCGCAATCGGACTCCACTCTCCCGGCGCGGCGGCAAGTAACTCCAATACCGCGGCCAGGGTGCCCGGCGCGACTAACTCATATAACTCCGGATTACCGCGCATGGGCCGCCTGTTCGCTTCCATCGCCGGCCGCGGCCGCAATTACCGACTCGAAGATTCGCATGAAGCCCGTACAGCGGCAAAGGTTGCCCGCGAGACCCTCGCGAATTTCGGCCATGGTGGGTTGCGGATGGACTGACAGCAGTTGCGCAGCGGCCATCAGCATGCCCGGAGTGCAGATCCCGCACTGTGCGCCGCCATAGTTAAGAAACGCTTTTTGCAGTGCATGCAGTTCGCCGTCGATTGCCAGGCCTTCGACGGTCTGAATGGTTGCGCCCTCAGCCTGAAGCACAGGCACCAGGCAGCTGTTTACTAACTCGCCGTTCATGCGCACCGAACAAGAGCCGCATTCGCCTTCGCCGCAGCCTTCTTTGGTGCCGGTCAGGTGCAGATCCTCCCGCAACACATCCAGCAGCCGCTTCATCGGCGGCGCATCGACGGCACAACTGGCGCCATTGATAGTAAAACGGATCGTGGGCCAACAGTCGCTCATACGGTTGCGGCCTCCGCGATTGGCTGATGCGCATAGAGCTTTGCGAACAGGTCCTCGGGCAACAATGGTATGGAATGAAAGCCAATGCCAGTCGCGTCACGAATCGCATTCAGAATTGCGGGCGCGGGGCCGTCGTGCGGCAATTCGCCTATGCCTTTTGCGCCGCACCCTCCATGGCGAAATGGAATCTCTTCGAAGTACACATGTATGGGAGGCACGTCCTCGGCAGTAGGCATTATGTAGTTGGTCATCTGGTTATTGGCCATGTGTCCATTCTCCCAGACCACTTTTTCGTACAACGCATAGCCGATGGCCTGGGCCACCCCTCCCTCGATTTGCCCCCCGGCCAGCACCGGGTTGAGCACCCGGCCTACCTCCTGCACCGACCAGAATTCTTCCACCTCGGCGGAGTAGGTCACCGTGTCCACAGCCACCTGCGCAACCTGCACAGACCACACATAGGCTGGGTATGCCTCGCCGCGATATTTCTGATCGTCCCAGAAGATGTCCGGCGGCGGTTCGTAGCGGCAGAGCGATTCAACCTTGCCTTCCGCCGCGCGATAACGTTCACATGCCGCAAAGAATTCCTGCGTTGTGAAGCTTGCACCCAGTCCCGCATGTTCGCGAAGCATGGCCACAAGCTGCAAACCGGCGCGTTCAATCAGCCGACCCACCACCATCGATGTCCGCGAAGCAACGGTAGGTCCGCTGTTGGGAACAATGTTCGTGTCTACCGGGGCAATGACCACATCGTCGTAGCCAATGCCAATGGCCTCCGCGGCAATCTGCGCGAGTATCGTATTGGTTCCCTGGCCAAACTCAGTGTTAGCCACCAGCACGCGCACCTTGCCTTCGAGAGTTACATCCAGGCCCGCAAGCGAGTTAAGGTAGCGCTCGCCGCTGCCGGTGAAGCCGGAGCCATGATAGAACGCCGCGATGCCGAGTCCGCGCTTGACTGTGTTGGCTGGATTCGCAATCGCAAACCGCGCGCGCCGTGCGTGATAGTCGCTTTCGTGGAGTGCGCGGTCGAGTAACTTGTCAAGGATAACCGGCTCGCGCATAACTTGCTCGGTCGCGGTTGTATCTCCGTCATGAAGGAAATTTCTCCGTCTCAACTCAACGGGATCGATGCCGATGGTTGCTGCAATCTCATCCATGTGGCGTTCAATGGCAAAAATCGTTTGCGGGGCGCCAAATCCACGAAAAGCGCCATAGGGAACGGTGTTGGTGGCCCAGGCGTGCGCGCGGACCCGCACGTTGGGGCACACATAAGGTCCCGGCGAATGCAGCGTTGCGCGCGATAGCACCGTCGAGGATAACGTGGCGTATGCGCCGCCGTCCGTGGCCACGTCGATGTCCATCGCCATCAGCTTTCCATTGTCGTCAAGCGCGGTGCGATGGCGAACACGCGATGGATGCCGCTTGGTAGTGGCAGCCAGATCTTCCATTCGATCGTAGACCATTTTCACCGCATGGCCGGCTTTCAATGCCAGCAACGCGGCGTGGGATGCCAGCGTGGAGGGGTAATCCTCCTTGCCGCCAAATGCGCCCCCAGTCTCGGTCTGTATAACTCGAACCTTATCTTCGGGTAGGTCGAACACCGCCAGCAGCGACTTATGGACATAATAAGGACACTGCAGCGAACCCCACACTGTAACTCCGGTTTCACCGTTCCACTCTGCGATAACTCCGTTGTTCTCGATGTAAAGATGTTCCTGCGCGCCGGTGCGGTATTCACCTTCCACAATGTGCGCCGCGTCGGCCCACGCAGAATCCACATCTCCCTTTTCGAGCAGGAAGCTCTTGATCAAATTGTCCGCGCCCCACACGATCGCGTCCTGGCGCTCGCTCTCCTCAACGGTGAATATCCCCGGCAGCGGTTCGTATTCGATGAGCACAGCGGACACGGCTTCGCGAAGCTTGTGCTTATCCGGGTGAGCCAGCAGCACGATCGGCTCGTCGCAGTGGTTCACTTTGCCGTCGGCAAGGCAGGGCTGGTCGGCGACGATTAGGTGTATGTGATTCTTGCCGGGGATATCCGCAGCCGTGGCGATGGCGAATTCGCTCCAGTCTATCCGCCGGTCGAAGCCGATCGAACGTATCAGCCCGCGCGGAATCGTGCTGCGAACCGTCGCGCCGTACCACATGCCTTCCCGTTGGATGTCGTCAATATAACGCGCGCGGCCCAGCAGTTTGTCCACCCCCTCCTTGCGGGGGACGGGAGCGCCAACGATGCGGGTTTTCGCGCTCGTGCTCATGCCAGGGGACACCGGAATTGCCGTACAGGTTGAGGGATAGCATACAACGGCGGGAAGAAGTTTGAAAGGGCGGATTGTGCCGGAGCCATCGCAATGTCCTCGGTTGCCCATTCCTCCATTCCACGCAGAGTCGAGCTTTGGCAGCAGACCGGGAGGGGTCCATCCGCCACTGCTATATTTGTCCGATGAGGCTTCTTCCGATAGCACTGCTGGCTGCAGTATCGGCTCTGCCGCTGGCTGCCCAGCAGGGCAATCCTCACGTCCTCGTCTCTACACAACTCGGCGAGATTGAGATTGAACTCGATGCCGTTCATGCGCCTTCAACCACCGCCAATTTTCTCCGTTACGTCAACGCCGGCTTTTACACGGGAGGCATCTTTCACCGCACCGTTACCCTCAACAACCAGCCCGATAACCAGGTCAAGATCGAGGTGATTCAAGCAGGCATCGACCCCCGGCGCCTGCAAGACGCCTTCCCTGCGATTGCGATGGAACCGACCAGCAGGACCGGCCTGCATCACCTGGATGGGACAGTCTCCATGGCGCGTAGCAGTCCAGACTCGGCGACATCGGAGTTCTTTATCTGTATCGGGAATCAGCCTGAACTCGACTACGGTGGTAAGCGCAACCCCGACGGCCAGGGCTTTGCAGCATTCGGACACGTCGTACGCGGCATGGGCGTGGTCCGAAACATTCAGGCATCTCCCGCGCAGGGACAAAGCCTTGAGCCCCCGGTAAAGATTCTCAACATGTCGTACATAAGCCCAAAACCCGTCATAGCCGCGACGACAGTTGACCCAGGCAAGACCTTCCGCAAATGATCGGGATGTCGGCCATTGGCCTGGGTGAGGCAGCGCCTCCAATCCCGCGTCCCGCCTCAGCCCGCCAGGCGCGCAAGCGTTCTCGCCAACACGTCAACGCCGCCTGCAATCCACTCCGGCGATGCGTACTCGTCTGGCCGGTGGCTTACTCCCCCACGGCAAGGAATAAACAGCATAGCCACGGGAGCAAAGGTCGCTACAAATGAAGAATCGTGATAGGCGCGGGCCACCATTCTTTTGTAACTCAGTCCAGCTTCAATGGCGGAGATCTCCATTGCCGCGAGGATTGCGGAATCGCAGGAGGTGGGCGGATCGGCGTTCACCAAGTTAGTGGCGATTGCAACTCCTCGGCGGTCCGCAACTTCGGCGCATGCGGCCTTCAGGGCATTCAGAACGCCGTCGCGACGCTCGCCATCGATATCGCGAATATCGGTCTCAAGGCGAACAAGCGAGGGAATGCTATTGACCGCGCCGGGAAAAACCTCGCACACACCCACGGTCGCGACGGTGTCGATTGCGCCACTGGATTTCGCCGCGGCTTCGAGCGTGAGGATCAACTCCGCCGCCGCGGTGAGCGCATCTTTGCGCCCCGGCATCAGCTTGCCGCCGGCGTGGCCGCCCTCACCCTGGATTTCGATCCGTAGGCTGGCCGGCGCGGCAATGTGGGTCACCAGGCCAACATCGATTTCTTCCTGCTCCAGCAGCGGTCCCTGCTCAATGTGCAGCTCGGCAAACTGGTGAAAGCGGCCGGGAGGCAGCGCGACGGATTCGAGCGGCCCGGAAAATCCGGCGTGTGTGCGTAACTCCTCAAGGCCCCGGCCCTGCTTGTCGCGCAACGTTAGCGCGTGTGCCGGCGTGAGCACTTTGCCCATCATCCGGCTGCCCAGGCAGCCTATGCCGAAGAGCGTGGGCTCTTCGGCAGTAAAAATCACAAGCTCGATCGATCGCCGGGGACGAAAGCCGGCGCGTTGCAGGGCGCGTATTGCTTCGAGGGCTCCCAGCACGCCGACAGTTCCGTCATACGAGCCGGCATTGGGAATAGCGTCGATGTGCGAGCCGGTGCCGATAGGCGCAAGCTCCGGATCGCTGCCATTCCATCGAGCGAAAGTGTTACCAATGGCGTCCACACTCACCGAAAGTCCGGCTAACTCGCAAAGACTTTTCACATAGGCCCTGGCGCGCAAATCCGCCTCGCTGAATACAACGCGAGTTACTACCGGCGGCTCGGCTGCTGAGATTCGCGCAAGTTCGGCCAACTCCGCGAACAGCAAGGCTATTTCCAATTGTGGCGTCACCGTCATGTTATAAGTCAACCCCCCAGCGGATGCCTGCGCCAGTCTTTGTAGATAAGGTATTTCGCCGGCCGCTTGCCCAATGCGCCAAACCACTGCGGGCAATAGGGCGCCATCCAGATAAAGTCGCCCGCCTCCACCGGATACCACGCATCCCCGAGCCTGTAAATGCCACCGCCTTCCAGCATCAGCAACCCGTGCTCCATCACATGAATCTCAACCATGCTCAGCGCCGCTCCGGGATCGTACGTCATCGTGTTGACTGCAAAGTCGTAGGCGGGGCCGTCCGGCATCAACGAGCGTACGCGAAGCGAATCGTCGCCCATCAGCGGCAAAGCGGTTATTGAGGATTCGTGGCCTATGGCGATCTCCGGTTCGGGCGCGCCCGTTTGCGGATCATACGGCTTCTCGATCAAAGCCGCGCGAGCAGCAGAAAGCGCGCGCACCACATGTTCTGCGCCAAGCGGCAGGTATGCAAACCCGCCTGGAACCATAAGGTGGGTTTCGCCGCCGGCAGTCAGCTCCAGTTCGCCTTCCAGCAAATAGAGAAACCGCTGCGCCGGAGCGGGTCCCAGCGTACCTCCAGCCTTGAACTCCGCGGTCATCTGCGTGAATTGCGCGCCCAGTTGCGGCGCAATGTGGATTACGAAATCCACGTCCTCCGCGCCGGGCAGAGGTGTGCGGATGAATGTGTCTGGAGTGTGCAGCAGATGATCTATCTTCAGGCTGCTTCGAGTTAGTCCAAGATGGCGCAAGCTGAACCTCGTTTCAGAATTCTATCCAACATCGCCGGCAAGTTGCGGAAGAAATTCCCGGCCCACAAGAATCGCGGCCTCAACATCCTCTTCGAGCACAGCTTCATCGGGGTGGTGGCTGATGCCGCCGGGGCTGCGCAGAAAGAGCATCGCGGTAGGTACGCGCGCAGCCATCACCATGGCATCGTGACCGGCGCCGCTGGGCATCGACTTAATGGGGAAGCCAGCCGCGTGAATCGCGCCTGACAAAATGACTGTCAGCCGCTCGTCCATTGGCACTGCCGGCTGGTCTAACTGGTCGCTGCGCTCAAGCGCGATGCCGCGGCGATTTGCGATCGCGCCGGCTTTTGCGAGCAAGTCTTCCACGGCCCATCGGCGGGTAGCATCGTCAGCGTGACGGACGTCCAGACTCACCCGGGCGACTCCCGGAATAACATTGCCCGCATTTGGCTCGACGGTCACTTTGCCGACGGTTGCCACCAGTCCATCGATGCGCTGGGCCAGCGCTTCCACTGCCGCAATCCACTCCGCGGCGGCGGCCAGAGCGTCGCGGCGCAGGTGCATCGGAGTGGTCCCGGCATGGTTGGATTGGCCGCTGAATGCCAGGCTGAGCCGCGTTTGGCCAACCAGCGCGGTAACCGCTGCAACACTCAAACATTCCGATTCAAGCACGGGGCCTTGCTCAATGTGAATCTCGATAAAGGCAATCGAGCTGGGATGCAATTCCGCTTCGCCAATGCGGCTGGGATCGAGGCCGAATTCGCGAATTGCATTCTCGACCGAAGCACCCTGCGAATCTGTCAGCAACGGCAGCGCAGGGTCAAAGCGTCCGGCCACCGCGCGGCTGCCCAGAAACGGCACGCCATATCGCACGCCCTCTTCTTCAGAGAATGCAATGATCTCAATGGCCAGCGGCAGTGCCAGTTCCTGCGCAAGCCCGACCCACTCCAGCGCCAGTGTGACGCCGAGAACGCCGTCGAACGCCCCGGCATCGGGCACTGTGTCAATGTGCGAGCCGAGAACAAGGCGTTCGGAGTTCGCGTTCACAGGCTCCCAAAGCCCGCGCAGATTGCCCACAGCATCCACCTGCACGCTCATGCCCAGAGCCTCCATGCGGGCGCGTAGATGGGCGTGAACTAGATGCATGGGCGGGGTGAGGAAACGACGCGTGATGCGCCCCGGCTCCTCGCTCATGGTGGCGATGTGCCTGCATTCGGCGATGGCGCGGGCGGCACGGTCTCTCATGGGAGGACCGGCTTTCTGGTGAGTTCTTTGCCGCGTGGAGAGCCGATGAATCCGGTGCCATTCCCGTGCGCATTAAAGATTTGTTCGCCGCGCAGCCATGTTTCCTCAACGCGGCCGTGGAGATCGTGGCCGAGGTAGGGCGAAAGCTTGTGGCGAAAGTAGAGGTGCTTCGCTTCGACGGACCAGGCGATCAGGGGGTCGAAGACGACGAAGTCCGCGTCGGCACCGGGAATGAGTGCGCCTTTGCGGCCGGTGAGGCCGGCGAGGCGCGCAGGCCCGGCAGCCATCCATGCGACCGCCCGTTCCGCTCTTTCATTCACATCAATTCCGCGCCCGTTGAGAGCAGTCCAGATCACCGGCAACGCGAGACCGAGGCTTGCGATGCCGCCCCATGCTTGATTCCATAAACCTTCCTCGCGCCGTTTCATCGGGGGCGGGCAAGGTGAGTGGTCGGTGGCGATCATGTCGATGAGGCCGTCTTCGAGAGCATCCCACAGTGCTTCGCGGTTGGATATGTTGCGGATAGGAGGGGCGCACTTGAACTCCGTCGCGCAATCGGGGATTCCCTCGGCAAAGAACCAGAGATAATGCACGCAGGTTTCGACGGTGATCGACACGCCTCGTTGACGCGCATTGGTCAACAGAGGCACAGCCTGCGCGGTGGCAAGATGGACGATGTGAATAGGCGTTTGGAATTCTTCGGCCAAACGAATGAGCAGAGATATCGCTTCGAGCTCCGCTTCGTCGGGTCGCGAGGCCAGGTAGGTGGAATACTTGCGCCAGTCCGCGCCAGACGCATTCAGCGTCTCCGTTGCCGCATCGACCGGACCGGCTATCTCGGCGTGGGCGAGCAGCGGAAGCCCGGTGCCTTTCAACTTGGCAAGGGCAATGCGCAGGTCGGCTTCATTCACCGCCTGAAAGCCGTCGATGCCGGAGTGAATGAGGAAGCATTTGAAGCCCGCCACACCGGCGTCGGCGAGCGGAAGCAGCGAATCGGCGTTACCCCGAACCACGCCACCCCAGGCGGCCCAGTCGACCCAGGCATGGCCGCGGGCGGCTGCGCGCTTGGCTTCCAGTGCTTCGACGTTCGTGGTTTCCGGGATGCAGTTCAGCGGCATATCGACGAGTGTCGTGACGCCGCCGGAGGCTGCGGCCTGCGTGGCGGTTAAAAAACCTTCCCAGTCGCGACCGGGGTCGTTGATGTGAACGTGGGAGTCGACGAGTCCGGGGAGAACAACCAGATCGCCGAAGTCGCGTAGCGGCATTCCGGCCGGCACGTCGCTCCAGGCGCGCACTTCCCCAATGCGCTCGCCCTCCACCAGCAACGTTGCCGGAGCAAGGCCTTGAGGCGTCATAACGCGGGTTGACCGGAAAGCCTGTGCCATACTGTTTCTACTTTCGCTGTTGAGGGAGGCAGAGAGCAAGTTGGCGAGTCCGAATTCACCCAACCCTGAGTTTCTACGCCGCGCCATTGAGCTGGCAATTCAGAACGTCGAAGCCGGCGGAGGCGGCCCATTTGGGGCGGTCATCGTGCGCGAGGGCCGGATTGTCGGCGAGGGCGTGAACACCGTGACCGCCTCGCACGATCCCACCGCGCATGGGGAGGTTAACGCCATTCGCGCCGCCTGCAAGGCCCTTGGCACCTTTACGCTGGCCGGCTGTGAGCTCTATACCAGTTGCGAGCCCTGCCCCATGTGCCTGGCTGCCTGCTACTGGGCGCGGCTCGACGCAATCTACTACGGTTCCAGCGCCGCCGATGCCGCACGCGCCGGATTCGACGACGCGTCTCTTTACGACGAGTTTCTCAAAGATTCCAACGCGCGCTCGCTTCCCGCCACACAGTTACTTAGCGAGGAAGCATGGGCCAGCTTTGCCGCCTGGATTGCATCCCCGAACAAGACCGAGTATTGACTTGGAGCTATCCGCAAGTTATCCAAGTCCACTTTATATTGCCGCACTGTTGGACTAACTCCTGTAACTCGTGGAGTTATTCAACCAGCGCATCCGCAATCGCCAAATGCTCATCCAGCGCGGCAATTCCAAGGTCCAGCTCTTCCTTGGTTACAATCAGCGGCGGGGCGATCACAAAATGGCTCACCCATGCCTGAATTGAAACTCCCTGCGCCATCATTTTGCCGGCAATCTGGTCCACCACCAGCGGCTTGCCTTCCACCTTGTCGCGCATGGTGTTGAAGGGCTGTTTGGTCGCGCGGTCCTTCACAATCTCAACGGCAAAGAACAACCCAAGCCCGCGCACATCGCCTACGCTATTGTGCTTTGCCTTCAGCGCCTCAAGCTTCTCGCGCACATAGGGCTCAAGTTCAGCCGCGCGCTCCACCAACTTCAGCCGCTGCATTTCTTCGATGGTTGCCACCGCCGGACCAAGAGTCATGGGATGCGCCTCGTACGTGTGCCCGTGCGAGAAATAGTGATCTTCAAAGTAATCGGCAATCTTGGTCGTGGTGGCGCAAAGGCCCAGCGGCACATAGGCTGAAGTTATGCCTTTGGCGGTAACAAGAATATCGGGCTTCACATTCCAGTGGTCCATGGCAAACCACTTACCGGTGCGGCCCCACCCGGCCATTACTTCGTCGGCAATCAGCAACACGCCGTAGTCGTCGCAAATTTTGCGCAGGCGCGGGAAGTATTCCGGCGGCGGAACCAGCACGCCGTTGGTGCCCACCACAGGCTCAAGAATGATGGCCGCCACATCGCTCTCGTTGCGGATCATGTGCTCGATGTAATCGGCGCAGGCAATGTTACAGGTGGGATAAGTGTGCTTGATGGGACAGTCGTAACAGTTCGTCTCCGGAGCGAAGATGAATCCCGATCCCTTTCCACCCGGCTCCATGGCCCAGCGCCTGGGGTCGCCCGTGGCTGCAATCGAGCCGTTCGTCGATCCGTGATAGGAGCGATAGCGCGAGATAATCTTGTTTCTTCCGGTATACATGCGCGCAATCTTGAAGGCAGCTTCGTTGGCCTCGGTTCCGCTGGTGGCGAAGAAGAACTTGTTCAGGCCCTCGGGCAGAACCTCAAGCAGCTTCTCGCTCAGCCGTGCCCGCGCCCGCGTGGCGTGTCCGGGCGCAACATAGGCCAGTTCCCGCGCCTGCTCCGCAATGGACTCGACGACCCGCGGATTCTTGTGGCCCAGGTTCACGCACATCAGTTGCGACGAAAAATCCAGGTAGCGCTTGCCCGCGCCGTCCGTGAACCAGCAGCCCTCGGCGTCCGCAACGTGCAGCGGCTTCCAGGTCTTCTGGAACCGCCACGTTCCATAGTTCGTCTGCCGAGTGATGGTCGAAATCTGTTCGGAGGTAAGTTCGTCCAACGGGGAATTCTCGCTCATGGGATGTCTCTTTCGCTGAAATGTTCCAAGCCATCCTATCATTGCGGCGGAAGCACGGAGCGGCAGGTCTATTTCCTGTTTAAAGGCGGCGCCGCTGTCGATCCCCGTACCACCAGGCTTGTCGAGACCAGAAACTCGCGCTGCATCTTCGGATTGTTGGGATCCTCGGCCTGTTGCCGCAGGGCCTCGAATGCGGCGCGCGCAAGGTCGGTGCGGGAAAGCCGTATGGTGGTCAGCGGCGGCAGAGTGAACTCCGCGAAGAGAATATCGTCCAGACCCACAACCGATAGGTCCTGGGGCACCCGCAAGCCTTCCATGTATGCGGCGCGCAGAACTCCGATGGCCGTCATGTCGTTCGAGCAGACAATGGCTGTGGGGCGCGCAGCCTGCTTCTGCAAGCGCCCAAAGCCCGTGACACCGCCCTTGAGCGTATGGTCGCATTCGACAATCCAGTTGTCATGCGCCGGCAATCCGGCCGCGTCCATTGCCGCGCGAAAGTCGTTTTCGCGGGTGATTGCTGAATGCAGTTTGCGCGGCCCGGCCAAAAACCCAATATGGCGGTGCCCAAGCTCCGCAAGATGGGAGACAGCCGCGCGGATGCCGGTTGAATAATCCAGCAGAATGGTGCTGATCTTGGGATCGTCGGGACGGAACTCGGCAAGCACCATGGGAATGCCGCGATTCACCAACTGGTCCAGAACCGGTTCCTCTTCGCCGAACGTCAGCACCGCAACACCCTCCACCTTGCGCTCCAGCATGCGCCGGACGCAATTGGTGAGCACCGCGGGGTCGCTGTTGGTGGAACTGACCAGGATCTCGTAGCCGTGCGCTACCGCGATCTCCTCAAAACTCTGAATCAGCTCTGGAAAAAACGGATTGGTGATGTTCTCAACCAGAATGCCGAGAATGCGGCTATGACCCGAAACCAGGCTCCGCGCGTGAGTATTGGGGAAGTAATTTAACTGCTCAATTGCGTTCCAGACGCGCTTGGCAAGGCGCTCGCTTACCGCCGGAGAGCCGTTGATGGTCCGCGAAACGGTGGCGATGGAAACCTTTGCCAGGGCGGCAACGGTTCGGATATCGGGCGGCTTTGCAGCCGTCTTGCGAGCAAGTTTTCGAACCACGAACCAATCCTCAATCAAATGAAAAGAATGTGAAGGCAATGTTACCGCATTCGGGCCGCCTCTGCCCATGCGATTCAAGGAAGTTATTACTTCGTTGCAGGAAAATCGCCACGGGATTGGCTCGTGATTTCCCGGGTCTCCAGATCGAGACCCCATCGAATGCCTCAGGGTTAGGCTCAGATTGCCCGGATGTGGCTAGCAGGGCTCGGAAATCAGCAGCCGAAGATCGCGCAAATTATGGCCGGTGGGTCCGGTTACAACGGAGTCTCCAAGAGCAGTGAACATCGGACAAGCATCGAAGTTGGCCAGCGACGACTTGAGATGGAATCCAAACGCATGGGCGCGCGTCACGGTCGTGGGGTCCGCCACGGCTCCCGCCGACTTTGTATTGCCATCGATGCCGTCTGAACCGGCGCTGAAAACGGTCAACCGCTCGCCCGGATAGGACTCAAGCTCTAAAGCGCACGCCATCACAAACTGCTGGTTCCGCCCGCCGGCGCCTGGAGTCTTGTCCAGCTTTACGGTCACCTCGCCGACTGAGATCAGGCAAAGCCGCGGGTGCGTGGCGCGAAGCGAGTGAAAGCGCTCAAGCAGGTAGCGGGCGGCGTCGGCATAGTCCCAGTCGTCGCAACTGTTGTCTACCACCACATGGAATCCGGCCTCCCGCGCCAGGGCGCGCGCGTTTTCCGCCAGATCGTGGCTTGAAAGCAGAACCTCGTAGATGGAATCGCGAAATGCCACGTCTTCGCCGGACATCGAGGCCGCCGATGTGACGCGGCGCGTGGGAGTCGCAGCCGGCTCAGTCCACGGCAACCGGGGCAACCGCGGGGGGAGCCAGCCTTTGTTGCCCGGCGACTCGGGCAGGTCCGCACGCTCAAAGAAATCGCGAACGGACGCCGGGAGCTTCGGCGCAAGGCTATATTTGGCCAGCAATTCCCGCACCTCTCCCACGGTCGAGTGATCGGGCGAGGTGGGACCGGAAGAAAGTGCGTCCAGGCTCCGCAGTGGCACATCGGGCACCAGCAGGCTGATCTTCGCCGCGTCCGGCGCGGCCATCGCCAGCCTGCCGCCCTTTACCGCGGAAAAGTGCTTGCGCAGCGTGTTCACCTCGCTGATGGGGGCGCCCGACGCCACCAGCAAGCTATGGAACGCGATGGTATCTTCGAGCGTAATCCTGGGGTCCAGCGGCAGGTCGAACATGGCCGAGCCTCCACCGGAGATGAGATAGAAAATCAACGTATCTTTCTTCGCCTTTTTCAGCATTGCCAGCGTGGCGCGGGCCGCGGCAAATGAGTCTTCGTTTGGCAGCGGATGACCGCCCTCGAAGTAGCGGAACCGCCAGTTTCTCGCCTTGGGCAACTGGTTCGAGCAACAGATTCCACGCACCCCCTTCCGCCGGCTCATCCGCCCCAAAAGCGTATCCAGCATGGGACCAGCAGCCTTGCCCAGCGCAATGATGAAGATTCGCTTGTAGCAAGCCAGATTTACCGTCTCCGGGCCGCTGCCGTCCGGCAGCAGGCGATGCAGCGTATTACCCTCGAAACGAATGCGCCGGTCCATCGCCGACTCAATGCTGCACGCTTTCAGTGCGCCCGTAAAAATCTCCGTAGCTGTCGCGTGCAGGGCTTCCAGCGTTGCATCGCTGCTGACCGGTGTCATGGCAATTGCTCCTTGAGCCAACCGGCAAGCGCTTGTTGCATCTGCTCAAGTTGGCCTTGAAAAAAATGGTCGGCGCCTGGAATGGTCACCGAGCGTTTGGGTTCGGCTGCCGATGCGGCCACTTGTCGCCACTCTGCGGCGGGAGCGTATTGATCGCGATCTCCGCTCAAGAAAAGCTTGCGAATTGTGCAGGATGAAAGGGACGGGTAAGAATAATCTTGGGCCTCCGAGCGGGTTGGAAGGCCTATCAGCGCCAGCGCACGGACCGATGCGCGGCTG
>CAYWMR010000014.1:0-24852 GCA_964458965.1 uncultured Occallatibacter sp. | reverse complement strand
CGCTTCGGCATGGCCCTCGACCGCGAAATCGAGCAAGCCCGCTACTCCCGACGACTTGCCTCTGGGATGCTCCGGGTCGGGCAAGCCCTCCGTGGCAAGCGTGTACGCACCATCCGGGAGATAGCCACAGATGGCGTGGGTTTTGTCATCCTGGTTGAGGGGATAACCGAGGCCCTGCCCATTGCGGTCGAGGAGGGTCGATGTGAACTGCCACTGGCTGCCTGCTACCGGCCTGGAAAGAGCAACCTGAACCGCGTGGTAGGAGCCTTGAGTCAACGCCAGATCGGCCTGGACAACCTGTCCGCCGGCAAGTTGAATGCGCGCTGCGCCGCCCAGGTCCGCGGCATTGCCCAAATAAGTGATTGCGTAGCCTTTCACATCTTCCGGGGCAGGCCCATTGCACATTGGCGCCGTTGCGTTCTCATTGTCAAACGCGGGCAGGCTCATCAGGGTATACATCCCGTCCTGGAGGCCTGAAAAGCGGTACCCGCCCCCGGTGTTGGTCCGGCGCGAGTCTGCCTGAACCCAACTGGCGCGCCCGTTTTCCACCGTGAGCCTGAGCAGCGTGACCCCGAAGCCGACAGCCGGATCGCCGTTGGAGAGCGATACATGCCCGAAAAGCGCGTTATCGGGCGCAAGCGAGAACGCCAGATCGGGCATATTGGCGGCCACGCGCACGCTATGTTCCGCCTCAGCGCCGAGATCGCTCCCCGGTGCACGATAACCGGGCTTGAGAACACTGAATGTCTGCAGCCCCGACGGCACGCCAGGGATCTCAAACTGACCTTCGCTGCCCGTAAGCGCACCGACGCCTTCGGCGGAATCCAGCTTGACCAGCACTCGCGGCAGCCCCAGGCCGGTGACTGCGTTCAGCACCACGCCATGCACGGTCACCGGTGGGCCAGTGCCGAACCTTGGTCCAAACGCCGGCTCGTTCTCCTGAGGCGGCGCAATCATAGGGCCAGGTTCCTGGAGAAGAAACGATATGTTCCCGCTGCTCCAGGGCTCACCCTCAGCCGAGGATTGCGCCACGAGAACCGCGGGCGCCAGCGCAAACAGTGCGCACAGGCTTGCAGCGCGCCAGATGCCTGAGACCGCAGCAGCCTGCGGCACCAGCGCCAGAGAGGCTGCCCGAAGGCGAAAGCTATCGTCGGCGCATTCTTGAATTGTCTCTGGGTCCACTCTCTATTGTGACGGGTCGCGGACGGGAAGGGAACCCGTGCGGCGAAAAAATCCCGCGCGTTGGTGATCTCCCTCACCGTCGAGTCGCAGGCGAGGCTCAGCCCCGTTCCAGATACCACGGAAGGTTGATGACCACGATGCGCCGGTTGCCGCGCAACAGCAGGATAACCTTCAGCATGTCGGCGCGGCGGTTGTGCATCAGGTTCTCCCACCAATGGCGGACTACCAGCTCCGGCACCAGCACACAAACATGGTGGGTTTGGGATTCGCATTCCGCTCCCAGGATGTAGTCGACCACCGGCGCAAGAATGTAGCGGTACGGGGACTTGAGCACTATAAGTTTGGGAACGCCCTTGCCTGCCGCGCGCATGGGAGCGGCCACATCTTCCTCCCACACTTTGCAGATATCGTCCGGCTCGTCGGCGATCTGCACATGCAGGCAGCGAACATCGGTGGCCATGGAAAGCCCGAAAGCGAGAGCCTTTTCCGTGACGCGACTCCAGCGGTCCATGGGAATTACGACGATAGGATCGGTTACTTCAGACGGCACAAACGGCAGGTCCAGGAAGGTCTCCTTGTCAACGCGATCGTAGTGGCGCTTCACCGACCGCATCAGCAGGATCAAAACCGCAACCAGCAGCGCGGTAATCCACGCGCCGTCAAGGAACTTCGCCACCAGCACCACCAGTGTGGTAATGCCCGTAGCCACTGCGCCCAGGCCGTTGACGGCCATGCGGAACGGCGCGCCTCCCTGGCGCTTCCAATGCATCACCATGCCGGCCTGCGACAGCGTGAAAGCCAGAAACGCGCCAATGGCGTACAGCGGAATCAGGCGGTCTGTCACGCCGCCAAAGATGATGAGCAGCAGCGCTGTCAGCGCCACCAGCACATAGATCCCCCAGGAGTAGAGCAGGCGCCGGCCGCGCAGCATGAAGACGTGCGGCATGTAGTCGTCGAGTGCGATGGCGCGGGTGAGCCGTGGGAAATCGGCAAACGCTGTGTTGGCTGAGAGAGCCAGTACCAGCAGCACCGAGGCGATGGTGACGTAATAGAACACTCCGCGGCCCATTACCGCGCGCGTAAGCATGGAGAGCACGCTCTCGTAACCCGGCCCGTTGGGGTCGGTGGCTGCAATGCCGTATGAGCGGCATAGCAGTGCGATGCCGATCAGCAGCGCCGCCAGCAGAACGATGATGATGGTCAGCGTGATCTTGGCGTTCTTGCGGGTGGGCTCGCGGAAGGCCATTACGCCGTTGCTTACAGCCTCTACGCCGGTCATGGCCGTGCAGCCTGAGGCAAACACCTTCAGGATCAGCCACCAACTGAACATGGCGGTCGCAGCAGATATGGGAGGCACAGCCGTCACTTGGTGAGGATGCCCTCCGGTCTGCATCACATGCCATGTGCCAACTCCGATGACGATGAGCAGCGTTGCGGTAAACAGGTAGGTGGGAATCATGAACACCACGCCGGTGTCGTGGACGCCGCGCATGTTGACGATGGTGAGGATGAGCAGCACTCCAAGACAGAGTTGGAGCGTATAGGGCTGCAAGCCGGGTGCGGCGGAGATAAGCGCGCCCACGCCGGCCGAGATGCCCACGGCCGCGGTCAGAATGTAGTCGATCATCAGCGCTGCCGCGGCCAGCAGGCCCGCGCCTTCGCCCAGGTTCTGGCTGGCCACGGTGTACGAGCCGCCACCGTGAGGATAGGCGTCGATGGTCTGCCGGTAGCTGAAGTACACAATGGCCAGCAGGATGACGATGGCCGCCGAGACCGGGACGATATATTGCACTCCCAGCAGGCCAAGCGGGATGAGCAGCGTGAGCGCGGCCTCAGGCCCGTAAGCGGCGGAACTCAGGGCGTCCAGGCCGAAGACGGGAATGCCCGAGATGGGGCCGATGTGCTCGGCGCGTTCCTCGCTGGTGGCCAGGGGACGGCCGAAGAGCAGGTTCTGAATGCTGGAGGTCATTCCCATATTCTGTTGTTTTCTCACCAGCCAGGGATTGGGGGGGATGGCTGTTCAAAAAGATTGTCTCATGGGTGGGAGACCACAATCCTCAATCGCCCCGTTCCCTGGGAGCGCCCGGAACAGGCTGCGGCGTCTTTGGTTGTTCCTGCAGTTTCGGCGCTGCCGGAACCGGCGAAAAGGGACGCCCCGGCACAACTCCTTTGCCCTCCAAAATGGTTACCAGTTGATCGCACGCTTGACCGCGATATGTATCCACGCCGCCGTTGGGCCAATGCACCTCAATGTCCGCTGTTTTTGCGCTTCCCAGCCCGAAGTGCAGCCGCGGATCGTTCGACGACATGTAACTCGCCTGGCTTGTGACGGCCTGTGCCTGAACCTTGCCTCCGTAGTACACCAGCACTCTTGCCCCAATCGCGCTCCGGTTGCTCTTTGTTCCTTCAAGCCGCACCTTGATCCAGTGATTTCCGGGCGGGCAGTCGTTGCGCAGCAGCGACGGAGGCTCATGTTGATTCATGATCACGATATCGATGTCGCCATCGTTATCGAAATCCCCGAACGCGCAGCCGCGGCTTACATGATCCGAGACAATGGCCGCGCCCCCACGCTCTTTCACCTGCTTGAATGTCCCGTCGCCAAGGTTGCGGAAAAGCACACGGGGACCCCGGTAGCTAAACATCGGATTCACCTTCTCCGCCCCGATGTAGACATTGCCGGTAACCCAGAAGATATCCGGATACCCGTCGTTATCCAGATCGACGATTCCCGTACCCCAGCTCACATAACGGCGCTCCACCGATATGCCCGCGCGGAGTGCGTTGTCTTCAAACTCACCCTTCCCCAGGTAGCGATAGAGGCCGGAGGACTGCTCCTGGAAATGAGTCTTCAATAGGTCGAGATGACCGTCGAGATTGTAGTCCCCAATGGCAACGCCCATGCCGGCCATGGGCTCGCCATCGGGGCTCAACGCTACGCCGCGCATCAGGCCCTCTTCCCGAAAAGTTCCATCGTGATTGTTCAATAGCAGCAGGCTTGAGGTGGCGTCGCAAGCCACAAAGATATCCGGCCAGCCATCTTCATCCACATCGAAACACACCGCGGTCAATCCGTAGGAACCACTTAGATCGTTTATGCCCGATTCTCGCGAGACATTGGTGAAGGTGCCGTTCCCATTGTTGTGATAGAGAAAGTGCGGCGGGACTTTCAATCCCCTTGGCCCGCAGGGCACCGGCAGTCCATGGAGGTTGCAGTTGGGAATGGTTGCGGATGGCTTCGCCGCGGTGGCCAGATCGATTTCCACATAGTTGGACACAAACAGGTCGAGAAATCCATCGCGGTCGTAATCGATAAACGTGCATCCGGCGCCATAATAGGTGTGCTCGTGCAGCAGGCCGGCTTTTTCGGTTACGTCGGTAAAGGTTCCATCTCCGTTGTTGCGATATAACTTGTTCTGCCCATAGTAAGTCAGAAACAGATCTTCAAAGCCGTCGTTGTTGTAGTCACCCACGCAAACGCCCACAGCCCATCCGGCATCCCATAATCCGGCCTGCCTGGTTAGATCCTTGAACGTGCCGTCGCGATTGTTCTTGTACAGCCGGTTCGATGCTTCCTCCGGAATACCTTCCAGCGTTCGTCCGCCAAGAATGAAAATGTCCATCCAGCCATCGTTGTCGTAATCGAAGAACGCGCAGCCCCCGCCCATCTCCTCAACGATGTAGGTTATGGCTTCAGGGCTTCCATACACCATCTTCGCGGTCAGGCCGGCGGCTTGGGCAACGTCTGTGAAAGTAGAAAATGGCTTCTCGGGGTCCGCGGACTGATCCGGCGTGACCGCAGACAATGTCCGCTGCACCAGGCCCGGCGCGCAGACGCCCGGAAGCGCGCGCAGCACACCCCGGCGCGTCCAATTCGAAGAACGTGAAGATCCTGCCATTCTTTACCCTTGCATGGCTCCTAATCTATCGATTATCGGGCTTCGCGACTGAAGATGGGAAACGATACCGGATGACATCGCCACTAAGCCCGGGCCAATGGCCGGCCATTCAACCACAGGCCAGTACTCTTCTAACTCGCTCGCCATCCCTATCGCGCTTCAACCGCCGCGGCCACGGGGAGCGTGAACAGGAACTGGCTGCCCCTGCCAGGAACGCTTTCCACCCAGATGCGGCCGCCGTGCTGCTCGATCATGCTGCGGCAAAGCGCCAGGCCCAGGCCGGTTCCGCCTCTTGCGCGGCTGTCTGAGGCGTCTCCCTGTTGAAAACGATCGAAGATGTGTTCCAGCTTCTCCGGCTGGATGCCCCTGCCCTGGTCCTGGACAATGAAGCGGACCTCGTTGGGGCCAGTGGAGCTGACAGCCAGCGGTTCGGCTGACAGATGGATCGTGGTGTCAGGCGGGGAGAACTTGATGGCGTTCGAGATCAGTTCGTTAAGCACCTGCAGCACTCTGTCCTGATCGGCCATCACCGTAACATGCGTTGCGTGAACCTTGAAGGAGATATGCGCCTGGATGGCAGCGGGGCGAGACGTTTCAGCCGCGCGGTGCAGCAGGTCGATTGCATCCACCGGCTGGCAGTCGAGGTGAAGACGGCCCTTCTCGATGCTGTCGAAGTCGAGAATGTCGTTGACCAGCCGAACCAGCCGGTCGCAGTTGCCGATCGCCACTTCAAACATCTTGCCCCGCCGGTCTGGCCGGCTGTCCAGCGAACCGGCAGAGATGAGTCCCAGCGAGGCGCGAAGCGAGGTTAGGGGGGTGCGCAGCTCATGCCCCACCGTGGAGATGAACTCGTCTTTCATGCGCTCCAGGCGGCGGCGTTCCGAGATGTCCTGGAAGGCGACCACGACGCCCGAGATGCGGCCTTCTTCAAGGAGGGGGCTGGCGCTGTAATCGACGGGAATGGCTACGCCGTCCTGGCGCAGGAAGTTTTCGTCGCGAACGCGAATAGCGCGCGAGCGGTGCATGGCTTGCAGGATGGGGCTGGTATCGCTGGAATAAGCCGTGCCGTCGGAGCGGCTGTGCTGGATCACTTCCAGCAACTCCCGCCCGGTCAGGTCTTCCGGCCTGTAGCCGAGCGTTTGGGCCGCGGCCTGGTTGGCAAAGGTAAGCCGGCCATAGAGATCGATGCCGAAGATGCCGTCGCCCACCGATTCCAGGATGAGTTCGCGCTGGCGGGTGGCCAGGTGCAGAGCGTCCTCGGCCTCGTGCTGCTCGGTGATGTCCATGCCGTGATTGAGAACGAATGGCGGATTGTCGGGCAGGTCCATCAAGCGGCTGCGGAAGGCGATGCGGCGGAAGACGCCATCTCTGCGGCGAACGCGCAGCACGCCTTGCCATTCTCCCTTGCCGTCGAGCGTGCGCAGGCATTCCTGGAAGATGGCTTCGCCTTCGGGATCGAGGAATGCGCCGATCGCATGCCCCTCGAGCTCTTCGATCCGGTAGCCGAGAGTTTCCGCAGTGAAGGCGTTGAGCGATATGAGCCGGCCATCCAGGGAGCAGGTGAACAGGAAGCCAAGGCTATTTTCGACCATCTGACTGTAGCGGGTTTCGCTGGAGAGCAGCGCCTTTTCCACCTGGCGCTGTTCGGTCACGTCTTCGCCGCTCACAATCAGATATTGGATCTCTCCAGTTGGGCCGGCAAGCGGGCGCAGAGTCCAACTGACGCGCCGCACCTTCCCACCCTGGGTGTGCCAAACCGTCTCATGAGGTCCGGAAACCTGGCCTGCTGCGGCTTCCTGCACTTTGTCCATCCCCCAATGCAGGTCGTCGGCCTCCAGAACCTCCTTGACAAATGGACGCCCCACCGCGTCGGCCGGGCTCAGGCCGGTCAATTGCGCAAAGGGGTAATTGAGGCGGACCATGATGCCGTTTCTGTCTAACAGCGCGGCCAGAAAGGGAATCGAATCCAGTGTGCCGGCGACAAAGCATCGCTCCACAGCCAGCGCCTGCTCAGTCCGCTGGCGGGCGCGCTGTGCCTGCTCCTGGGCACGGATTCGGCGGTAGAGTTCAAGCCGGGTGACCACCTGGCGGCCGAGGATTTCCAAAAGGGTGAGATGTTCCTGGCTGAATTTGTCCGCATCGCGAGCCAGAACGGCCAGTGTGCCGACGGTCTGGTTGGTGCTGGTTATCAGCGGCGTGGCAGCGTAGGACCGGCACGGGCTTGCGCCAACCAGGGGTATTCCCTCCCTGGGAAACCGCGGGTCCTTCCCAGCGTTGGAAAGGAGCAAGGGCTGGTTGCTTTCGATCATGTACTGGCAGGCAGTGGTCGTACGCGGCTGGTCGGGCGCCTTGAATCCAAATTGGGACTTGAACCAGAGGCGTTTTGAATCCATCCATCCGGCATATGCGTAGTCCGCGCCGCATAGCACGCCGGCAAGGCCGGTAAGCTCGTCCAGCGCCGGGTCCGGGTCACCGTCCCAGAGGTCGAAACCCAAACGTAACGCCGGCCCGCTGGGCTCTCCGAGTTGTGCACCCATCGTACTCATTGCGCAAACACACTCACCTCCAGTATCGATGGATGCGTGCTGGCTGGCTCTGACACAAAAGGGGTAGATTTGCTACAAAGGTACTACCACCTAGGTAACTCATTCCTGGTTACCTTATAGTTAACGTGAATCGCGCAGGAACTCCTGAGAAGCTGCAATCGAACGCTGCCGGCGACGCAGATTCCCGTGGCCCAATTCTGCCCCAGTCAGCCTCAGTTGCCGCTAGGGAGCTTGCAGCAATCGGCTGCATTGGCCGGCTCGTTGCTGCCCGCGTCCAGTACCACCTTCCATTTGCCGTCGGGCTCTTTGCGCCAGATGGTAATGTACCGGCCGGAAGATGTGACAGGATTGCCGTTGGCGTCTTTGCTGTGCCCCTCAAAGTGTCCCCAGGTGTAGCCGATATCTCCAGACGGCCCCATCATGGCGTCGGTGGGAGTCCAGGTAAGCTGGTATTGCTTTGGGGTCCAGTTGCCGGATTTGGCGATGGCCACGCGGCCAATCACCGGCGGCTGCGCGTTGCCCAGTTCCACGGCGTCCTCGGCAAACCAGTCGGCAAATGCAGCCCCTCCGCGCTCCAGCACATCCTTGGCGAATCGCGCCTCCAGGTCGAAGAGCAGCATCTTGCCCGGCTTCACGGTTGGGTCGGTCAACGGGTTGGGAGCGGTCGACGGGGCGCTACCAGGCTCCGGCAACTGGGCCAAAACCGCCTGCGACGCCGCGCTCGCCAGCGCGCAAGTTAGAACCAAAGCACGAATGAGTCCTTTACCTGATTCAGCCACGTTTCTGTTCCTCTCACACTTCAAAACGGCGTACTTGCTCATCGTACAACGATGGGCAAGCTTCCACAGTTGGCGTTTGAGTGTCGAGAATTGGGCAATCAGGGCGCTTCCAGAATTGATTTTTCGCGCAAAAAGGGCTGGTTTTCGCCCCTTGCAGCATCGAAAACAGGCCTTGAGATCTCTAAAAGTGCCAAAAATCGAGGGTGCTTGATTACTGTTTGGTTAACAGTTAATTCTTGTAAGCTGCTCATTCTTTGATAGTTGTAGGATTGCATGGGTTGAAAAACGGGAAGATTCGAGGGGAGGGGGGGCTCAATTTCGGGAGAACGCGGTTTGAGTTGAGGCATCCCATGCAACGATTGTGCTCCGCTGCGCATGAATGATCTGCAAACGGCATTGGAATTGTTTTGCGGGTCGTCTGTCTGGCTGCGGCAATCGCACGAACATGGTCAGGCGGGAAGGTAGTGGCTCACCGCGGCCCTACGGGACGCGCAAACAGGATTGGGACACCTTCCCCGGATTGCCCCTTCGCTCCACTCAGGGTCCATCCGGGGCTATTCTCGTTCCCTCCCTCCGGGAGGAAATGCGGGGATCGGTCGACTGCTACGAGAGAATGAACCACTTCTGTGAAGGGAGTTCCTTCCTGTGATTTCCCGCGCCTTTCTGGCTGTGTCGATTCGGCTGCCGCTGGGGTGCGTTGAATTGGGGTTGTAAGCGTTTTCATCTGGGCAAAAGGCATGATACTCCGCAGGTTCGAGGCCGGCAACGCAGGCAAATGGTCAAGATAGGGCCATTTTAGTGCTGTTTTTGTGCAAAACGAGCGCGGCAACAAGCATTTAAGCGCAACAACAAGCGTTCTCGATGTGTTTTTGGCGCGCAGAACTGCTGGTGTGAACCCTTGTTGGGTGGGAAACTGCTAGCACTGCCAGCACTCAATTGCCGGTCCTCGGCGAGCCGAATGTTGGCCGGCTCCGGGATCAGGCACGGTCGATGCTGAGGGCGACGAGTCACGCTACCTGCCTGACCGTATCCACTGTTGGTGACATAGGATTCGTGGAACCCACACTTCGCTGGAAGAAAGCGAAGGATGGGCCACCCAATTCATCAGCGGATCAAGGGTGCGACACCCGCTAACCAGGGGCGGTTTGGGCTGCGTAGTGCTTCCCTCCCCGGTCCCCAAATGCGAGGGACCGGGGGCAGCCTCAGCATGGTCTGGAGATCTCACCGGGACCGGGGCCACCCGCCTTCCGTCCCCGGTCCCCAAGAGCGAGGGACCGGGGGCACCATCAGCATGGTCTGGAGATCTCACCGGGACCGGGGGCACCCGCCTTCCGTCCCCGGTCCCCAAGAGCGAGGGACCGGAGCACCCTCAGCATGGTCTGGAGATCTCACCGGGACCGGGGCCACCCGCCAGATGGCACGATGCGGCTGGCGGATGGGTGGGGAAAAGGCCGAATGATTCAGCGCAGGAATCTGAAGCGTTGGTATACTGTTAGTTAGTCAATCCGGACTGGAATACCTTGACTCCGGGGCTCGTAGTGAAATTCGCCCCCGCTTTTCCCACGGAAGGAAGTACATGGGAACACTGCTGGAATCCATCCACTCGCCCGCGGATCTGAAGTGCCTGAGCCTGGCGCAGATGACTCAGTTGGCAGAGGAGATTCGGGAATTCCTGATCCAGACGCTGTCGAAGACCGGCGGCCACCTGGGCCCGAATCTGGGCGTGGTGGAGCTGACGCTGGCCCTGCACACGGTGTTTAACACCCCCGAAGACAAGCTGCTGTTCGACGTGAGCCACCAGGCTTATGTGCACAAAATTCTGACCGGGCGGCTGGAGCGGTTCGAGACGATTCGCCAGCCGGGCGGGCTGAACGGCTTTATGCTGCGCACTGAAAGTGACCACGATTGCTACGGTGCGGGACATGCGGGTACGGCTCTGTCAGCAGCGCTGGGCATGGCCGTCGCGCGCGATCTCTCCGGCGGCAAGGAGCACGTGATTGCCGTGGCCGGCGACGCGGCTTTTACCAACGGGATTTCGTTTGAGGCGCTGAACAATATCGGCGAGCATACCAAGCGGCTGATTGTGGTGCTCAATGACAACGAGTGGTCGATAGACCGGAATGTGGGCGCGATTGCACGGTACTTCCACAAGATTGTGACCAACGAGCACTACAAGAATCTGCACGACCAGGCGCACCGG
This sequence comes from uncultured Occallatibacter sp., assembly GCA_964458965.1. GTDB lineage: Bacteria > Acidobacteriota > Terriglobia > Terriglobales > Acidobacteriaceae > Telmatobacter. The sequence continues at coordinate 14,246 of CAYWMR010000014.1, read as the reverse complement.
ATACTGGAGCGGTTAGGCGGCAAGACTGCGTTGACCGTGGCGCGGCGCGCGGAAGAGGCCGCCAAAAGCATGCTGTGGCCCTCCATGCTTTTTGAGGAGTTCGGCCTGCAGTACTTCGGCCCGCTGGACGGGCACAACCTGCCGCTGCTGATCGAGACATTCAAGTTCTTGAAGACGGCCGACCACCCGGTGCTGCTTCACGTGCTCACGCAAAAGGGCCGAGGGTTTCAGCCTGCGCTGGACGGGCAAAAGAAGTTCCACGGCCTGGGACCCTACGATCCTGAGACCGGCAAAACCAAGCCCGCGGGGCAGCTTACCTACGCGGAAGTGTTCGCCAACACGCTGGTGAACCTGGCCAACGAGGACCAGCGGATTGTAGCCATCACCGCGGCCATGCCCAACGGAACCGGCCTCGACCTCTTCCGGCCGCATCATCCCAAGCGCTATTTCGACGTGGGCATTGCCGAAGAGCATGCGGTCGTGTTTGCTGCGGGCATGGCCACGCAGGGTTACCGGCCGGTATGCGCCATCTACTCCACGTTTTTGCAGCGGGCCTTCGATCCCATTGTGCACGACGTTTGCCTGCAAAAGCTGCCGGTGCTGTTCTGCATGGACCGCGCCGGGCTATCGGGCGACGACGGCCCCACGCATCACGGGCTGTTTGACATCGCCTATCTGCGCGGCATTCCCGAAATTGTGCTGATGGCGCCCAAGGACGAAGACGAGCTTGCCGACATGATGAAGACCGCTCTTCAGCTTCCCGGACCGAGCGCAATCCGCTATCCGCGCGGCCTGGTTGCGGGAGTGGCGTGCAAGGCCGAGCCTGAGGCGCTTCCTGTGGGTGTGGCGGAGGTGCTGCAGGATGGGTCGGACGTGGCAATTCTGGGACTGGGACCCATGGTTTCGCTGGCGCGGGAACTGGCCGCGCGCCTCGAGCACGACGGCTACTCGGCCGCGATTATCAATCCTCGATTTGTGAAGCCGCTGGACCGCGACATGCTTGAGCTCTACTCGCGGCGCGTGGCGGCCTTCGTCACCTTCGAGGATCACGTGAAGATGGGCGGCTTTGGCTCGGCGGTGATTGAGGCTCTGGATGAAATGGGCAGCGCGGTTCCGGTGGTGCGCATCGGCTGGCCCGACCGCTTTATCGAACACGGCAAAATAGACGAACTGCGCGCCCGCCATGGCGTGTCAGTCGATGAGGCCGAGGCGGAGGTGCTTCCGCTGCTGGTGCGCCGCCGCCGGCCCGCGCTGGTGGCCAGCTAAGAGCGGCCACCTAACCCCGCGGCGGACAGGAAAGCGTAGCATCGCCGTCCAAACCGCTGTGCGACAATCCACAACAGACCTGCTTTTCTTATGCAAATATTCCGTAGCGTCTTGGCGGGGATCGGTGGAGCGGCCCTGGCCGGCATTCTGGCCTGGGCGCAGACACCGGTCCCGGCTCCTCCAAGATTGCCGGCCTCGACGCCGCTGGTGCTCGCTGGCGGCACCGTTGTGGATGTCACCGACTGGGGACACTCGGCAAGAGATCTGCAGGATGCGATCGTGATTGTGCGCGACGGGCGCGTCACCGATGTTGGCGTCCGCGGAGTGGTTGCCATTCCCAAGGGCGCCTGGGTCATCGACTGCACCGGGAAATACCTGATCCCGGGACTGGTGGATGGCTTTGCCGGCATGAACTCGCAAGGCCAGGCCAATGCCAACTTGTATATGGGCGTTACAACCGTTGTGGTTCGTGGCGACCCCGAGCGCGGGCCTATCGATTTTGCCGCCAGTCCCAGTCCTCATCTCTACCTTGTGGACTCGATCGGCACCACCGACAACTGGAGCCTTTTGGCCAGGCGTCCGGAGTGGGGCGCAAAGCTGTATGAGGGCGCGCACCCCACCGAATTAAGCCCCGAAGACACCGTTCACCAACTCACCGACACGGCCCGGCTGGGAACCCGCGTGCTGCTGCTGGGTCACGATTTAACCGCGGCCAATACGCAATGGATTATTACCCACGCGCACCAGATGGGGCTGGTCACCTATGGGGAGTTTGTTTCCACACCCTACCGTGTGGGCATTGAGGACGGCGTGGACGCGCTGCCGCAAATGGGCCGTTACGAACTGGGCGTGATTCCCGACGAGCTGCAGAGGCCGCTGGTTGACAACTCGCAGGGACCCGCCGCTAATACGGCCTACGACTACTCCGAACGGCTACCGCCAACCGATATGCACCTGCGCTCCTATGCCCGCTATCTGGCCGGGCACCATGCCGCGATCATGCCCACCTTCAGCCTCTATTACCTGCAACTGCCAGGGCACAGGAACCTGTGGAAGGAGCCTGCGGCGGCGCTGCTTGACCCCGCACACATGTCGCAGCCTTCAGACCGGACGACCGGCGAGACAATTTATCCGCTGCCGGCGTGGACGCGCCGATTGCCGGCGGCCGGACAGCGATATATGGTTGACAGCCAGCGTAAGAAGGCAGACCAGGCTGCGATGCGGCTGTGGCGCATCAATCAGACGATCTATTCCGCATATCCGCACTACCTGGCGGGTTCCGGCGCGCCGGCCAAGGGAACCATGCCCGGAATCTCGATGCACACGGAGCTGGAAATGCTGGTGCGGCTCGGGCTTTCGCCGCGCGAGGCGCTGGCAGCGGCCACCAATAACTATGCGCTGCAGTTCGGTTGGGTCGAGCTGGGGCAGATTTCGCCCGGCCGCCGTGCCGACATTCTGGTTGTGGACGGCGATCCGACGGCGAACATCTGGAATGCTCGCCGCATCTCGGGGCTGGTGGTAGACGGCAACGTGCTGGACCGCGACGCGCTGCTGAATCTGAAGAAATAGAATGGCATGGCGGTTATCCCTCTGCCTTGAATACCCTGCTCCGAGGAGCTCGCGGTTAGGAAAACGGCCCCGCATCGGTTAACGTAAGAGGAAGCAACCAGTTTTAACAGTTTCCCCCGGACGATCATGACAGATTCGCCAACGCCAGGTTCTTCGAAGCTCCAGGGACATAACAAGTGGCTGATGCTGATTGCTGCCTACAAGGTAGTGCAGGCGCTGTTGTTTATCGCCATTGGTGTTGGAGCGCTGCGGTTGCTGCACAAAGACCTGGAAGACGTTCTGACCACCCTGATCGACCACCTGCGATTCAACCCTGAGTCGAAGCTGGTAAACGTCATTCTTGAAAGCGCGGCGAACGTCAACGACCACATGCTGAGGCGAATCAGCGAGGTCTTCTTTATCTATGCCGCCCTCAGCCTGGTGGAGGGAATTGGCCTGTATCTCGAGCGGGTTTGGGCCGAGTATGTGACGCTGATCATTACCGCTTCCTTCCTGCCGCTGGAGCTTTTCGAGGTGGTCCGGAGACTGACCTGGATCAGGGCAGGCCTTCTGGTAATCAACACGCTGGTCCTGCTCTACCTGCTGAAGGTGGTTATCGAACGTGCGAAAGAGCGCCGTCACCTGAGAAGCGGTTAGATTGCTCGCGGATGACTGATTTCATTTGGGACAATGGGCCAGGAGGGTTTGCCCGGAAGCGTGACACGGGGGCCTTGTGGAGGGATCAAGTCATTTCTTCGCCTTTTGTTCTCCTACCACGCCTAGCCCATCCTGTCCAGTGGTAGAACCAAAGGGGTAAACACTATATGTTGTGGTAATTAGATTTCCCTAAACCATTAGGCGTTTTTCCCACAATTAGCCCAAATCTCCTTGACTTTCTTTCATTTTTTCTCTTGGCACAGCCCAATATCGGCAGTACTATCACTGTTGTGGAGCAAAGTGGAGTAAAAGTGAACGAAATAGAGCTTTGGGGAGTCCAGCGGAGTTCAGAAAATGTTGCTAAACAAACTGCGCTGAACAATTCCAATACAAGTTTACTTCCATTTCGGACTCTCCACGATGCAATTCACGCGCCAGATCACTTGGGGAACCATCCTGGCTAACGGGAAAAGATTTTGGGGCAGGGAACCAGCCGCGGTGCGAGATGTGGAATCAGTCGCGGATGGGCAAGAGGCAAAGCGGTGTTTCGCGGCAATCATCCAGCGAAGGTCGACGACAAGGGCAGGCTGAAGATCCCTGGCGCCTTCAAGGAGCTGCTGGATTCCGCGAACGTGACCGAGTTCTACATCACTTCGACGGACGGCAAGACGGCGCAGATTTGGCCTTTGCCGGAGTGGGAGAAGCACGAAGCGCGGCTGGCCACTGACAGCAATGTGGATGCGGCGGTGGACAAGTATTTGAACCTGACCAGCTATTACGGCCAGCAGGTTGAAATGGATAGCCAGGCAAGAGTTCTGCTGCCCCAGATTCTGCGCGGCACGGCGAAGCTGGATGCCGAGGTTACGGTATTCGGAAAGTTGAAGATCCTGGAAGTTCGCAACCGGGAGATATTCGAGCAGGAGCTTCCGGGCAACGGGTTGACGGCCGAGGAGCGCCAGTTGATTGCGGCCAAGACGCGCCAGGTTGGTTGAACAGGAATACCCCTCAGGGGGGAGCGCATGACGAACTCGACCGAACGCCATGTGCCGGTTCTGTTCAAGGAAGCGATTGAGTTTTTGAGAGTGCGGGCAGGCGGGACTTATGTGGACTGCACTCTGGGGTTAGCGGGGCACGCCGAGGGGATAGTAAGACTGCTGGGGCCGGACGGATGGCTGATTGGTTTCGACAGAGATCCTGAAGCATTGAATTTGGCCAAGGTAAAGCTGGCCAGAGTATCGAACGAGTTAGGCAGCAGGGCGCCAAGGATAACTCTGGTGGGCGAGGCGTTCAGTTCCATCGCCGAGCACGTCGAGGCGGGGTCGGTGGATGGATTGCTGGCCGATTTTGGAGTTAGCAGCCTGCAGTTCGACGAGGCGCACAGGGGTTTTAGTTTTCAGGCGGACGGAGCGTTGGATATGCGCATGGATACGCGCTCCGGACAGACCGCCGCACAAGTGGTGAATGAGGCGAGCGAGCGAGAGCTTGCAGACCTTATTTACGAGTACGGAGAGGAAAGGAGGTCGCGGAGAATCGCCAGAGCCATTGTTCGGAGTCGGCCCGTTGCTACCACGGGGCAGTTAGCCCGGATTGTAGCATCGGCCGGCCCGGCAATGAAACAAGAGCGAATTCATCCGGCGACCAGGACATTCCAGGCTCTTCGTATCTACGTAAATCGAGAGTTAGACGAAATCCGGGCGTTGTTGGAGGCCGCACCAGGTTTGCTTAAGCCCTCCGCACGACTGGCTGTAATCAGTTTTCATTCCCTTGAGGACCGCATTGCAAAGGACAGCCTGCGGGAAGGCGCGCAGAAGGGAATCTGGGAGATTCTTACCAGGAAGCCGGTAACTGCCGGCGAGGAAGAGATAGAACGCAACCCGCGTTCGCGGAGCGCGAAGCTCAGGGCGGCGGAGAGAAAGTGATGAGTTGCGGAGTTGTAAGTTGTCAGTTGTAAGTTTTAAGGGTTCAGTTAACCGTTCCGAGTTATCGGTTTCGAGAGCCGGGCGATAAGTCGCTTCAATGTGCTTTGGAACAATAACTGACAACTGAAAACTTACAACTGACAACTGTTCCGCAAGGAGGGGGATCATGGCTGCATACGCTGCAACTTTCGATGGAGGCACAAAAGACCGGGATATGTGGGCCGCGGAACGGAACGCCAAGCTTTGGGCGCAACAGGCGTCGCGGCGTCGCGGGGTGCGCACGCCAGAGTTTTACTTCCCCAAGCACTTTGACAATTCACGGCTTGTAAAGGCGCCGGACCCGGTGCGGGTGCGCGAGATGCGCCTGTTTTCCGCGGCGGTCGCAATCCTGTTCTCCCTGGTGATGGTCTACGGTTTGCAACATTTCTATGCCATTGAGAACGGCTACAGCGTAGAGTCGGACAAGCAGCAACTCGACCAGTTGCGCGAGGACAATCGCCAGTTGCGTCTGGCGGAAGCGCAGCTCACTCAGCCGGTTCGCATCGACCTGATGGCTCGCAAACTGGGACTTGAGGAGCCTCAGCCGGGCCAGGTGGTTCATCCCAATGCTGGCCCCGAAGCCGGTGCGCCCGCGCTTGCCCAGCTAACTCCGCCGGCGTCGAAGAACAGCTTCTAGCTCCTAGCCTCTAGCTCATGTCTTCAGAGTGCGGACCGCGCTTGTTCATGGCGAAGCGGACGCAACCGAACTTGCGGGGTAAAGTCTATTGCATGTAGAACGAGGCTGGGAGCTAAAAGCTAAAAGCTAGATGCCAGGAGCCGAAAACCGCCATGCCGCCAGCCGTTCGAGCCAACCGGAACCAAACCGCAGCGGCTCGGGCCATGCCTCTGAAACTGGCACGCTTCTGGTTGATCTGTCTTTTCTTTATGGTGTGGGCGTGCGTGATTGCCGGCCGCCTGTTCTGGCTGCAAATTGTGCGCCACCAGGAATTTGTGGATCGTGCGCATAAGCAGCAGGAGCGCACGTTTGAAGTTGCGCCGCGCCGCGGCGTGCTCTACGACCGCAACTTGCGCGAGTTGGCGATGACGGCGCAGGTTGACTCGATTTATGCCGTACCCACGGAGATTGCCGACAAGGCGGGGGCGGCGCATGCTCTGGCTGCGGTGGTGCACACCGACCCCGAAGACGCGCTTACGACACAAGAGCAAATTGCGGCGCGGCTCACGGCCGAGCGCAACTTCGCCTGGGTGGCGCGGCGCGTAACGCCCGAGGTTGCGGCTCAGGCGAAGGCGCTGATAGCGTCGGGAGCCGTGAAGGGGATCTATTTTCAAAAAGAGTTTCAGCGCTTTTACCCGGACAACGAAATTGCCGCGCAGATGCTGGGCTATGTTGGAGCGGACGACAAGGGACTGGGTGGCCTCGAGAAGAAATTCGAGACCCAACTGCATGGGGCCCCGGGGCGCATGTACACCGCTGTAGATGCGCACAGCAGGAGATTGGGATCGACGGAGCATGAACCGGAGCCGGGCCAGAATCTGGTTCTTACCATCGACGAAAACATTCAATTCCTGGCAGAGCGGGCGCTGGACCACGTGATGGATAAAACAGGAGCGGCCACCGGCACGGTGGTGATCCAGGACGTGCATACCGGGCAAATCCTGGCGCTGGCGATTCGCCCCACCTTCAATCCAAACCTGTTTCGGCACACCACGCCGGAGCTTTTGCGGAACCATGCAGTAAGCGACGTTTACGAGCCGGGCTCGGTGTTCAAGCTGGTTGCGTACTCGGCCGCGCTCGATCAGCATCTAGTCACGCCGGACGACATGGTCGACTGCCAGAACGGCCAGATTACGCTCGCGGGCCGGGTGATTCACGACAATCAAGGCGAACACTTCGGAGTGATTCCGGTGCATAAGGCGCTGGAAGAATCAAGCGATGTGGGCGCCATCAAGATGGCTCTGAAGGTGGGCCAGGACCGGTTCTCGCAGTATATTCACGACTTCGGCTTTGGCGCCCGGACTGGCGCGGAACTGCCCGGCGAGACGCGCGGCCTGCTGCGTCCGGTAAGCAAATGGGGACCGTCGTCGATCGGTTCGATTGCCATTGGACAGGAGGTCGCAGTGACGCCTCTGCAACTGGTGTCAATGGTCTCGACGATTGCCAACGGAGGCGTATACCTTCCGCCCCATGTGCTGATGCCGGGACAGGTGGACCACGCGGATAACCCCCAGCAGCCGGTCGCTCCGCAGGCCTCGCCCTTCAAGCCGGGCGGCGATTTGCCCAACCCGCTGCCGCCGGGAGCTCATCGGGTTATCTCCACCATGACCGCTGCCCAGATGCGCAAGATGATGGAGGGAGTGGTGCTTTACGGCACCGGCAAGCCGGCGCAACTGAACGGGTATTCGTCGGGCGGAAAGACCGGCACTGCGCAAAAAATCGACCCAGTGACGCACACCTACTCAAAGACCATGCACATTGCGTCGTTTGCGGGCATTGCGCCGGTCAACAATCCAGTGATATCGGTGGCGGTGGTAATCGACAATCCCACCAAAGGCGGCTCGTACTACGGCACCGCGGTTTCCGCGCCGGTATTTGCGGAGGTGGCGCAGCAGGTGCTCGAGTATCTGGGAGTTCCACACGACATCGATGTGCATGCAACACGCGGCTTGGCCAAAAGCAATGCGCAAGTGGTCGAAGACGAAGGCGGCGCAAACAGTGGTGATATCGCGGCGCTGTATGAAGCGGCCAACGATCTTCCCAGCGACGATCCGTTGCGCGATGGGCCGAGCCAGAGCAATGCGACGCCGCAGTCTGCAAGCCAACCAGCCAGCGCGTCGGCAAAGGCAGGCGGCGGGCAAATCGCAGTGGCGGCGGCGCAACCGGTTCCGCAGCAGCCGACTACGCCCGTACGGCAGACGACGGTGATGATCAGCGAGGCCAAGCGTCTTCAGGTTCCATCGCTCATCGGGCTGTCGGTGCGCAAGGTAATCGAGCAGGCAGCCGCAGCGGGCCTCGAGGTGCAGATTACCGGAAACGGCACCGTGCGGGAACAGGCACCTGCGCCAGGCACCATGGTCGCGCCTGGAACGCAGATTGTGGTTCGCTGCGGGCGGTGAGCGGATGGAAGAAGGAATAGTCTGAGGAGTCGCGGAATCGTTGATTGTGATAAGTTTTCTGTGATCGATTCCAGGCGAAGCTTGCGTTTGCGGAAAGGACGATCCATGTTGCATCGGCATCTGAACGAGGGGGTGGGATATATTCTGCCCGCAATCGACGATGTGATCGGGCGCGGCAAGCGGTCGGATTGGGCCCGGCTGCGCTCTGCTGCCTTGAAGGACCCCGGCCTGATGAAGGATATCCTCCGCATTTCGCTTGCACATGCTGCCGATCCTTATGCGCAGCGGTATCACTTCTGGAGGCAGTATGCCGAACAGCACCTCAGAATTGCCTGAGTGGGAACAGGTTCTTTCCTCGGCGGCTCATCTGCAACGCATTCTCCCCGATGCGGTTCTGGTGGGTGGGACGGCCGCGGCGATCTATGCCGGACACCGGCTGTCTACGGATGCAGACCATGTACTGACTGACCTTCGGCAGCGCTTCGATCAAGTATTGACCGAGTTGGAATCGGTTGCCGGCTGGAGGACGGCGCGCGTTCGCCGGCCGGTGCAGATTCTGGGCAGCCTCGACGGAATTGAGACCGGCGTTCGCCAATTGATTCGGGAACAGCGATTGGAAACCACTGCGATCGAGCGGTTCGGGCAGCAGTTGACTGTTCCGACCCTTGCCGAAATGCTGCGCATAAAGGCGGTCTTGATTCTGAAACGAAACGCTACGCGCGACTACCTCGATTTTGCGGCTCTGGCCAACAGCATGGGGGGGGGCGATGCAATCTCGGCTTTGCGTTCGTTCGATAGCTTGTACCCCCAGCCGAACGGCGAATCGGCTTTGCAACAACTACAGATTCAATTGGCACTCCCTTTGCCGTATGACCTGGATGACGTCAAGCTTGCGGAATATAAGCATCTGGAGCCCCGATGGCACGATTGGAGTGTGGTGCAGGCGGCGTGTGCGGCCTGCGCCACGCTTATCTTCGACCGGATCGTGGGATGCGAGGACGCCGATAAAACCTGATCAGATCCCCTCCGGCTAGCGGTCGGTACCCGCAAGCGCCGCCCACAGATCTGCGGTGATAATGAACGCCAGGGGGAATCATGAATGAATTTGCAGGCAAGGTTGCCTTGGTGACAGGCGGAAGCTCCGGCATTGGCAAGGCCGCTGCCATTGCATTTGCCAAGGCGGGCGCGAGCGTTGTGATTGGGGCGCGCGGCGAGCAGCGGGGATTGGCGGCGGTTGAGGAGATTCGCGAAGCTGGCGGAAATGCGATCTTCGTACCAGCCGATGTTTCAAATGCCGTCGATGTGGAGCGGCTCGTCGCCACGACCGTTGAGACGTTTGGGCGGCTGGATTTCGCAGTGAACAACGCCTCAAATGCCGAGGGGTCGATAGGTCTGCTGGCGGAGATGACCGAGGAGGATTTCGACTCATCGATGAGCACCAATCTGAAGAGCGTGTGGCTGGGCATGAAGTACCAGATCCGGCAGATGCTGGCGCAGGAGCCACGAGGCGGAGCGATCGTGAATACCTCGTCGGCGAACGGGTTGGGCGGCTGCCCGCATGCCTCGCTGTACGCGGCGGCAAAGGCCGGCATCCTTGCATTGAGCAAGTCCGCGGCGTGGGAGTACGCCGGGCAGGGCATCCGCATCAACGCGCTCGTTCCCGGTGCGTTCCGCACGCCCATGCTTGAGGATTCCATTGATCGAGCCGCAGCGGGCGATCCCGAAGCAAAGCTGGCGGTGGAGGCGCGCTGGAAAAGCATGATTGCCGCGGGACGCATTGGCGATCCAGCCGAAGCCGCCGCTGCAATTCTCTGGCTCTGTTCCGATGCGTCGTCGTATGTCGTGGGTCATTCGATGATTGTGGACGGAGGGCTTACCTCGTTGTGGCGTTGACGCTTTTCCTGCTCGCGAAGATAGGCCGCCACCTCGGTTCGTCCTTCGTGTTCTGCCCACTCGGCTGGAGTGCTGCGCCAAAGAACATCTTTCTGGTCCAGCTTTGCGCCGCGTTCGACCAGCAAGCGAACAAGTTCCAGATTTCCGAACCCCGCAGCGTGATGCAATGGAGTGCCGTGCGAGTGACCGCCGATTGGGTGAAACCGATTTGGATCTTCGCCGGCGTCGAGCAGCAGACGGGCGCATTCGACGCGCCCATACTGAGCCGCCAGGGCGAGCGCCAGATGCCGCTCGCGGCTGTCGGCAGTCTTCAGCAGTCTGCGAACATCTTCAAGGCGGCCAAGAGCGACGGCGATGGGCAGCGTGATCCGCCCTCCTCGTTGAATCAACGCGCCCAGAGCCTCAAATTCGCCGTGAAGAGCGGTTGCTTCCATGGCGGTGTTCGGGTCAACCCCGTGATCGCATAGCAGGTTGATCAATGGGATTTGCTTGCGGCATTGCTGCGGTACACTGCCGGTTGCAACCAGCGCCAGCGTCACTTCGCACTCGGCCAGCGTGGGGCCGGCATCGAGAATCACCTGGGTTACTTCGACAATATTCTCGGGCATGGTGGCGTGACGCACCGGGTTCCCGGCCACAAACTCAATGAGAGTCGCATGGTGAAAGTAGTTCCAGCCTTCGAACGCGATTTGCTTGTGCACGAGCCTGGGATGTTGCTTCAGCCACGCGCGCAGTCCTTCTGCGTCGCCCGAGTCAATCAGGTTGACGGCGCGGCGAAACACAGGGTCTTCAATGCGCTCGTGGTGGGGCAGGTCGAGGCGGTCTGTGAGGGTTGGGCTTTCAATGTGGCGCTTCAGGCGCGCCCAGCTTGGGTATCCGCTCTCGCGCGCGATGGTGAGCTGCGCATCGGCGAGCAAGAATTTTGCGTCGTGGATTTCAGCGTCCGTCGAGTGAAGGAAGCGAGGATGAAACTCGCGAATGCGCTGCGCCATATCCGCGGTGCGGGCCGCGCGAGCGCGCATCAGGTCTTTGGCTTGATGTTTCAGGTGGTCGAGATTCGGGTTGGGTGGGAGTCGCTTTACCGGCATGATGAACTTCCTTTCGTTTGCCCGGTGTCCGCATGTGTGGGCAGAAAGTCAGTTCGTGGAAACGAATTGTGGACTTGCAGGTGGGCTTCTGCCCTTTCCGCGGACCGGATGCGCCCTTTTGCGCAGTGGTAGATTATCACGGGCCAAAATTGAAAGTCCATTCCAAATTCAATTTGTCCAAGCGCCGCAAACTACAATAGAACCCGAGATGAATTGGAAAGAATTAGCAGAAGAAGTAACTGCCGAAGACGCGGGCGGCGATTCCGCGGAGCCGATTACCGGCATCGAATACGACTCGCGCCGTGTGTGTCCCGGCACAGTATTTGTCGCCATGAAGGGCGGCTCGACCGACGGCAATCGTTACGTTGAAAAAGCCATAGCGTCAGGTGCGCTGGGCATTATCACCGACTCCGCGCAAAAGTTCGATCATTTGCTGGTTTTCGAACCAGGCCTCCCGGTCCTCGAAGTCGAACACGGGCGGCGCGCGTTGGCGCAGGCTTCGGCCGTCTTCTTCGGCCATCCAGAGCGCAAGATGGCCTCGACCGGCATCACCGGGACCAACGGCAAGACCACCACGGCGTTCCTCACAGAAGCTCTGCTGAACGCGGCCGGGCGCACCACTGTGCTGGTGGGGACGATTGAATATCATCTGGCCGGCGAGGTTCGTCCGAGTGTTCACACCACGCCGGAATCCAGAGATCTGTTTGAGCTGATGGCAGAGGGTGCGGCTCGCGGAGCCACCGAGTTGGTAACTGAAGTGTCAAGCCATGCGCTCGACCAGGGCCGTGTGATTGGCGTGAACTTCGATGTGGCAATCTTCACCAACCTCACGCGCGACCATCTGGATTATCACTCGACGATGGAGAAGTACTTCGCGGCCAAGCGCCTGCTGTTCGACGGCACGGTCTATCCGGCTCCGCGCGTGGCCGTGATTAACGCGCACGATCCGCGGGGGGAAGAACTGGCTGCAGCCGCGCGCAAGGCAGGCGCTGAAGTTCGAACCTATGGTATTGGTGTGGGCGAGTGGCGCGCGGCAAATTATCGGCTCACTCCCGGCGGCGCAATTCTGGATCTCGAAACGCCGGCCGGCTCGGCAAATGTGACTTCGCGGCTGGCTGGTGAGGTAAACATTCTCAACCTGCTGGCAGCCTTCACGGCGGCCCACGCTCGCGGTGTTTCGTTCGAGGCGCTCATTGACGCAGTGCCGCTGCTGAAGCCTGTTCCAGGGCGATTCCAGAGTGTGGATGCGGGGCAGCCTTTCACCGTGATTGTGGATTACGCGCACACCGACGACGCCTTGCGCAACCTCACTTCTCTGGCGCGGCAGATGACGGAGCAGGCGGGCCGCCAGGTGATTACCGTCTTCGGCTGCGGCGGCGACCGCGACCGCACCAAGCGCCCCAAGATGGGCCAGGCCGCGGGCGCTGGTAGCGACTTTGTGGTGGCCACAAGCGATAATCCAAGGTCAGAGAATCCGCTGGCGATTCTGGCCGAGATTGAACCGGGATTGAAGGCCAGCGGCGTGAAATATACCGTGGAGCCGGATCGCGCCGCGGCCATTCGGGTGGCGTTGAAGGCCGCCGCGCCGGGCGACGTGGTTCTGATCGCCGGCAAGGGCCACGAAAAGGAGCAAATCCTGCCGGATCGCACGATTCCCTTCGATGATTCCGCGACGGCACTATCGGCGCTTGCCGAATTGGGCTATGGTGAAGAGCAATGAAACTCACATTGGCAGAGGCGGCAATTGGCGCGGGCGCGGTGCTTGAGGCTCCCGCGAGCGTTGAGGCCTCGGGCCTGCTTCACGTAAACGGGTATTCAATTGACTCGCGCACGGTGGCCCCTGGAGAGCTGTTCTTTGCAGTTCGAGGCGACCGGCTGGACGGGCACGATTTTGTAACTGCGGCTCTCCAGCGTGGGGCGGTTGCCGCGGTGGTCAAGCGGACGCTCGTGGCATCGTTGCCCGACGCTGCGCTGAGTGCACCGCTGCTTATTACCGAGGACCCGCTGTTTGCGCTGCAAGCCCTGGCCGCGCATGTGCGCCGCCAGTGGGGACGGCGGGTGGTGGCCATTACCGGCTCGGCAGGCAAAACCACTACGAAAGAAGCGGTGGCCGCAGCGCTGGGAGCAAAGTTCAACGTGCTCAAATCGCAAGGCAACCTCAACAACGGATTCGGCCTTCCGCTGCAACTGCTGCGTCTGGAACCGGAGCATGAAATCGCGGTTGTGGAAATGGGCATGAACCACGCGGGCGAGATCGCGGCGCTGGCGCGCATCGCCGCTCCCGACTGGGGCGTGGTGACCAACGTGGGAACGGCGCACATCGAGAACTTCTCCGAGGGCCAGGCCGGCATTGCCCGCGCCAAGTTCGAGCTGGTGGCCGCGCTTCCGGCCGCGGGCGTTGCTTTTCTCAACTGCGACGACGCTTACGTTTCGCAGTTTGGCCGCGAGTTTCCCGGCCGCGTTGTCTACTTTGGCGCGGGGCCGTGCGCCGATCCGCAATATCTTGGTGCCTCGGAGGATTTGGATGGGCTGCATGTGCATTATCGCGCCGGGGATCGTGAAGGCTGGTTGCTACTGCACCTGCTGGGGGCTCACAATGCGTCCAATGCGCTTGCCGGGCTGGCGGTTGCGCTGGAAGCGGGAGTGGAATTGGAAGCGGCCGTCGCCGCGCTCTCGTCGCTGACTGCCGGCGACAAACGCGGACAGGTTCTGGAGATTGGCGGCGCAACCATTTTGAATGACAGCTATAACTCGAACCCCG
>CAYWMR010000013.1:24002-25098 GCA_964458965.1 uncultured Occallatibacter sp. | reverse complement strand
CCCGAGATTCTCATCCTCCGCAACACCCACCGTGACCGAGTTGACCCGGCTCCGCCTCCCACCCGCCTTTGCGGATTATCTGCTCTGGTTGGCGCATCATCGTTCCAGGAGTGCATGCAATGCATGCAAGTGCGCTCCCATTCTGCACCCTATTCAGTGCTTTCTGCGGCTCAGGAATGTCAGAAAAAGTTACCGATTTGTATCAATACCCCCCTTATCTCCCTCTAAAGTGCTTATTTTGTCTTCCATCATTTCGCTGAGTAATTTCGACTAAGATGTTTATAATCATAAGTTTATAGCCTAAACTCCGAGAAAATCCCGTCATCCAATTGGTAAGTAAACACCCCGAAAAACAGCGCTTTTGAATAGAATTCGGCACTTTTCGCGCCCTTTTGAGCAAAATATGGGCCTTGTGGAACGGGCAATATCTACCCTCGCTCGACGCTGGCCTGCGTTTCTTACAGCCCATCGCTTAAAGTAGGCCGGTCTCCAGACCGGCTGTACGGAGGGTCTCCAGACCCTCCGGCGAGGCCGCCAAGCCACGATTTCTATGTTTTCACCCTGCTGTGAGAAATGCGGGCTAGCCACGCACCCGTCGATGACCCCGAGTCTCTCTCCAATCGGGTTGCCGCCGATCCTGAGGAACCCGCATTCCCATGCCCTCGTTGTTCAGGCCTGCTCACTCGCAAGCGACAAACGCAACAAGGCCCACGGCTGACCGTGGGCCTTGCTGAGCGAAAGCACCGCTCCCCCGAGCGGATTTACTTAGGCTTCTCTTCGGGCTTTGGCTCCGCCTTGGACGCAGCCGCCTTGGACGCAGCCGCCGGCCGCGGGGCAGCTTCCGGCCTGGGCGCTGGCTTTGGCTCAGCCGTCGCAACAGTCCTCGGCTCCTCAGCTGGGCGCGCAACAGGCTTCGGCGCTGCGGTTGGATGCACGGCAGGCTTGGGTTCAGCCTTCGGCGCGGCCGGCTTTGGCGCGGCCTTCGCTACAGCCCTGGGCTCCTCAGTTGGGTGCGCAACAGGCTTTGGCTCTGCGGTTGGGTGCACGGCAGGCTTGGGTTCAGCCTTCGGCGCGGCCGGCTTTGGCGCGGCCTTCG
>CAYWMR010000013.1:0-23902 GCA_964458965.1 uncultured Occallatibacter sp. | reverse complement strand
AGCCCTGGGCTCCTCAGTTGGGTGCGCAACAGGCTTTGGCTCTGCGGTTGGGTGCGCAACAGGCTTGGGTTCAGCCTTCGGTGCCGGCTTTGGCGCGGCCACGGGTGCGGCCTTAGCCACCGGCCTGGGCTCAGCCTTCGGTGCGGGTTTTGACTCGGTTACGGGTGCCGCTTTTGCCACGGGCGCGGCAGTTTTCGGTTCAGCCTTCGGCTCGGCTGCTTTGGTCTCTGGCTTGGACGCATTCACTGGTGCAGCAGCCTTGGTCTCCGGTTTGGCTTGAGCGACAGGCGCGGCCGTCTTCGGTGCAGCGACCTTCGCGGTTGTCAACGGCGCGGTCTTCATCCCTGCAGGCGGAGCTGTTTTTTGCTCTTCCAGCGGCTTGGCGGCGGCAAGAGTCTTTGGATGCCCGCCATTGGCCTTGGCAAAGGAAGTTTTGTCGGCCTTGGCGGCCGTCGCGTGCTGGGCCTGGAACGAAGTTGGAGCGGTATGCGGCTGTTTTGCTGCAACCTGCTCCACCTGTGTGGGAGCGTGCTGAATCCCTCCCTTGCCGCCGTTGTAAGAAACATGATTGGGATTGGCCACAATGCCTTGCTGCACAATCGTCGTGTTGACGTACGTCACGTTGACGACACTCACGTTCACGCGCGTCACCGCGGTGTTGTAGGCAAAAGATCCGCCCCGCCACTCGCCGCCCGCAAACCCAATGCCGCCGAATCCGAAGCCGTAGTTCACGCCGCCGTAGTATCCAACTGTCTGGCCCCAGTAGCCGTCATGGAATCCGTACTGCCCGTTGTTCCATCCCCAGTAAGGAGGTGTCCACAACGCGCCGCCATAGGGAGCCGGCACCCACGCGCCCGGTACCCAGTAGTAATCTCCGTCGTCGTTGGAATACGCCCAATACCCTGGCGTCCACATCAGGTTCGGCTGAGGGCACATTGGTTGCACATAGACGGGCAGCACCGGCGGCGCAAACCCGACATTGATGCTTACGCTAATGCCGAATTGAGCGTACGAATACGCGGGAACCACCGTTACCAGCAGAGCAAGCAAGAAAAAACGCGCGATGCGCAATAGTTGCATGAGAGAGAACCTCCTGAGTTCTTTCGCACTTGCCTCGCCGCGGAACTTGACTTCCTACGTGCGGGGCAGGGAATTGGTGAGGTTGCTGCGGCTTCCGATTCACCGTTACCGGAACCGGGCCTGGTCTATTGCGTTTCCATTGTCGCGTCAGGCCGGAACGAATACTCGCAAGCTGGCGTGATCCGCAAACAGCGGCAGCCAGGGACGATAGGACAAGACAGCGCTTTTGATGAAAATGCCCCAGGGATCGCTTTCAAGCGGGAGAAAGAAATCCTGAGTGCTCCCAGATCCAGGTTTTCTGAGCTCCGCGTGCGATCCAAAACCAGTGCCTGAAGAGCGAATCATGCGGGCGCGGCTATTCACACCAAGCCCATTTGGCGACAGGCGCCTCAGCGGCCAGGCGGCAGCAACTGCTGTCCATCAGTCACTTCCGCCTGGCCCTCGGCTCTGTTCTGCCCAATGGACTCAGGTTAGCCAACCGCTCCAAATCGTTCTGCTCAATATTGCTCAGGATGGGAGCACTTTCAATTGTCTTCAGCTCCGGGGCTCAGGGACGGATGCTGAGACCCACACCAACAACGTGGCGCGCATCGAGGTTTACCGCCAGAGGTGCATAAGGCTGCAAGGGGTTCCCCGTTGGGACCAGCGTGGTGCCTATTGTCCCAGCCACCTGTCCCACCCCGATATCGAACGCAAAGTGCGGATGCTCTTTTTGCGTCACGCGTATGGCGTAATCCAGCGTGGTCGGGATATGCGCCGACGCGCCGGGCACTGGTCCCCCGGGAGTAAGTGAGTAAAGTATGGCGCTCAGGTTCGTCACCTGCGGCGGCTCCTGTGAGAATCCGGCCGCCGGCACAATCGCCGTCTTGAATGGCCCCGGCAGCGGAATCCCCACCCCGCCGAACACCCGTCCGCTAAACCGCGTCGACTGCCCGCCGATGCCGTAGATCGAGGCGTTGGTGGCCTTCCAGCCCAGGTTCACCAGGAAAGGCAGCGGCGGATGCAGCCAGGTCTTGGTCGCCGCCACGTACACGTCTTCGTTTGAATAGTTCTTGACGGCCGCCAAGATCCCTTGAAGCCCCGCAAGTTCCTGGCCCAGCGCTCCACTCACAAACTTGTCGCCAGTGCGCACCACAAAGCCGCCGGCCAGTCCCGGTGTCCACGGGCCAAACTGCCCATCCTTGATGGCCACCGCTTTGCCGTTGAAGATGTTCATCCCCGCGTAGTGCCAAAGGCTGCTGAACGCAGGACTGTCGCCCGTCCAGTGAACGCTGCGCGTGTAACCCGCCTCGGCCCGGTTCGCCACGCCCTCCTCAATGCTGAAGGTGTGCAGGTCGCCAATTACGCTGTTGGCGTCCACAAAGTGGTAGCCAACGGCGGGGTGAGAAAAGAAATGATCCTTCGCGGAATACACCACGTAGGCTGTTGGCGTAATGAATCCGCCCGTCTGCCCTTCCAGTGTAAGGTTTTGTGCGACCAGGCGTCCTGAGGCCAGGGTTGCGGTGGCAAGAAAGATGAAAACAGAGAGTTTGCGTATTTTGGCCAGATTCACGGTCTTTCCACTCCATTGGAGCGCAGTCGCCTGCCTCCGGTGACATTCATAAAGACAGACAGTTGTAACACAACTGCAACAGGCTCGTCTCCTGTGCGCGTCACAGTGATAAACTCGCCCCATGCCGCGCGGTCTATTTATCACTATTGAAGGTCTCGACGGTTCCGGTAAAACCACCCAAATCAGGCGGTTGGCTGCCTGGCTCAGGGACTTTGCTCCCGGCACAGACCCCATCGTGACCCGCCAGCCCGGAGGCACCCCCACCGGTGATCGCATCCGCACCCTGGTCCTCGACTCCCGGTCCACCGGTCTGGCCCCCATGGCCGAAATGGCACTCATGTTCGCCGACCGCGCCCAGGCCATTGCGGAGGTCATCCAGCCCGCGCTCGATGAGGGAAAGATCGTCCTCTGCGACCGCTTCACTGACTCGACAGAGGCATATCAGGGCGGAGGCCGCCAGCTCGGCTCCGCGCCAGTACTCGAACTCCACAGGCTGGTGTGCTCAAATCTGCAGCCCGACCTGACTCTGCTTTTATTGCCGAGCCTCGAGTCGTCGCTCGAACGCGCCCGCCGCCGCAACCAGCGCGACACCGCCAAAACCGGCCACGACGAGAACCGCTTCGAGCAGGAGAAGGACGCGTTCTACAGCCGCGTATACCAGAAATACCGAGAGATTGCCGCCCGCGAACCGGCGCGCGTTTTGCTGATTGAGGGCGATCTTTCCATCGAGGAAGTGCATGAGAAGATCGTGGAAGCTGTGGCTGCACGATTGCACGCAGGCGCCGGAACCCAGTAATCTTGCTGCCTCAAGCTCTTATGTCCGCAGTGACGGGTCCATTCTGAGACTTCCGAGCACTCGTTTTGGGTCAATGCCTGGTTGCATAGCTGCACTTGTTCTCCTCAGGTGAGTATGGTTCAAACATCGGAAGCCCGTTTTGTCAGTAGGCTGTTTGGAATAACACTTCTTCTGATCGCCGCTGGCGCGGTACTTACGCTGGCCGCGCAGCCGGCGAGTTTTTGGAGTCATCCGCAAACGGCAATCCGTCTTGATGGCTTGCCGATTCACAGCGCTACCAATCCCATGTTCGACTTCTTCCTGGGTCGCGGATGGATAGCCTATCTCGCCGGCGTATCCCTGTACGCCGCGGTTGTCTGGCTCGTCGTCACGGTGCTGCCCAAGAAACTGGCGATGGCGGCGGAACTCACTGTCATCCTGGGGCTATGTTACTGCGGTAGCAACTGGATAGTAGTTCGATGGAATACCGGCACAGGCGGGGCTTTGCTCTACGCTTCAGCGGTGGCCATCTTGTTGGCGGTCGCGGTGCTCCCATCTGGCGACGATAGAGACCGTGCCGCACTCAAGCGGCTGTGCTGGGTGATGGCTTTGACGACTGCGATTGATGCCATTTTTACATTGATTGGGCAACCTGCAAGCTATTGGCAAAATCCTGCCACGGTGTACGAAGGAAACCCGGCGAGCAAGTTCTTTCTGGAAGAAGGTTGGTGGGCCTATGCCGTTTACAACGTGGTTGAAATCGCGGTGCCTTGGTTCTTGGCGCTGCGAATCGCTCCGATGGCCGGATGGGCTCTTGCCTTCGGCGTGGCACTGGGAGGGCTTTTTGGGGGCTCAAACTGGTTGTTCTATGTGTGGCGATTGGGCCTGCAAGCGCCCATCGTTTATGCCGCCCTACTCAGCATTGCGGTGGTGTGGCTCGTCCTGAATCGCCGTCGAGGCGCCACGGTTGACGAGCTCTCGGCGGATTCTTCGCAGGGAATAACCCTTCGTAATGCCAATGACGTGAGTTCAAACGGATCGTCCTGCCGTTGCTGACCACAAATTTTTAATCGGCGAACCCAGGCTGTTCCCAACATGCGAATTCACTTAGCGAGTGCTACTTCCACGCCCCAAGCATCCGCCGCAACAGAACCAGTTCGCCCAAATGGTACGCATTATGATCGGCGACAAGCAGCGCCTCGCGCAGAATCGTCTGCCCATCCCCGTGCGGAATCTTCGCGAACAGATCTGTCCGCTCATCCGCCACTAGATCGCACATCTCCTTCAAGTCGTGACGAAAAGCACTCACGCTCTTGTCCCAGGCTTTTTCATCCGGGGGCGCAGCCGTCTTTGGCCAATATTCGTCCGGCCATTTCAACTCTTTGTACCCCGCATTCCGAGAGAAATCCAGAATGTCCCACTGCGCAATCCGCAAATGTTCCAGCACCTCCCACGGCGAATGCTCGGCGTCTTCTGGCCGCTTGCCACGCAAATCCACGGGAAAATCCTTGACCGCCTTGTCGAAATCCGCATGCGCATCGCCGCCCTTGAGCAGCTTCACCACATGTTGTCGTAGCGCCTTGTCATTCTCCATAGCTCCCATCCCCTTGCCAGGCTACTTGAACTCGCCGAAGTGCACATCTTCAGCTGCGGTCCCATCCAGAAACTGGATGGTTGTCGCCGGTCCCAGATTCTCCTCGCCCGTCCACGACGCCAGCGCCCAAACCACCTGCTTGGCCGGAGTCACTTCGATCGCCTGCAACGTTCCCGCCATGTCCTTTGGCGCCACATTCCATTCGTTCACCCAGTTGTTGATCACTGTATTTCCATTCGGCAGCCGCCACGCCTGTTGTAGGCTGGCAACCGGAAAGCCCGGCGAATCGGAAGGCTTCCAGCTCCAAACCGCATCTCCCCGGCGCGTAATCTCGCGCACCCCCTGGTGATCGGTGATGAGCTCATTCCCATTGGCCAGCGGAGTCACTCCCCACGACCCATCACCAGGAAACGACCATAGCTCGTTGCCATTCGAGTCGTACTCTACTACTTTGCCCAGGTCGTGGTGCGCCACCAGCAGCGTGCCCTGCGCGGTCAGCCGTGCGTGCCGGAACTGCCCATGCGTGCTTGGCGGTTGTTTGGTCTTCAGTGGGAACTCCCGTTCCGTCGCTCCGGTCACAATGTTCACCACGCGCAGCACGGCCGGGTCGCCGTTCTGGATGTACAGCACGCGATCCTTTCCGATTGGGACCGCGGTGTGAACCTCGTGGTTGGCCGGAGCGTCGTAGCTCCACACCACCTTCTTCTCCGGCGTAATCTCGGTAACTCCATACTGGTGCGTGAAAAGGATGTTTCCGTTCGACAGCATTACCGCGTCGCTGATCTCGCCCTTGCCCGCGGGATCGCTGTAGCTCCACACAATCTTGCCCCCGCGCACAATGTAAATGTTCCTGTTGTGCGACTCGCCCGCATACATAAAGTCATGCTGGGCCAGTCCGTTCCCCGGCAACACGGCTGGCACAGGCTGCGGCTGCGCGGCCTCCACTCGTGCCGTGGCCACACCTGCCTGACCCAGCACTGGCGCTTGAGTCGCGCAAGCAATCCCCGCAACCGCCAGAGCAACTACCGCCGTCAGCTTCATTTCAACCATCCCCTTCTTGAATGAAAATTCCTGGCAGCCATCTTACATCCGGGAGGGGACGTCCGGCGCATTCTCTCAACCCTTTGAATCATCCGTGAAGATCCCCTCGATTGTCATTTCAAACAGCCGAGCCAGTTTGAAAGCCAGCGGAAGACTGGGGTCGAACTTCCCCGTCTCGATCGCGTTCACCGATTGGCGCGACACCTCCAGCCGCTGGGCAAGATCCGCCTGCGACCAGTCCCGTTCAGCACGCAGTACCCGAAGCCGGTTTTTCATCTGTACCTCAGTCTGACTACTACAGTGGAGATGCCCACAAACACCCAGAAAAGTGGATAAACCAGAAAAAGGTCCAGATGCCGGACCTGGGTGAAGTTTTCCAGAAACCCCCACACGCTAACCACCGCGAGGGTCCCCCCTATGCCTCCGAGCAAGGACTGAATCTGCATATTGCGTACAAACTCATCCTTCTCTTCAGCCAGATACAAGCCGACAACCACCAGCATTCCGAGGATGGGCAGCGCCGGAAGCACGGCCAGCCCGTAGGCGAGCACACCAGTCGGGTGATAGTGAACAAATCCCCAAACTGCGGGGACGAGCAATAGCACATACAGAAGCATGGCTATAGCGAAGCGCCAGAAGAAGCGCCGTTGTGCGGGGTTTTTGGTTGGGCTAGTCACGATTGGTCTCCTTTACATTAAGACAACTTTACTTTACATAATCGCTTCATTATTGTCAAGTTTCATTGTCACAATTCTTCAGGATGTTGCCAAAATGTTGCTTCTGAC
The DNA here is from genome assembly GCA_964458965.1 of uncultured Occallatibacter sp. Lineage (GTDB taxonomy): Bacteria > Acidobacteriota > Terriglobia > Terriglobales > Acidobacteriaceae > Telmatobacter. The sequence continues at coordinate 17,075 of CAYWMR010000013.1, read as the reverse complement.
CAGTTGGAGCTAATTTCAGGTTCGGTCCGGAGCGGCCTTCTGAAGCAAATGGACTATCCTCAATCCGTGGGCTTCCAGGACTTTCTCGGCAACACGCAAACCGTCACCCATCTCCGCGAGTCGATCCGCGCCGAGCGCTTTCCCCACTCGCTGATCCTCGCCGGCCCCAGCGGAGCGGGCAAGTACACACTGGCCCTGATGCTGGCCAAAGCTGTAAACTGCCTCAGCCCTACCGAATCCGACGGCCTGCCCGACTTCTGCGGCCATTGTTCCAACTGCCTCCGCATTGCGGACTCCGCCAATCTCGAAACCCTGGTAGCCGATGCCGTCGCGGCCCGCGACGCCCTGCGCGAAACCGACAAGCGCGAGACTCGCATCCTTATCCAGACCCACCCCGACGTCCTGATTGTTCCGCCAGACCCTCCGCAGTTGCTCATCAAGCTGGGCCAGGTTCGCCAGGTCATTCACGTCGCCTACTACCGGCCGCCAGTCGAGTCCAGGCGCTCGTTCTCCATCTTCACCTCGTCAGCCTTCATGAAGGAGGCGGCCAACAGCCTGCTCAAAGTTCTGGAAGAGCCTCCGGAACACACCTCGCTCATCCTGCTCACCGAAAACCCTCAAGAGATGCTTCCAACCATCCGCTCCCGCGCCGTGATCCACCGGCTCGGCGCCATCCCCGCATCCGACCTGGAATCCCTGCTGGCACTGCGCCGTCCCGAACTCAAGCCGGCCGACCGTGCTCTGGCCGCGCGGCTTGCCGAGGGCGCAGTAGGCCGCGCGCTCACCATTGACCTGGGCGCATACCTCATTAGCCGGCAGGATGCTCTCATTCTCCTCCGCACGGCTCTTCGCGAGCCAGACTATTCCACGCTCTTCCATGCCACCGAAAGCTACCGTGCCGGCGCGGACGGCCAGGAAAAAACCATCAACCTTCTGCGCGCCTCCGGCAGCCTGCTTGAAGACCTGCTGCTGATCGCTGCCGGCACGCCCCGCCTCATCCGCAACATCGATCTCGCCGCCGAGCTAGCCAGCCTGGCTCAAGGCCTCAGTGCGCAAGGTTCCGGTCTGGACTGGATCGACTCCGCCGCAAGAGCCCTTGGGCAGGTGGAGCAGGGCATGCGCCGCAACCTCCTCCGCTCTCTTTCACTCGACGCCATGGCGGTTAGCCTCGAACGCAGCTAGTTTCGTTTCTGCTCGCTTTGCGCAGGTCACTTGATGAAAAGCAACCTCCGCCCGGACCATCGCATCTTTTCGGTAACAAGAATTCCCAGCAGATGTACTTGTCTGGCGTCTTTCGGGCGTTTTACGCCGTCATAGAGTCAAATCCGCCGTATTATGCAGTTAGGCCCAGAGAAATCCTTGCTCAAAGGGTGAGTGCTCCGCTCAGCGGGAATCCACCCATCGTGCTGCTCTTCATTCTTCCTATGCATTGAACCGGCGACGAACTCAGAATTTACATCTAACCAGGGAGGGGAGTTTTCCCCATGGCAATCGTCAGCAGTCAGACCGCACTTTCCACCATCCGCCGCCAAAGCGGCGCCGAGCCTGCCCTCACGCAAAGCCGCTCCCGCAAGAACTTGCATTCACCCGCTCCGTACCGCTTCCCGGCGCATATCGCGGAAGAAGAGGCACATCGGCAAAACCACGCCGAGCTTTTCTATCTGCAGAAGCAAATCCAGTCACAGACTCCAATGGTCGTCGTGCTTGAAGACGGCGAACAGATTGAAGGCTGTATCGAGTGGTACGACCGGATTTCACTCAAAGTCCGCGGACGCTCGAAGACGCTGATCTACAAATCCGCCATCAAATACATGTACAAGCTGGGCGAGAACGGCTCGTAGCGACTGCAGGTGACAGATTACGGATGACAGTTAAAGGCAGCGATCCGTCAACTCTGCGATGCCTTTATCAGCCGGTCGCGAATCGCCGCCCCAATCCCTTCCTTGAGCGGAAGGGGACAAAGAATCACTGTGCATCCCTCGGCATCCAGCGCTCGCAAGCCAGCGTAGAGTGTTTGCGCCATCTCCTCCGGTGCAGACCACCGTCCCCAGGGCACCAGAACCGCACCTTCGATATCAACCATAACCTCAGCCGGCACTAATACTCCCAACCGTTCCCCCGGCCAATGCAGCGCCGCCTCGGCCAATCGCTTACCCAGCAGCCCCGACTCGCATTCCACCAGCACCAGCCTTGCCCTGGGCGCATAGTGTCTCAGTCCCACCCCGGGTGATGGCATTGCCTCGCGTGGCGTCAGAGCCAACTCCCCGGCCTCGAACTCGACCACTGCCCCGGCGACGGCTTCAATCTGTTGGGCCGTAACCGATCCAGGTCGATAAATCACCATCGGGCTCTGGCACACATCCAGGACGGTCGATTCCACACCCAGCCCTGTCGGCCCCGCGTCCACCACAGCCTCAATCCGCCCGTCGAGATCTTCCAGCACGTGCGCAGCCGTCGTCGGGCTCGTATGTCCAAACAAATTCGCGATTGGCGCTGCCACCGGAATCCCCGCCCGCCGGATCAGTTCAAGTGCCACCGGATGTGCCGGCATTCGCACTCCCACCAGGGCTCGTCCCGCCGTCACTGCATCCGGAACCGCCGCGGTCCGCTTCATCAGCAGCGTCAGTGGGCCTGGCCAGAAGGCCTTCATCAGCCGCCGCGCCGCCTCCGGAACCTCGTCAACCAGCCCCTTCAGCATCTCCAGACTCGCAATATGCACAATCACGGGATCCCACGCCGGCCGCTGTTTCGCCGCGAAGATTCGCGCCACCGCCGAGGCATCCAGTGCATTCGCGCCCAGGCCATAGACGGTCTCGGTAGGCAGCGCCACCAAGCCCCCGCTGCGTAAAAGCGCAGCTGCCCGCTCCAGCGCCTCAGCCGCATGGGGAGTCTCAAGACGATCGGGATCGACAACTAATCGCAGGGTCTTCACGAATCTATTGTCGCCTCTGTGACTCAGCCGCCGCAGCCCGTCCTCCGATTCGTCTGTTGAAAGGCTTCAAGCACCAGCCCGCTCCCTGCCCGCTGCCGTATACTCACTGCTTAGCCATGTCCGTCGAAACCGAAATCAAATTCCGCGTCGACGACCTTGCCGCACTGGCCACGCGCCTGGAGTCCGCGGGCTTTCAGCTGCAAACTCCCCGCAGCTTTGAGAGCAACGTGCTCTACGACACACCCGACCGCCAGATGCGCGCGCGCACTGAGATCCTTCGCATCCGCAATTACGCCGGCCGCTGCCTCCTCACCCACAAGCGCCTGCCTGACGAAGGCCCCGGCGAAGACACTCACAAACACCGCATCGAGACTGAAACCGAGATCTCCGACGGCGATGCCCTGGCACAGGTCTTTCATTCCCTCGGTCTCGTGCCCGCCTTCCGCTACGAAAAATGGCGCACCGAGTGGTCTCAAGGCGAGGGCCACTGCGTCGTCGACGAAACACCCATCGGCAACTTCGCCGAGTTGGAAGGTCCGGCTGAATGGATCGACGACGCGGCCCCCAGCCTCGATATCGGACCAGCCGACTACATTACCCTAAGCTACGGCCGGCTCTTCGAGGTTTGGCGCGAGCAGCACGCTTCGTCCGCCCAGGACCTCACATTCGACGCCGTCGCGCAGGCAACCGCGGAAGGGTAGTCAACCCGCCTCCTCATTCGTCTTGCTCCAGCGCCGGCGAACACCCAAAGTCTAAGGAAGCCAGAGCGTGACCGGGGCGAAATGGTCATCTTTCAATAAAGGCTCGGACTACCCATGTGTCTCAGGTTAAACTTGGGCTGTGTGACCAATACCTGGGAGTAGCGACTGCATCATGCCAGCAAGTCCTCTGAATTCCAACGAACCCGGTGCCGGCGAGTTGTCCATCGCGCTTATCGGTCCCGATCAACCCCGGCGCGCGGCCATAGCCGATGCTTTGGCTGGTTGCCAGCACGGCGGGCAGTTTCAGGCGAGTGAACTCAACGGGAGTGCTCCGGACAGGAAGACAGTCATTGAGGAATTCCAGTTCTATCCACCAGCCCAGGATGAATTGCCGGAATCGCTCAACCAGCAATTCGATGTCATCATCCTCGACCTCGACAGCGATCCTGACCTTGCGCTGAATCTGGTGGAGAAGATCGCCGCCACAGACCATGCCACCGTAATGGTTTATTCTGCGCAGCCTGACCGCGAACTGCTCATCCGCTCAATGCGTGCGGGCGCCCGTGAGTTCCTTACTCTCCCCCTGTCTGTCCTCGACATGGCCGATGCCCTGGCGCGCGTTTCGGTTCGAAGGCCCGCAGCGCGCCGGCCCGCCAGGACTTCCGGCAGCATGTTCGTGTTCCTGGGCGTAAAAGGCGGATGCGGCGTCACTACGATTGCCTCCAATTTTGCCGTCGCATTGGCCCAGGAGTCGGGGAAAAGCACCCTGCTGATCGACCTCGGTCTACCCCTGGGAGACGCCGCTCTCAACCTCGGCATGATTTCGGAGTACTCCACCGCTAATGCTTTTCAGGATTCAGCACGGCTCGATTCCAGTCTTCTCAACACCCTGCTCACCAAGCACAGCTCCGGACTATCTGTGCTTGCCGCGCCAAGGGAATTCACCCAGGTTCAGACCCCCAACGACGCCATCGACAAGCTCCTCGCCGTCGCGCGCCTGAACTTCGATTGGGTTGTCGTCGATATTGGATCGAGAGTAGACCTGAGGGGCACGCTGCTGTTTGAGGAATCCGCCACCATCTACCTCATCACCCAGGTTGGCGTTTCCGAACTGAGAAATGCAAACCGCGTCATCTCCCAGTTTTTTCCCACGCGCGGCCGCAGGCTCCAGATTGTCATCAACCGATATAGCCCCAGTGCGCTGCTGTTCGACGACACGCACATTACCAAGGCCCTCACCCAGCCCGCGCAGTGGAAGATTCCCGACGATTTTGCCACCGCCCGCCGAACCCAGAACACCGCCACTCCGATTGCTCTGGGTGACTCGCCCATTTCAAGAGCGATCCGTCAAATGGCCAGGACAGCCTGCGGCCTGCCCGCAACTCCCGAGAAGAAAAAGTCGTTCAGCTTCTTCGGTTGAGCGTCAGAACTGAACTTATTCACTCATTCACTTCTTCACTCGTTCACTGCCGTACTCACTTCTCCGCCCCGTGGCACTTTTTGTATTTCTTTCCCGATCCGCAGGGGCATGGGTCGTTGCGTCCCACTTTTTCCCCGGTCCGGCGCTGTGCCGGCTGGCTCGCGTCCCCGCCGCCCGACCGGATGGCTGCCTCCAATTCCCGCTGCTTCTTGCGGTGAAACTCCTTCTCCAATGCGTCGATGGTCGTCGAGGGCTTCCTCGTTGCTATCGGTATCTCCTCGGTCGGAGCCGTGAAAGTCGCTCCCTCCGACACTGGCGGCCTTGCCGCGCTGGCCACCGGCGGAGCCTTGGGAATCTCTCTGCGGACCTCGGGCGCGGCATTCACCGGCTGTCCATCCGGCCCCAGGATCTGCATCCGGAACAGGAACCGGACCGTATCCTCCTGGAACTTGAGCATCATGGCTTCAAACATGTCGAAGGACTCGCGCTTGTATTCCACCAGCGGGTCGCGCTGCGCATAGCCGCGCAAGCTGATCCCCTCTTTCAGGTGATCCATGTTCAGCAGGTGTTCCTTCCACAGTCCGTCGATCACGCTGAGCATCACCATCCGCTCGTGATAGCGCATGGTCTCGGGCCCAAGAATCTTCTCCTTCGCCTCGTAATCCTGCTTCAGCTTGTCAAAGATCGCCTCGCCCAGCTCATGCCGGCTGAGTTGATTCGGATTGATTCCAGTCGCGCCTGTATTCAGTGACGCCAGTTTCAGCCCGAACTGGCCGATCAGCTGCTCATCCAGGCCCTTCATGTTCCATTGATCGGGATGCAGCTTCTCGCCGGCAAACTCATCCAGCGCGCTGCTCAGAATGCCGCCTACGTAATCCTCCAGAATCAGGTCCTTCTGGTCCAGGCCCTCCAGCAGCCGCCGCCGAACCCCGTACACGGCCTCGCGCTGCTTGTTCATTACGTCGTCGTATTCGAGCAGGTGTTTGCGCGACTCGAAGTTCTGCGCTTCCACGGCCTTCTGCGCGGCCTCGATGCGGTTGGAGATCATCTTCCCCTCGATCGGCATCCCTTCTTCCATCCCCAGGCGCTCCAGCAGCGTGCTCACCCACTGCTTGGCGAAGATACGCATCAGGTCGTCTTCCAGCGAAAGATAGAATCTCGATTCGCCGGGATCGCCCTGGCGCCCCGCGCGCCCCCTTAGCTGGTTGTCGATGCGGCGGGACTCGTGCCGCTCGGTGCCCAGGATGAACAACCCGCCGGCCTCGATCACCTGCTCGTGATCCTTCAACGCTTCATCCGCATGGCCCTTGAGAACCTCGGCCCAATCCGCTTCGGCAACCTCGAACTCCTGGCCGTTGTAGTAGAACCGCAGGAATCCCGCCGGCGCCATGGGATTGATGGCTCCCTCGTTTGCGCTGATCGCCCGCGCCTTGCTCTTCTTCACCAGCTCCTGCCGCGCCATGAAGTCCGGGTTTCCGCCCAGCAGAATGTCCGTCCCGCGCCCGGCCATATTGGTTGAGATGGTCACCATTCCCAGCCGCCCGGCCTGGGCCACAATCTCCGCCTCGCGCTCGTGGAACTTCGCATTCAGCACCACGTGCTTGACGCCTTTGCGCTGCAAAATCCCCGACAGGCGCTCCGACTTCTCAATCGATACCGTGCCCACCAGCACCGGCTGGTTCTTCTCGTGCAAGATCGCAATGTCGTCGGCTACCGCCTTGTACTTCTCCTTCTCGGTTCGGTAAATCACGTCGGGGTTCTCAAGGCGCCGCATCGGCTTGTTGGTCGGAATCACCACAATCTCAAGCTTGTAAATCTTCTCGAACTCCGCTGCCTCGGTCTCCGCGGTGCCCGTCATGCCGCTCAGCTTCTTGTACAGGCGAAAGTAGTTCTGGAAGGTAATCGTGGCCAGCGTCTGGTCTTCCTTGCGGATGACCACGCCCTCCTTGGCCTCGATGGACTGGTGCAGCCCGTCGCTCCAGCGCCGTCCCGGCATCAAGCGCCCGGTGAAGGTGTCCACGATGATCACCTCGCCGTCCTTGACCACGTACTCAACGTCACGGCGGTAGAGCGCATGTGCCTTGATCGCAGTCTCCACGTAGTGCTTCAGATCCCAGTTCTCGGCATCGGCAATGTTGTCGATCCCCAGCAGCTTCTCGATCGTCACCCATCCCTCATCCGTGACTCCGATCGTCCGCTGCTTCTCGTCCACAATATAGTCGCCGGTCAGATACTTCTGGCCCTCGTTCAGTTCCAGACCCAGTTCCGCCACGCGCCTGGTATCGCTCCATTCAATCTCTTCGCCAAGCTTCAGTTCCGGAATGATCTTCTTTACCCGCGCATACTTATCCGTCGTCTGGTCCGTAGGCCCGGAGATAATCAGGGGCGTGCGCGCCTCGTCGATCAGGATCGAATCCACCTCGTCCACAATCGCGTAGTAGTGCCCCCGCTGCACGCAATCTTTTAACTCGAACTTCATGTTGTCGCGCAGGTAGTCGAACCCAAACTCGTTATTCGTCCCGTAAGTTATGTCGGCCGCGTATGCGGCACGGCGCTCATTGTCGTCCAGGTCGTGGACGATGACGCCCACCGTCAGTCCCAGAAACTCGTAAATCTTCCCCATCCACTCGGCATCGCGCTTGGCCAGGTAGTCGTTCACGGTCACCACGTGAACCCCGTGCCCTGCCAGCGCGTTCAAATAGCAGCTCAGCGTCGCCACCAGCGTCTTGCCTTCGCCGGTCTTCATCTCGCTTATCTTGCCGCTGTGCAGCACCATGCCGCCGATCAACTGCACATCGAAGTGCCGCATCTTCACAGCGCGCCAACCCGCCTCCCGCACCACCGCAAAGGCCTCGGGGAGCACCTCTTCCAGCGCCTCACGCTCGGCAATGACCTGCTCTGCCGCTCTCCGGTCGGCAACTTCCTCTTGCTCGGCCTCTCGACCTGAAGCCTTCAACTCCTCCGCGCTTTCAAAGCCTTTCAGCCGCTCGGCCAAATGCGCTGCAATCCGCGCCCGGAACTCAACGGTCTTTGCGCGTAACTCCTCATCGGTGAGTTTCTGGATCTCTGGCTCCAGGTCGTTGATGCTGGCCACCAAAGGCATCAGCCGCTTGATAATCCGTTCATTCGCCGTGCCAAAAATCTTGGTAAGTATCTTATCGAAAAACACAGGATTCTCCGTCTACCAGTGTAAATGGTGAAGGTTACAAGCTGGGTGCCCCTGGTCCCTCGCACTTGGGGACCAGGGATCACAACCGCAACTCAAGCTGGGTACTGGGTGCCCCCGGTCTCGATTCTGGGACCAAGGATCACAATCGCAATTCCAGCCTGTCCACCTGCTCGCCCCTTCGAATCCGCTTCAATTGCCGATTCAATTGCTTGGCCGGAGTCTCCGGATCGCCTTCATCGTCCTCATCCACGTCCACCTTCTGCCTGACCTCAATTTCATACGAAAGGTTCGGCCGGTAAAACGTCTGCAAGAATAGAAAAGCCATCCCCAGTCCCACGGCGGAAGCCTGCACCCCAAAGAGCCGCCTCCCGGTGTGAGGATTGCGCAGCCACCTAACCCGCTGCAACCGGCTCCAACACAAAATCGCAACAATCGCCACAAATGGCGTCGCGCAAAACAAACTCGAAACAGAGAGAGCATCCGCATACATAAGCACCCCTCAACGTCGCAGGCAAAACCTCTTGAATAAGCGGGTCGCGGACACAGGTCAGCCTGAGCTAACGTGAAGATCCAGACCATGTCGTGAGAGTCAAGCGAGAGGGAAGGGAGGCGGACGCTGGAACGATGCGGGCAGAACCGGCGCATCCGGCGTGCGGCCAACGTATTCAAAAGCCAGGCGCGGCAGCAGGCTCAATGGAGAGATGATTCCAACCAGAAGAAGAGGCAGAATCGCGACCCAGGCCCCGGCGTTCCCTGAATCGGTGTGCGGGACCATCATCAATACCAGGGCGACTCCAATCGCGATGGCCGCAATCAGAATCCAACTTTGCCGATGCTGGTTTTGAAGTTTCACTGAGCTTCTCATTGCCTCAAAAAAGGAAAGTCTGGCATCCCGGCCTCAACCCATGAAGAGTGGAAACGACGTGCTGCCAAAGCTATCTCATATAGATTACAACAGAATTTGACGGGATTGGCCGTCCATTAGCCACTAACCACCAACCACTAACCGGAGCCATTGTGCCTCCAGTGCGCTCGGGAGTAGAATTCTCTGCCATGGGATCAGGAACCGCGGCATAATCCCTGTGCGTCGGGCTCATCCTGGACCGGAATTAAATCGATGTAGCGTTGGGATTCTCTCCGTAACCCAAAAACCGGGCCGCGACTGAACCCGACAGAGGGTTTGGAGAGCCGGCATGAGAAACACCAATTGGATTACGGCAATTTTCCTGGCAAGTGGGCTGAGCCTCGCGCTCACGGCCTGCGGCGGCAGCGGCAGCACATCCACGGGTACCGGATCGACGGGACCAACAATCACCTCGATCACCGTCACGCCTACCACCGCAACCATCGGAACCCAGGTGCAGTTTGTGGCCACCGTCGCCGGGACGGGCAGTTTCAGCAGCCAGGTGGCGTGGTCTTACACGCCCCCCGTCGGCTTTACACAGAGTGCGGGCACCATGACCGCCGGCGGCCTCTACACCACGCCCTACCCGGCTCCGCCAACCATCACGGTTACGGCCACCAGCACACAGTTTCCGTCTGTGAGCGGATCAGCCACGGTGACCCTGAACCCACCGGCCGCGGTCGCGGGCCTGACGCTCAGTGTGGATGCGGGCAACCAGACCCACGCCATCAGCCCTTACATCTATGGCATGGACGCCTATCTGCTGGATGGATCTGCTGCAGATGCCGCCGCCGTTGCGCCAACCAACATCACCATCGATCGCTGGGGCGGAGACTCCACGGAGCGCTACAACTACCAGTTGGACGTAACCAATTCCATCGCCGACTACTACTTTGAAAACTCGCCGGGCACAGGTGGGGACGGCTGGCTTGCGGTGCCGGGAGTCAGCGCATTCGACGCTTTGGTGAACAGCAACAACAGCAACGGCATCAAGACCCTTGGGACAGTGCCAGTGCTGGGTTGGGTGGCGAAAGACAGCACGTCGTGCAGTTTCCCTTCATCCACCTATCCAAATCAAGTGTCGTTCGCACCGAACGGATGCGGCGACGGGCTGTACCCCGAGGGCGTGAGCGGCTGCACCAGCAGCAGCGGATGTAACATTACCGGCAACAACCCCGATGTAACCAGCATTCCAGAACCGCCGCCAACTCCGCCGGCTCCATCGGCAGTGAACGCAGCCTGGGCGCAGAGTTCGTGGACAGGCGGCTGGGTAACGTCCCTGGTGAATCATTATGGACCCGGAAACCCAAATGGCAGCACAGGGAAAGGCGTCGCCATCTACGACCTGGACAACGAGCCCACCTGGTGGGATTCAAACGACCTCGACGTGCATCCAGTGCCATTTACGTATGACGAAGTGACCAACGGCGGCATCGGCTCAGCCCTGGCCATCAAGACCGCCGACCCGACGGCCGAGGTGAGCGGCCCGGTAATCGACTGGTGGTACGCCTACTTCTATTCCAAGAAGGACATTGAGTCCGGATGGGGTTCCGGCCCTTGCTACCAGCCGTGGAGCAACCCCATCGACCGCAAGGCGCACGGCGGCATTCCCTTGATCGAATACTATCTGCAACAGATGAAACAGGCTGAAACCACCTATGGCGTGCGGCTTCTGGATTATGTCGATCTGCACACCTACTTTGCGGCCACCTACAATGGGAAAGGTTTGGGCTTAGCTGCGGCAGGCGATACCGGCGCGCAAACGGCGCGGCTTGATTCAACGCGCGCATTATGGGATCCAAACTACACCGACCCCAATTTCCCGCAGCCCAATTACACCACTGATTCAAACTACGCTGCGAGCTGCTACACGCCGCTGCAAGCTCCGCAACTGATTCCGATGATGAAGCAGTGGGTTGCCCGGGATTATCCCGGCACCAAGCTGGCCATCGATGAATACAACTGGGGCGGCATGGAAGCCATCAATGGCGCGCTTGCCCAGGCGGACATTCTCGGCATCTTCGGCCGCGAGGGCCTCGACCTGGGCACCATGTGGCCGACCAGCGACCCATCCGGGCAGATTCCCGGCATGATGGCATTCGCCATGTACCGCAATTACGACGGCAACAAGTCCACCTTCGGCGATATGGGGCTGGCCTCCACCAGTGCGGTCGCAGGCGCAGATGCCGAGGGATCGCTGGCGGTCTATGGAGCCTTGCGCACATCCGACAATTCCGTCACTGTGATGGTGATCAACAAGACGTACGCCAACCAGACGTCAACGCTCTCCCTCGCAAACGTGAATGCGAGCGGGCCAGCCAAGGCTTACCTTTACTCGAATGCCAACCTCGCCGCGATAGTGCCACAGGCCAACATCCCGGTTACGCCGCCTGCGGCTACAAGCACAACCAGCACGCTGAGCACAACCTTCCCGGCGCAATCCATCACCCTGCTGGTGGTACCGCAGTAGATGGGGCTGCGGCAGGCGCATGCGGCCGTGTCTGGGTGCGCGAAAGTTCGAGTCAAGATGAGTAAAGTCGCCTACGGGAGTTTCGGCATGAGAAGCATGGGTTGGAATGCGGCGTTCTTGACGGCCAGCGGGCTGAGCATGCTGCCGGCAGCCTGCGGCGGCGGGGGATCAACCGGCACCCCTACGCCAGTCCTCCCATCCGGCCCCACCGTCACGTCGGTCTCGGTGACGCCCAATCCCGCTACGGCAACCATCGGAACCCAGGTGCAGTTCACGGCCACGGTAGCGGGCACGGGCAGCTTCAACAGCGGGGTTAGCTGGACCGTCGCGGCGCCTTCCGGCAGCGCACTGAGCCCCGGCACGCTCACCTCAACCGGGCTATACACCACGCCCTACCCGGCTCCGGCCACCGTAACCGTCACGGCCACCAGCACTCAGGACACAGCACAGAGCGGCAGCGTCACCGTAACCCTCGCTCCTCCATCCCCTGCCACCGGCCCGGCGCTGACCGTAGACGCGGGCAACCAGACGCACGCCATCAGCCCCTTCATCTACGGCATGAGCTTTTACACTGGCTCAAGCGACGCCGCGGCTGCCGCCGCGATCGGCTTGCCGGTCGATCGCTGGGGCGGAGACGCCACTTCCCGCTACAACTATGTGCTCGACGTAACCAATGCCGCCAGTGACTGGTACTTTGAGAACTCGACCAACGCCACCGGCCAGCAGGACACCAGCGCCTTCAATGCGCAGGTAGCAGCCGATGCCGCGGTCGGGGCCAAGACTCTGGGAACCGTACCTGTTCTTGGATGGGTGGCAAAGGACGGCGTCTCCTGCAGCTATTCCTCGACTGCCTTTCCACAGCAGTTCGCCTTCGACCCCTATAAGTCGAGTTGCGGGGACGGCATGTACCCGCAGGGTGTGAGCGGCTGCACCAGCTCAACTGGATGCAACATCCCCTATGCAACCGGCGAAGCCAACATAACCGACACTCCGGTCGGGCCCTCGTGGACCGGAGCATGGGTCGCCTACCTGGTAAGCAAGTTCGGCACCGCTGCCAATGGCGGCGTGTACGCGTACGACCTGGATAACGAGCCGGCCTGGTGGGATGCCGGGCATCGCGACGTGCATCCCCTCGCCTCCACTTATGACGAGGTGACGCAAAACGAACTTGCCACCGCGCTGGCAGTCAAAACCGCCGATCCCACCGCCCTCATCAACGGTCCCGTGATCGACAATTGGTGGAACTATTTCTACTCCAAAAAGGATATGGAAAACGGATGGAACACCGGCCCCTGCTTTGCCCCATGGGCAGGTCCAACCGATCGCGCAGCGCATGGCGGCATTCCATTCATTGAGTATTACCTACAGCAATTTGCGGCTTATCAAGCCAAAAACAGCGTTCGTCTGCTCGATTATCTCGACATGCACACCTATTTCGCGGCCACCTACAATGGCAACGGAGTCGGCTTGACCACCGCCGGAGACACCGGCGAACAACAGGCGCGGGTCAACTCCACGCGCGTGTTCTGGGACCCCACCTACACCGATCCCAACGAGCCGCAGCCGAATTACACTACCGACCCCAACTACACCACATCGTGCTCCACCCCGCTGCAGGCTCCGCAGCTCATTCCCATGGCCCAGGCCTGGGTGGCGCGCGATTATCCCGGCACCAAAATAGCCTTCTCCGAATACAACTGGGGCGGCCAGGAAAACATCAACGGCGCGGTGGCGCAGGCCGACATCCTGGGCATCTTCGGAAGCTACGGCCTCGACATGGCCACGCTCTGGGGACCTCCGGATCCAGTGAAGCAAGTTCCCGGCCTGATGGCATACGAAATCTACCGCAACTACGATGGAAAAAAGTCCATGTTCGGGGACACGGCGTTGGCTTCTACCAGCGTCAATCAAGGCGTGCTCTCGGTCTACGGAGCCGTCCGTTCCTCCGACGGAGCAGTCACCGTTGTGGTCATCAACAAGACTTACGGCAACCTGACCGCCACCCTCTCGTTGGCCAATCTGGCGTCACCCACAAAAGCGGCGCAGGTCTGGCTTTACTCGAACGCCAACCTGGCCGGAATTGTCGCCCAGCCCGCGGTAAACATTACTCCGCCGGCTGCGGGAAGCACTGTCAGCGCGCTCAGCACCACGTTCCCCGCACAGTCAATCACCCTGTTTGTTGTGCCCAAAGTGTAGGCTCGACGAGCCGTGCCTGGGACACTTGTGCGCCCTGCCTTTATACTTAGATGTTTGCCAAAAGCAGGCACGCGGGTGATTGAAGAGCCCTCGTTTGAGGAGCAAGCATTGGCACAGGCGGAGATCGGCATCATCGGCGGCAGCGGGCTTTACTCCATGCCCGGATTCACCAATATGCGCGAAGTGCACGTCGAAACACCCTTCGGAGACCCATCGAGTGTCTTCGTTGTGGGCGAGATGGAGGACCGCAAAGTAGCTTTTCTTGCGCGCCATGGACGCGGCCATCGTCTCCTTCCCTCCGAGCTAAACTTTCGCGCCAACATTTACGCATTCAAGAAGCTGGGAGTCGATCGCATCCTCTCTGTCTCGGCCGTGGGATCACTCAAAGAGGAGCACAAGCCCACCGACTTCGTCATGCCCGATCAATTTATCGACCGCACCTTTAATCGCATTTCAACGTTTTTTGGCGATGGGATAGTGGGCCACGTGGCATTCGGCGACCCGGTTTGCTCCACGGTTGCCAAGGCCGCGGCCCAGGCTTGCGCCGAAGTGGGCGTTGTGGGCAAGCTGGGTGGAACCTACGTCTGCATGGAAGGGCCGCAGTTCTCTACCAGGGCCGAGTCTAATCTTTATCGCAGTTGGGGCGCGGACGTGATCGGCATGACCAATCTGCAGGAGGCCAAGCTCGCACGCGAAGCCGAAATCTGCTATGCCACCGTCGCCATGGTCACCGACTACGACTGCTGGCGCGAAGGCCACGATGCGGTCACCATCGAGGAGATTGTGGCCGTGCTGCACAAGAACGCCGACAACGCCGCAAGAGTTGTAAAGGCAGCGGTCGCGGCCATGCCCACCGAACGCACATGCGCTTGCGCAAGTGCTGCAAAGTACGCCGTCCTCACCGCGCCCGATGTAATTCCAGCCGATATAAAACAGAAGCTTCGGCTGCTGTTCGGCAAGTACCTGGGCTGGTAGCAAGTTAGATGAGTTTTCTGTAACCTGTCGTCTGGAACCGGCGTAGCTAAACCAAGCTAATTCGTCAAGAAGGGAATAACAATGTCAATCACCGTAGTAGGTAGCGTGGCTTTCGATTCTATTGAAACCCCGGCAGGCCGCCAGGAACGCTGCCTTGGCGGAGCGGCTACTCATTTCTCGCTGGCCGCCAGCTTTTTTACCGACGTGCGCGTAATTGCCGTGGTAGGCGAAGACTTTGGGGTCGCGGAGGAGTCTGTATTTCATGCCCGCGGAATCGACACTCGCGGCATTGAGCGGGCCGTGGGCAAGAGCTTCTTCTGGGAGGGCTCCTATCTCGACAGCCTGAACGAGGCCAAGACCCATAACACCGAGCTCAATGTCTTTGCCACCTTTGAACCCAAGATTCCCGACGCCTACCGCGATTCGAAATTCCTGTTTCTCGCCAACATCGATCCGGTGCTGCAGCGCCGTGTGCGCGATTCCTTTCCGCAGGCCCGCATGGTGGCCGGCGACACCATGAATTACTGGATCAAAGATCATCGCTCCGCGCTGCTTGAGATGCTCAAAGGTCTGGATGTACTGCTCATCAACGACACCGAAACGCGCATGCTGGCCGGCAACAACAATCTGGTGCAGGCCGCGCGCGCGGTGCTCGCAATGGGACCCCATACGCTCATCGTCAAGCACGGTGAGTATGGAGCCACAGCTTTTTTCAGTAAGCGCAGCTTTGCCGGCAGCGATGAAGTCCGGCCGCCGTTCCGTGTGCCTGCCCTGCCGCTGGAAGAAGTTGTCGATCCAACCGGCGCAGGAGACAGCTTTGCCGGTGGTTTCTTCGGATATCTGGCCGCGCAGCGCGAAATTACGCCGCCCGCATTTCGCCGCGCCATGTTTTACGGCAGCGTGATGGGCTCCTTTGCGGTGGAGCGCTTTGGCACCGAGAGAATGCAGAGCCTCACCCGCCCTGAGATTGACGACCGCTTCAAACTCTTCCGCGAGCTGACCCACCTTGACTGAAACCCCAATTCGCCGCACGGCCGGCTCGCGGGCCGGCATCTTGCAAGGGGAACTTTTACGGGTACTTGCCTGCTGCGTGGTACTCTCCCTGGCAGCGGTCGCGTGGAGTTGGCGGCACAACGCCATGCTCAACTATGGCGATGCGGTTGCTCATCTCCACATCGCCCGCCGAGTCTTCGATTCGCGTCTGCCCCGGCTCACGCAGCTTGGCTCAGTGTGGCTGCCGCTGCCCCACATCCTGCTCCTCCCTTTCGTCCAGATCTACTCCTGGTGGGCCAACGGATTTGCCGGCGTATTTCCGTCCGCCCTTGCCTACCTTGCCGGTTGCGTGGGTGTCTACCGGCTGGCGCGTCACTGGCTCCGTCCACCCGCTGCCGCACTGGCCCTGGCCGTTTTCGCTACCAATCCCAATCTTCTCTACCTCCAAACCACGGCTATGACCGAGCCGCTCTTTCTGTGCGAGATGATCTGGATCGCCATCTGGCTCGTCGAGTGGAGGGCGTGCCTTGATGAAGCAGGCCGAGATGAAGCACCTGAAAGCCCATTGAAAAACTCTGGATCCGTATCAGCGGGCCAGGATGAGATCCCTAAGAGCCCGTTGAAGAATTCTGGCTCTGTATCGGGGCACGACTTTAGTCGTGCCGAAGATGCCGCAGAATCGTCGCGGGCTTTAGCCCCTGCGGGCGCGGCCTCGTACAAAGCCACAAGACTGCTCTGGCTCATTGCTCTGGTCCTGATAGCCGCAATCTTCACCCGCTACGACGGATGGGTAATGGCACTGCTCGCCTGGTCCGCAATCGGCGTTGTTCTACTCCGGCGTGGCGCAATGCGTTCCCCGTCCTTCTGGCTGGCCAGCGTCCTGGTTGTCGCTGCTCCGGTTATATGGTTCGTCTACAACTCCTATGCCTTCGGCGATTGGCTCTTTTTTGCGCGCGGCCCATACTCGGCAAAGGCTATCGAGATAAAAACTTCGACGCCCGGATTTCCCCCGCATCCCGGCTGGCATGACCCATGGGTCTCACTCCTCTTTTTCGTGAAAGCTGCCGAGTTGGACACCGCCGCAGTTGCATGGGGCAATGTGCTGCTCATCCTGGCTCTCCTGGGAACGGCCTGGGGATGGCTTATCGCGCGCCGCCAGGCCCTGCTCTGGGCCATGCTGTTATGGTTGCCGGTTCCTTTCTATGCATACTCGGTGGCTTACGGATCGGTGCCCATCTTTCTCCCCACCTGGTGGCCCCACTCCTGGTACAACCTGCGCTATGGAATGGAACTGCTTCCGGCCCTCGCCCTTGGC
>CAYWMR010000012.1:0-25376 GCA_964458965.1 uncultured Occallatibacter sp. | reverse complement strand
TTCTTACCTACAGGCTGCAGGGCATGAACCAGGAGATTGGCCGGTTATCTCACTGTTGCCATCAGCCGGAGATCATACCGGCCCCTTCTTTTTGCCGGGAATTGCATCTCCTTTCTCTATTGACCATCTAGTCAGTCAGTAGTATAGTTTTTCAAGCGAGGAGACTCCATGGGAAATTCAGCCATGATCGAAGGTAAGCCGCATCGCACGCAGACAAGGGATCGGGAGGTTACGTTGCCGGCCATCCTGGCCGCGGCCGAGATTGAATTCGCCATCAATGGATTCGCCGCAGCGCGCACTGAGAGCATTGCTGGGCGGGCGAATGTGGTGAAGGGGATGATCTTTCATTACTTCAAAAGCAAAGAAGCGCTGTTTGAGGCGGTTTTGGAACGCGCCTATGAGCCATTCCGCGAGGTGCTGAGTAAGCCGGTGGACAGAAATCAGACCGCCGCGGATTCCTTGTTGTCTTTGGTAGAGGACCTGCTTGCCGCGATGAAGGCTCGGCCTCTTGCACCAGTGATCTTCATGCTGGAGAGCATTCAGGGAGGCGGGGAGCACATGCGCGAGTTGGGAATGCCGTACTTTTATAGACGGGTTGAGGCATTGCTGAAGAAGGGGATAGCTGCCGGCGAGTTCAGGCAGATGGATGCGTGGCATGGCGCCATCAATATTGTAGGACTTTGCGGTTTTTACTATTGTGCCGCAAACAACCTGTCGCATGCCCGCAGGGGTCCCAATCCGCTGAGCGAAGCCTCGATGAAAAAGCATTCCGCGGAAGTGCTGGCCTTTGTGAAAAAGGGCGTGACTCAAGAGAAGTAAAAAAAGTGCAACCAATTGGGAACCGCGAATCATCTCATAACTGACTGACTGGCTGGTCAATAGCGGAGGTTAAAATGTTCAGAACAGGTGCAAACAAAGGCGGGCTCCGTTTGAAAACAAGCATAGTCGCGGCCGGGCTGCTTCTGCTTCTCCTCGGCGCCCGCGCAGAAGCGGCGATGGCCCAGGATGCGGCAAACTCGTCTAGCGCGTCTAGTGCGGCCGAAGGTCTGACCCTGACCGGCGCCGTCGATCTGGCGCTCAAACAGAACCTCGATGTTCAGATCGCCAATATTGAAACGGCAAGCGAGCAACAGGATCGCGCGCTGGCGCGGGCGGAGCTGCTACCCCAGGCGGGCTTCGACGGCGACGACGCAATGACCCGATATAACACCAAGGCGCAGCTCGGCGTGCAACCCGCGATCATTCCCCATGCAGTGGGTCCGTATCAGGCCATTCACATGGGACCAACTTTTTCGACGCCGGCCTTCGATCTGACCTTGATCGATCAGTACCAGGCGAGTGGGCACCGCCTGCTGGCGAGCCGGGCGGATGAGCAGACGGTCCGCGAAGAGACTGTGCTGCTGACCGTGAGCGAATACATGGCTCATCTTCGCGCGCTTGCCAGCATCACCGCTGCCGAGTCGCGCGTGGAACTGGCCGGCCGGCTGGCGCGCCAGGCACAAGATCTGCTCAACGATGGTGTTGCGAGCAAGATTGATGTATCGCGCGCCCAGGTGCGGCTCACCGAAGAGAAGCAAGGCCTGATTGATGCCCAGCGGGATGCGGACACTACTCTCGATGCGTTGAAGAGCATCCTGAATGTTCCAGCGAGCGAGCAGATCGAAGTTGCAGACCAGCAGGATTTTTTCTCGACACCCGCGCTCGATCTTTCCGATCCGCTGACAACAGCGATTCAGCAACGGCCCGAACTGCACTCCCGGTCAGAGAGCATCAAGGCTGCCGACCTTGCACATAGGGCCGCCGTGGCGGAATCGTTGCCGACGTTGAAGTTCGACGGTTACTGGGGTGAGCAGGGTGAGACGTTCGATACCTCCACTCCCGGATATCAATATCGGGTGAGCCTGAAGGTTCCCATCTTCACCAGCGAGCGGCTTAGAGCAGAGCGGAAGAGCACGGCGCTGGCCGAGTTGCGGGCGGAGAAAGAACTGGAGCAGGAGCGGAACCAGGTTACCGAGCAAGTGAGTGACGGGCAGGTTGAGTTGCAAGCAGCCTTGCACCAGGTTGAGCTTGGCCGGCAGCAAGTGCAACTGGCCAATGAGGAAGTGACTCTCTCGCAGGGCCGGTTTCAGGCAGGCGTTACGGACAACATCGAGGTGACACAAGCGCAGGACTCGCTGGCCCGTGCAAACGACGCGGAGATTGGCGCGCTGTATCGCTACAACATTGCGCGCGCGCAGCTGGCTCGCGCTGTGGGCAGCGAGCAACAGACGTACACACATTTCTAAAAAACTTCAATTCTCAGGAAAGGAGAATGTCATGAGTCAAGCAGTGATGGAGCCGGAAATCGAAGAACTCGCCACAGTACCTCAACCTCCGAGCACGAGTGGAATCGCTCGGCGAAAGAAGGCGCTCTTAATGTTGGGTGGCGGCGCGGCCCTGACCCTGATGCTGGTGTTCGGTGTTCGATACCTGGTGTGGTCAGCCAATCATGAAGAGACGGACGATGCGTACCTGGCGGGCCATCTGCATCCGATTAGCGCTCGTGTGACGGACACAGTGCAGCTGGTGCTGATCGACGACAACCAGCATGTGGTTGAGGGGCAGACTCTGGTCATCCTTGATCCTAAGGACTACAAGGTGAGACTTGACCAGGCGCAGGCAGCTCTTGATGCGGCGGGAAGGCAGGCTGATACAGCGGAAGCTGCAATCCGCGCCACATCGCAGGCAGCAACGGCGCAGACGACCGAAGCGGTGGGGACCATTGGAGAAGCGAAGGCACAGATACTGGCATCGAAAGCTGCCGTCACCGCTGCCGAAGCTGGAGTTCCGCGTGCGCAGGCCCAGCTTGAAGAGGCGAATGCAACGCTGCAGCGGGAAGATACCGACCTGCACAGATACGAAGATCTTTATGCGAAGGAGCAGGTCTCGAAGCAGACTGTGGATCATCAGCGGGCGAGTTACCAGGTTGCCATCGCCGCACAATCCGCAGCCCAGGAACAGGTGCGGCAGGCACAGGCGGAATTGGTTGCAGCGCAGGAAGGCGTGGTTCGGACGGAAGGATTGTTGACGAACTCCCAGGGCGGACTGCAATCTGCGGAGGCTACGAGGCTTGAGACGCGGGTGCGCGAAGGCCAGTTTGCAACGGCGCAGGCCGCGGTGGCGCAGGCAACGGCCGCCCTGGAGGACGCAAAGCTTCAGCTCTCCTACACCATCATCAAGGCCCCTGCGAGCGGACGAATCGGTAGAAAGTCGGTGGAGGCTGGACAGCGCGTGCAGGTGGGGCAGCCGTTGATGGCGATTGTGGAAGACCAGCCCTGGGTGGTGGCCAATTTCAAGGAAACACAATTGGCGAAGATGCGTACCGGGCAGAGGGTCGAAGTGGAGATCGACACTTTTTCACAGCACAAGTTTCATGGACACGTGGACAGCCTCGCTCCCGGCTCCGGCAACGAATTCGCGCTGCTGCCCCCGGATAATGCGACGGGGAATTTCACGAAAATCGTGCAGCGCATCCCAGTGAAGATCGTTCTCGACGAGGACAGCGTCCGCGGCTATGAGAACCTGCTAGCGCCCGGCATGTCGGCTGTTGTTACCGTGACCACCAAGTAAGGGAGAACCGAGATGGCGATCACTACATTCAATCTGTCTGGGGCAGCGGGAGGTTTCTCTACAGACGGCTCAGATCGTGTCTCCTTGAAGACCTGGATATGCGTGATGGGGGCTCTTCTTGGCTGCTTCATGGCAGTGCTGGACATTATTGTTACTAACTCCTCACTGCGCGACATTGCAGGAACGCTTGCAGCCAGTTCAGATGAGATTTCGTGGGTGCCGACGTCTTATCTGGTAGCCGAGATTGTGGTGATCCCGTTGACCTCCTGGCTATCCGCTGCGTTCTCGCTGAGGAAATATCTTCTGGTGAACTCGATCTTGTTCGTCTTCTTTTCTGTTTGCTGCGGTCAGACGCATTCGCTGGATTTGATGATCCTGTTTCGCGTGTGCCAGGGCTTCACCGGCGGCGTACTTATTCCACTCTCTTTCGTGGTCATCCTCACCTACCTTCCACCGTCAAAGCGGGCAATTGGCATGGCCATGTTCACGGTCACGGCAACTTTTGCTCCTGCGCTGGGGCCGTTGCTTGGCGGGTGGCTGACTGACAATTACGGATGGCCATTTGTCTTCTACATCAACATCATTCCCGGAATACTACTGATTGCGACAGTGTGGTTCACCATGGAACAGCAGCCCATGAATCTGGGGCTGCTGAAAAAGGGTGACTGGTGGGGAATCGCGACCATGGCGATCGGCCTTGCCGCATTTGAGATCGTGCTTGAAGACGGAAATCGTAAAGACTGGTTAGGCGATCCGGGCATTCTAAAACTTGCCTGGACTGCGGCGATTTTCATTCCCGCTTTCATCCTGATTGAGTTACGACAGAAAGAGCCGCTGGTTGACCTGCGCCTGTTTGCGCGCAGGAATTTCGCGCTGGGCAGCATCGTCAATGTTGTGCTTGGGATTGGTCTCTACGGCGTGGTGTTCATTCTGCCCTTATACCTGGGACAGATGCACGGCTACAGTGCGACCCAGATCGGAACGGTGATCATCTGGATGGGACTTCCGCAACTGGTTGTGATCCCACTGATACCGAAGTTGATGAAGTTTGTGGATGCGCGAATCCTTATTGGAGTCGGGATTCTTCTTTTCGGCGGCAGCTCCTTCCTGGATATTCAACTCGATTCGAATTTCGCAGGACCTCAGTTCTATATCCCGCTGATTATCCGCGCGCTGGGCCAGCCGTTGATCATGACTCCTCTCTCAGCCGTCACCACATCCGGCATGGCCAAGGGCCGAGAAAGCGGTGCGGCATCGGCACTGTTCAACATGATGCGTAACATCGGCGGATCGATTGGTATCGCTGGGCTCTCGACACTGCTTTCGATGAGGGAGCGATTCCATTCGGAACGAGTCGGAGAAGCTGTGACTGCTTACTCGGACGCAGTGCAGGAACGATTGCAGCAAACAGCAAGTTACTTTCTCTCGCAGGGCAGCGATCCGTATTCGGCTAACATGCGGGCAATCGGCGCCGTAGGCGGGATCGTTCGCCGTGAGGCATTCCTGTTCGCATATGGGGATTGCTTCCTGGCGCTCGGCTGCGTATTGCTGGCAAGCGCGATAGCCCTGTTTTTTATGAAGAAGACACAGATCTCGGGACCAGTCGGAGGGCATTGATGTATGGGCTTTAGCACTTTTATCTCAGCCTTCGGCGACGGCTATTCGGCGCGTGTGGTTTCTCTGATCGCTTTCTCGCGTGTCATTCGCTGAATGGCACTGAATGAGCGCGCCTCTGGGAGGCCCGCAATGATTCGTCCCCTAAATCGACGCAGGCTTCAGAGCCTTTCTGGAATAATGCCAAATCGCCAAGGCAAATGCTGAGATCGGATTTGTGATTTGAAGTCGGCTTATGGCAGTGTATTTCCTGGAGTATCGCCCAGTTCCACGGACAGTGGACAGATTGGCCCACATCGGCCGGACGAGACAAGCAGGGCGCCGCGGAAGCAGAGATGCAAGTGGCAGAAGGGGAGCGAACTTCGTTGCACCTGATTGAGGAAGTTGACTTTATGTTGCCATTTGCGAAGAGAAGAAGAAAAGTTATGTAAATCATTGATAATAAGCATGTTACGTGGCGGATGGAGGGAGATTCGAATTGCCGATATGCATTGATTCTAAACAGGTTATTTGGAATGCTGGACGCTCAAGACGGTCAGGACGCAGAAAACGCGGTTCCTGAGTACGCTTCAGGTACAGGAGTTTTTGTGACGCGCCACTCAGTCTTGCGGTCTTAACCACGAGTATGAACGTCACTGAACGACTGAGAACGTGTTGCGAAGTGGACACGGTAGAACGGAATTACCCGAACGGCGGGCATTTGCAGTTTCGATTCAACACGTGATTCAAATCACTGCAAGGAAGCCCCATTTCCCCGCAAGCTTGAAAAGAAGCAATCGGTGTAATCTATGCACATGGGCAGAAAAGGCGCGATTCTGATGCTGGCGGTTGTGGCTCTATGGGCCGCTGCCCCGGCACTCGCCTGCATGACGCCTGGTCCCTGCCACTCATGCTGTCTGGCGATGATGGTGGATTGCGATTCGGCGACGATGAGCGCCGCTCACCCTTGCTGCCAGTTGCACTCGTCCGGGACGGCCGAACCGCAGAGCCGTGTGGTGATGTCCGAGCCTCAGATTGGGGCCGCACAGTCGTTCGTTTCGGCACTTCCGCCCGATCTCGATCGCATTGCGGGTCAATGCCCGATCTCCACTAAAGCTCCGCCCTCACGATCCCAATCGGGCGCCAGCACCATCCTTCGAATCTGATCTGCCCCTCGATTCCTGACTGAGGATTCGTGTGCCCCGGTGCGCTTCGCGCGGTGCGTACTCGAGTCCATGCCGTGAACCGCCCCCATGACCACCCATGGATTCGAGGGGAAAATGAAAACCTTTGTTATTGCACTTTGCTTTGTCTCCGTTCTTGCGCCTGCAAACAGCGGCGCCGCGCAAACGCCGGGCGCAAGCGGCGAACTAAGCGCCTTCAATCGGCTTATCGACAGCCCGAAGCCGGCTGATGCTTCAACGCCGACGCTGACTATAGACGAGGTTGAGCGGATCGCGCTCGCAGAGAATCCTGAGATTCACGTGGCCGCGCGGAAAGTTTCGATGGCTGAGGCCCACGTTCCTACCACGGGCAGGCTTGACGATCCCCAGTTGATGGTTCGCAACTGGCAAGTTCCGCTCAGCAAACCCTGGGATTACAACGCAGCACAAAACATGCTGATGCTCAGCCAGTCGTTCCCCGGTCCGGGAAAACGCACTCTTCAAACCAGCATCGCCGAATCCGACGTGACCCAAGCTAAGAATGGACTGGAGGCTGTACGCCTGCAGGTTCGCGTCCAGGTTCGCAAGGCCTTTTTTGACTTGTTGCTGGCGCAGGAAGAGATGCGCATTCACGACCAGCATGTCGACATCGCGCGCCAAGCCGTTGAAGCGGCCCGCATCAAGTACACGGTGGGTAAGGTTCCGCAACAGGATGTGTTAAAGGCACAGCTGGCGATGACACGCCTGGAAGAGCACATGATTCGTTTCGACCGCGATGCGGAAATTGCGTGCACGCGGATCAATACGTTGCTCGGTCGTGATCCGGCCACACCCATACGTGTGCAGGGCGATTTCGGTATCCGCACGGACTTGCCTGACCACAAGAAATTGCAGCAGCTCTCGCTATCGTCGCGCCCCGATCTGCTTGAAGCGCAGGCAGTCGCCGACAAGAGCCGCCAGGAACAAGCGCTCGCAGGCAGAGCTTTCGTGCCCGACTTCAGCATCGCGGGCGGTTACATGCTGATGCCTGCTGGCTCCGATCCACGCAACAACTATATGTTCGAGGGCTCGATGACACTGCCCTGGCTCAATCGGCACAAGCATGAGGCTGAGATCAAGGAGTCGGCGGTGAAGGTCACGGAGCAAGACGCCGAAGTGGCCGCAATGCGCAATGCGGCCTTCGGGCAGATCAACGAAGCGTTGGCCGAGGCTCGTTCGGCGCAGCGTCTGGCCCGCACGTATCACGATTCGCTTGAGCCCCAGGCTGATGCGACGCTCCACGCCGCGGTTATCGCCTACGAAAACAACCAGACCGATCTTCTCGACCTGATTGACAGCCAGATGGCGGTGATCGACGTGAATCTGGCGTGGTTCCAGTCGATGGGCGAATTCGCCACCAGCATGGCCGATCTTGAACTCGCGGTCGGGGCTCCCCTCGATAAATCGCTCGGCGGAACGCAGGAACAACCACAAGCAGCAGCACCGGAGGCAACGCGATGAGCGACCGTTTATATCGTCAAGCATTCTTCATGGCTCTTCTGGCCTGCGCCGCGCTGGCGGCAGTGGTTGGCTATCTGCTCCTGCATCGAAATCATTTGGCGCCTGCCGCGCCAACGGGCGACCCTGTTGTCGCGCGCGGCCCGGCTGCTTCAAGTACAACCGCCTCGCAGGACAACTCTTCGCCGGTCAGCTCAGAACCGCAGCTCGGTCCTTTTCAGATTTCTCCGCAACGCCTGCAGCAAATCGGCGTGTCGATGGCCGTTGCACAGACGAGAATTGTGAGCGACAAGCTGAGCGTTCCTGGCAACGTGGAAATTGATGAGCAGAGCCTCTCCTATGTTCAAACGCGCTTTCCAGGTTGGATTGAAAGCGTCTACGCCAACGAAACTTATCAATATGTGAAAAAAGGTCAGCAGCTCTTCACAATTTATAGCCCCGATCTGGTGAGCACCGAGCAGGAGTATCTGCTGGCACGGCAGAACCGGAAGACTCTCCCTTCAGATCCGCATGGAATGGCCACTCAAGAGAGCGGCTGGCTTCTGGATGCGGCGGAAGAGCGCCTTCGCCAGTTCGGTGTTCCTGCCACCGTGATTACTACGCTCGAGCAAAGCGGCAAGGTTGTGCGGGAGATTGCGGTCGAATCACCGGCATCAGGCTTCATCGTCGAGCGCAATGCGCTGCCTAACGCATACGTTCAACCCGACACAAAGCTCTACACCATCGCCGATCTCTCCACTGTATGGGTGTACGCTAACGTCTATCAGGACGCAGTAGGCCGCTTGAAACCCGGTGATCAGGCGCAGGTCACGGTCGATGCGTATCCCGGCCGCGATTTCAACGGAAGGGTCGACCAGATTCTGCCCCAGGTCGATCCAGCAACGCGCACGGTGCGCGTGCGCCTTGTCTTGCGTAATCCAGGCGTCGTCCTTAAGCCGGGAATGTATGTCAACGTCGACATCGACATCGCGCTCGGCAAGCAGTTGGTGATTCCAGCTACTGCCGTCCTACAGTCAGGTTCTCGCTCCATTGCGTTCATCGACCACGGACAGGGAAATCTGGAACCGCGCGAGATCCAGACCGGTCCGCAGATTGACGACACAATCGTAGTGCTTAAGGGGCTGCACCCGGGCGAGCACATCGTAAGCTCGGCCAATTTCCTGGTGGATTCTGAAGCGCAATTGCAGGCGGCGCTCGGATCGTTCAATCCGGCGCAACAGAACGGGAATTCCACCGCGGCCCAATCTCAGGCAGCTGCAATTCAGCCTGCGCAAATCAAGATCGAGATGACGACGGAGCCGTCGTCTCCGCAAAAAGGCAAGAACTCAGTGCGCATCAAGCTCACTGGCCCCGATGGAAAACCCGTGGATGGAGTCCAGATCTCGGCCATCTTCGTTATGCCTGCCATGCCGGCAATGGGTATGGCTGCGCAACACGCGGCCCCAGCGCTTTCCGCCAGGGGGCAGGGAGTCTACGAAGGACCGCTCGAGCTCGACTCCGGGGGCACCTGGCAGGTGATCGTGACCGTACAACGCGCCGGCGCTATCGTCGCCACGCAAAAGCTGACCGTCGACGCCACGGGAGGAATGTGATGATCTCGCGAACGATTGCATGGTGCGCCTGCAACCCATTCCTGGTGTTCACAGCCGCGATTCTACTTACCATCGCCGGCGCGTGGTCG
The DNA here is from genome assembly GCA_964458965.1 of uncultured Occallatibacter sp. GTDB lineage: Bacteria > Acidobacteriota > Terriglobia > Terriglobales > Acidobacteriaceae > Telmatobacter. Next base: position 15,833 of record CAYWMR010000012.1, on the reverse strand, counting down.
CTGCAGCGGGTGCCCCTTGACGCGCTCCCCGACATAAGCGACGTGCAGGTTGTTGTCCACACTAACTGGCCGGGCGAGCCGCCGGACGTGGTTGAAGACCAGATCACTTATCCCATCGTCACCGCGCTGCTGGCCGCTCCGCACGTGAAGAGCGTTCGCGCGCAAACCATGTTCGGTGACTCGTGCGTCTTCGTCATCTTCGACGACAGAACCGACCTTTACTGGGCACGGTCCCGAGTCTCGGAGTACTTGCAGCAGCTCACCGGGCGGTTGCCGGCCGGAGTGAATCCGCTTATCGGGCCGGATGCGACCGGCGCCGGCTGGGTGTACGAATACGCCATCGTCGATCGCTCGCACACCCGCAGCCTCGCCGACCTGCGCACCCTGCAGGACTGGTTTTTGCGCTATCAGCTGGAGACTGTGCCCGGCGTGGCCGAAGTTGCAACGATTGGCGGCTTTGTGCGCCAGTATCAGGTGAATCTCGATCCGCAGAAACTGTTTTCCTACGGGATTTCGGCGTCAACGGTCATCGATCGCGTTCGGCAAAGCACCAACGAGGTGGGCGGCGATGTGCTCGAAATGGGCGGCGCCGAGTATATGATTCGCGGCCTGGGATACCTGCGCAATGTTGCCGATCTCGAAAACGTTCCAGTCGCCGACAAGAATGGCACGCCCGTACTTGTGCGCAATCTGGGTACAGTTACGCTTGGCCCCGACGTGCGCCGCGGCGCGGCCGATTGGCAGGGCGAGGGAGAAACTGTAGGCGGCATCGTGGTAATGCGCTACGGCACAAACGCTCTTAATGTCATCGACGGCGTTAAAGCCAAGCTCAAAGAGATTGGCCCGTCATTACCGCCTGGCGTCGAGATCGTTACCGCTTACGATCGCTCGTGGCTTATCAACCAGTCCATCCATACGCTCAAGCGCGATCTGATTGTCGAAGCTATCATTGTGAGCTTCGTTTGCATCTTCTTTCTCTTTCACTTCCGCTCTGCAATGGTCCCCATTCTCACGCTGCCCATCGCCGTTCTTGCGGCATTTATTCCCATGTATTTCCTGCAGGTGAGCTCGAACATCATGTCACTGGGCGGCCTGGCGCTGGCCATCGGTGTGCTTATCGACGCGGCAATCGTCATGGTCGAAAACGGGTACCGGCACCTTGCCGAACGCAATGGTGCGGCCGAGCTCAACGGCCCCGAACGCCGGCGCATCCTTGTCGAAGCAGCGCAGCAGGTCGGTCCCGCGTTGTTTTATTCGCTCATCATCATCGTTGTCTCGTTCCTGCCGGTCTTTTTGTTGGAAGCGCAGGAAGGCCGCATGTTCCGCCCGCTCGCATGGACAAAGACGCTGGCCCTGATCTTTTCTTCACTGCTCTCCATAACGCTGGTTCCGGCGCTCATGCCGTTCTTCCTGCGCGGCAAGATGCTTCCCGAGTCGAAAAACCCTTTGGCCCGCGTCAGCCAGGCAATTTACATGCCGGTCCTCCGCTGGAGCTTGCGCCACTGGAAGATCGTGATCGCGCTTAATCTTGCGTTTCTCGCTGCGACCATCCCACTGAGTTTCCGCCTGGGCAGCCAGTTCATGCCGGCCCTTTATGAAGGGTCTTCGCTTTATATGCCCAGCTCGTTGCCCGGCATTTCCATCACCCAGGCTGCCTCGCTCATGCAGCAGCAGGACCGTATCATTCGCTCGTTTCCTGAAGTGTCGACGGTATTTGGAACCGTCGGGCGCTCTGACAGCGCAACCGATAACGCTCCGCTCGACATGTACGACACCACCATCATGCTGAAGCCACGCGAGCAGTGGCGCGCCGGAATGACCTACGACAAGCTCATTCGCGCAATGGATGAACAGTTGCAGTTCCCCGGGCTGACGAATACCTGGACCATGCCGGTCGAAAACCGCCTCGACATGGAACTCACGGGCATCAAGACCGCCATTGGAATCAAGATTCAGGGACCCGATACAACGCGCATTCAAAACCTTGGCGCCGAGATGCAGCAGGTGCTTTCCGCAATGCCTGAATCCAGTTCGGTTTATGCCGAGCGCGTTTCGCAGGGTTTCTATCTGAATGTGGATGTGAACCGGTTGGCCGCCGCGCGCTACGGCCTCACCGTCGCCGATGTGCAACGCGTCGTATCTTCTGAGATCGGCGGCATGGACATTGCCGAAAACATCGAAGGCCGCGAACGGTTTCCCATCGCAGTCCGTTATCTGCATGACTTCCGCGACACCTCGAATTCGTTGTCGAAGGCACTGATTCCCACGCCGTCCGGCGCGCAGATCCCAGTGAGCGAAGTTGCGCGCGTCTATTACTCGCGCGGCCCCGCCATGATCCGTGACGAAGGCGGATTGCTTACCGGGTACGTCTACCTGAGCCTGAAGACCAGCGATTACGGTGGTTTTGTCAAACGCGCCAACGCGCTGCTCGAGCAGAAACTCACATTGCCTTCGGGCTACACCTGGCGCTGGGCCGGTGAATACGAGTTTGAGATGCGCGCCAAGCAGCGACTCTTGATCATTTTGCCCATCGTTTTCTTTGTGATCTTCATGCTTCTCTATCTCGTCTTTAAATCCGCTATAGAGGCGGCTGTGTTGATTTTTCCCACACTATACGCCATGTCCGGCGGATTGCTTCTCCAGTGGGCACTCGGCTATAACTTCAGCGTCGCGGTGTGGGTTGGTTATATTGCCCTGTTCGGCATCGCGGTCGAGACCGGCGTAGTGATGGTCGTCTATTTGCACGAAGCATTCGAGCGCCACTTATCTGAGAACGCTTCATTGACCGAAGGCGGCCTTGAGCAGGCCGTAATCGAAGGCGCGGTTCAGCGCCTCCGTCCCAAACTGATGACCGTAACGGCGGTAATAGCGAGTCTCGCGCCGATCCTCTGGGAAACCGGCATAGGTTCAGACGTGATGAAACCGATTGCGGCCCCGATCGTTGGTGGAATGATTACGTCAACGATTCACGTCCTGATTCTTGTTCCAGTGTTCTTCCTGCTCATCAAGCGCCGAACACTTCGCCGGCGGCTCAGCATTACCCAGCAGGAAAAGTGATGCACACGAAGGAGTTATACGAAGGAGCGATGTTCACTTTCGGATCAGTCCTGGCAGGGCGGCTTCTGGCAGTGTATTTACTGGAATCTCGACCTGCTCTTTACGGACGGCGGGCAGATTTGCCTATAACGGCAGAACAACACAAGCGGGGCACCGCGAAAGTGAGAAGCAAGTAACAGAAGGGGAGCGAACTTCGCTACATCTGACTGAGGAAGTTTGTTTTATCTCGCCAGTAGAGATAGAATGAAGAGGAACGATGTAAGATATTGATAATAAATAGTTTATGTGGCGGAGGGAGAGGGATTCGAACCCCCGGTACCCTTTCAGGCACAACGGTTTTCAAGACCGCCGGTATCAACCGCTCACCCATCCCTCCGCGAGGTTCGGGCTGTAATCGATTGTACGTCCAGAAAGGCGTTTTTCTCCTCCCGAACGCGCGGACGATGGCTCGCATGATTCGGCAACGCCTCTCTCCAGGCGCCGGCCGGCCGCGAACCACCCTCGTTCCCGGCCAAACTAGCCCGAAAAAGCGCCTAAACAGTTGAATCTGCCGCACGTAAGACTCCATCGGTGCTAAAACAGATATACATGGCAAAGCGAAGCAAATCGGGAGCTGAGCCTCAGCCAGGGCAAGCGATCAGCCTGCGCACTCTGGGGGAGTATCTCAACCTGTCTCCGGCGACCATCTCGCTGGTGCTGAACAATGCCCCTGGTGTCCGTTCCATCCCGCAGGAAACGCGGGACCGGGTGAGGAATGCAGCAGCCAAATTCGAATACCGGCCCAGCTTTTATGCCAGGTCCCTGCGTAAGCGGCAAACGTTTTCAGTGGGCGTCCTCATACCCGATCTGAACGACAATTACGCGGCCCAGATTCTCACAGGCATGGAGGAATTCCTCATCGAGGAAGGCTACTTCTACCTCACCGCCAGCCACCGCCGCAAGCCCGACCTGATTGAGGAGTATCCGCGGTTGCTGATGGATCGCTGCGTGGAAGGGTTCATCCTGGTAGACACGTTTCTTGAGCACAGCCTCAAGCTGCCAGTGGTTGCGGTGGCCGGGCATCGCAAAATCGAGGGAGTCACCAACGTCGTGCTCGATCAGCGGCGCGCGGCTGAATTGCAGCTCCGACACCTGGTGCAGTTGGGCCACCGCAAGATAGCGTTCATGCGCGGCGGGAGCCACAGTTCCGATGCCGACGATCGATGGGAGTGCCAGATGGCGGTGGCGCGGGAGTTGAAGCTCGACGTACCACCCGAGATGATGGTCCAGATCCAGGTGCGGGTTTCCACTCCGGAGATGGGATTTGGGCCGGCCACCGAGCTGGTCAGCCGCGGCGTGGACTTTACCGCCCTCGTGTGCTACAACGACGTGTCGGCCATCGGGGCCATTCGCGCCCTCATGGATCACGGCTTGCACGTTCCTGAAGACGTTTCGATAGTCGGCTTCGACGATATCCAGAGCGCGGCTTACCACAATCCCAGTCTGACAACCATCCGCCAGCCGCTGCAGCAAATGGGCATGGTTGCTGCGCGTATCCTGCTTCAGCGGATTCGCGGCCAGGCTACATTCCCGGATGTGGTGGCCATTTTGCCTGAGCTGGTGATTCGCGAGTCGACCCGCCCGCCGAATCCGCGGCGCGCGCGCCCAAAGCGTGGATGAGTCGTCAATTGCTGTCTGGCGGCCGATCGGGACGAAATTGTAATAACCGCCAATCCATGGCAGATGTCCAATGATTGCGGACACAAACAAAGCATTCGCTGACCAGATGAGGCGTTTGGATCTGCACGGCCGGTTCCTGCTTCTTATAATGGCTTCCCTGGGCATGTCCGTCCACGGATGCTGGGTGATTCCACGGAAATGTTCAAATCGCTGAAATCCTGTTGCTGGTTAGGAGATGGCGCGATGCGGAGCTTGGCGCTTCTGTGCATTTTGGCGTGCATCGCGATGCCTGGGGTTGCGTCGCCTGCCGTCGAGCTCGAACCAGTTTCTGTGCAGCGGTTGGAACAGTTGCTGAGCAGTTTCCAGGGCAAGCCCGATGCAAAACTGGCGACGCGACTCTTTGAGTTAGAGCTCACCGAGCGCCTGGGCACGGCCAGGCTCACGCGTTTGAGTGCGGAGTTGCCGGGTCCGAAGGCCCGTCAAGCGCTGGTTGCGCTGGCCGACGCGTCGGCATTTCTCAATCCGCCCGCAAGTGAGATTCCAGCAGTTGCCAAACCGGACCTTGCCGCGCAGCGCCAAATCGTTTCGTTGGCGGAAGTCTTTGTGGGTAGAACGATGCACAGGCTTCCGGATTTTATCGCGGCGCGGGATACGACCGAGTTCCAGAACAACCTGAAGGGGAATGGCAGTGCCTCTCGAATTGCCGCCGCGGAAGCCCGATTTTATTTTGTTGGAACATCCACTGCCACGGTGGTCTATCGGGACGGTAGTGAAGTTGTCGACGAGAAACAGGAAACAAAACCCGGTAAGAAGCAATTGACGAACGGTCTCAACGCCGTGGGAGAATTCGGCCCGCTTCTTGACATTGTGTTCAACGACATCATCCATACCAAAATGGAGTGGAGCCATTGGGAACAGGGTGCGGCCGGCCACGTGGCCGTCTTTCACTTTTCGGTACCGAGAGAGATGTCGCATTATGAGGTGAAACACTGTTGCGTCTGGTACCCGGACGGGCCACCCCAGATAGGGGAAATGCCGGGCATGTTCGATATATTCCCCGGTTATCATGGCGAGATCGCCATCGATCCCGCCAGCGGCGCCATACTTCGCCTGGCTGTGCAGCCGGAACTGCAGCCGATCTTCCCAATTGTCAGGGCCGACGTCGCTGTTGAATACGGCCTCGTCGACATCGGCGGGAAAGCCTATGTGTGTCCCCTCAAGAGCGTCTCCATATCAGAAGCGACGATGGAGCGGAACCCCAAGTTTGGCATTGGAGCTTACTTAACCCGATTCAAAAGGACAGCGCTTAATGACGTTGTCTTCAAGCAATATCATCAATTTCGTGGAGAGATTCAAATTCTAACGTTGGACAATGCAGAGCAGCATGGGAACGCGCAGCCATCCGCCCCAGCTGGCGCGCCATCCGCAACACCGGCGAAGGCTCCTCAACCCTGATGGAAGTGGCCGGCATTCGGAGCCTGCACCGTTCCTCTTGCTCCGAAAGCAAGGCACATCATAGAATCTTTCGCCGTCAGATTTCCCCTCGATAGCGAATACGCAGAACGTCTCGTATAACGTTTATCGATTTCCACCGTCAAATATCAGTCCCGTTCTTTTTGGGTTGAACGATATTGTGTTCCTGCAATGTCGCCTGTTTTGCTGCTCGATGCGACACCTGCCCGCGTACGGTGCGATCCGGAATCAAGTACGGCTGCACCTCCCCTATGCTGCGGCGTCCCCAGTTATACGAAAATACCGATCAAAAAGAGCAAAAGGCTATCCCGTTTCTTCCAGGCATGCAACTGTGAGCTGGCTCTGTGGACATTTCGCAAACCACGCTGCCACAGCATGGGATTATTTTTTGTGATACGATTTCGCGGTCGAGGAGAATTGTATGATGCGTTGCCATCCCTCCCTGTTCGGGCTCGCCCTTCCAACACTTCTCGCCGGCACGTTGTTGGCGCAGACAGCCTTGCCTCCGGACAGCGAAGCTCCGTCCGCAACCCTGAAGATCAACGTGCGCACCGTCCTGGTCGACGTGGTGGTCCTGGACAAGAATAACCAGCCAGTTCCACACCTTACGAAGGACGACTTCCAGGTTCTGGAAGATGGCAAGCCGCAAGCCATTTCGTTCTTTGAGCCGAACTTCGATGGAGTTCCGGGCGTCGACAGTGGAGCGTCTGCTCCGCCATTGCCGCCCAACACCTTCACCAATGTTCCCTCGGTAGCGCCCAGCAACACAGTCAACTTGCTGCTTATGGATGGACTGAACACCCCTCTGGCCGACCAGGCGTACGTTCACAAGCGAATGGTCCAATATCTCGGCACTATTCCTCCAGGCCTTCGCATCGGCGTTTTCCTGCTCAGTGAAAAGCTGCGCATCATTCAGGGATTTACGCAGGATTCGGCGTTGCTTCGGGCGTCCATCAACCGGCTTGCCGCCAATCCATCCACCTCGGCGCTGCTCCCCACCGCCTACTCAACAGCCGCGATGAATATGCCGGTGAATATGATCCTGGACAAGGCAATTGGCGCCGATGCAACAACGCTCGCGGCAATGGCGGCCGGGCTTCAGCAATTTGAAGACCAGCAGGGGTTCTTCGAGGTAAACGAGCGAACCATCATGACACTGGATGCACTGCAGCAGATTGCACGCTACCTGGCCGGAGTTCCCGGACGAAAAAACGTGATCTGGTTTGTTGGTTCCATTCCGAATTGTCTTGCTGCCATGACCAGTGAAAATGACCTCACTGTTGCCGGTTGTCCTTACGAAGAAAAGTTTGCCAAAACCATGGACATGCTCGCCGACTCGCGAGTTTCGCTTTACCCCATCGACGCGGTCGGTCTGGCATCGGATTCTCTGTTTGACGCAGCGGGTGCGACGGCCACCTCCGGCATTGGGGCATCGGGAACGGGCGTCACTGCTCCTAATGTCGCCGTGGGGCCTGCGTTGTCTCCATATCAGGCGTTGAATGCGTCTCAAGTCAACTCGCTCCAGAACGATAGCCAGGAGCGCACCCTGGATCATGTTCAAATGGACGAATTGGCCAGGGTTACTGGCGGCAAAGCCGTCTATGAGCGCAACGCGCTGAGGGAGGCGCTGACCGCGGACATTGACAACGGGTCGCGATACTACACCCTTGCTTATACGCCAACCAATCGCAAAGAGGTAGGCAAACAGCGCAAGATTGAAATACGTTCCGCCAACGGCAACTACAAACTGGCTTACCGCCGCAGCTACTTCGAGGACGCGCCCAAAGATGTGAAGCTGGCGGAAAAGACCCCGGCCGGCGACCCGCTGCGCCCGCTGATGGATAGGGGAATGCCCAACTTTACTCAGCTTCGCTATCGCATGGGTGTTGCGCAGGCCAATCCCCAGCCTGTTGCGACCAGCGCTCGCGCCGGGGACAACCCGGCGCTGAGACTCCCGGTTACGCGCTATACCGTCAACTTTGCGCTCACCACGGATGGGCTCACCCTCATCCCCGATCAGGATGGCGTGCGCCGCGGGAAGATCGAAGTTGCGGTTGTTGCCTATAGCCAGGATGGCAAGCTGCTGAACTGGGAGGTCCGGTCCATCAACCTCGCCATCAAGCCCGAGCAATTCGAATTTGCACAAACCTCGGGCATTCCATTTCATTTCGACATCGATGCGCCGCCGGGCGACGTTTACCTGCGTACCGGCATCTACGATTCTGAATCCAGCAAGGCCGGCACGCTTGAGATTCCGCTCAGCGTTGTTACGGTCGCGCAAAGGTAACTCCGCGCCCGCTATCGCGGTGGTGCGTTCGATCGCGTGGCAAAGCCGATGCCAGCGCGAGTGCTGCGCCGGCGTAGAGCAGTGTGTCAAAGACGTAATTAATCGCCTCCATGATCTCCGGCGTCGTTCCGCCGCGGGCGAGGATCCAGGCAGGCACATACAAGAATAGAGTGAGTCCGGTCATGAGTGCGCCAATCGCGGTTGCGGCGATCCGGGATTCCTTGTTCAAGGCCAGGCCAATTCCGGCGGCCAATAGGATTGCTCCTGTCAGGTATCCCCATACGCGGGGAAACAGAACCCAGGATGGCGTCAACAGTTCCAAAGGAAAGCCGGGCGCGAACTCCGGATGAAGGAAATTTTCCACGGCAAAAAAGATGGCGGCAATTCCGATGACGATGCGCCCAAATAAAATCAGCCATTTCGATTGTTGCCCCGCCGTGGCGCGGCTATGCTGTCCGGCCAGAGCCCATGCGCCTGCGCAAAAAGAGAGATCTCGCAGTGCGTAAGCCCACGCGAATCGATTGGTGGGATGCGCAACGACAAACGGTATATGCATCATGCAGACGAAAAGAAAGAACATCAATCCGAGCAGGGTGGACGACAAGCGTACGAACTTCCTCGCCGTCAGACTAGTTGCTGCCGCGAACAGAGCGCACCCCACAAAATATGCCCAAAACAAGTGCGCCGGCATCCAACTCGGGACCTGATCCGCGACGCGCATCGGGCCGCCGAAATGCTCGGGCGCGAATACAGCGAGTGAAACGGCGATGAAGATCGAGCCCAGAGCGATGAGCCTGTCCCAGCCGCGAGCCGCGACAATCTCTTTGCGAAATATGAACGCTCCAGCGACAAGATAGATCAGCCCGGCAAAACACATCCAGAAGTTTATGGACGGAAGCATCGGAACCTCCTTCGCCTTCGGCGCCAAGGCAGAGATTACACCCAGTAGGCTAACATCGCTAACTCCGCGCCAGTTAGGGAAGAACCAGCACTTCTACGCCTGAGGCTGCGCTCTTCTGCCGGAACACGTGCTCGGTAGCCTTTTGAAACTCTTCCGGTTCGGCGTTGGGAATGTCGGTGAAGGTCTGCGGATTGCGGTCGGTCAGCGGAAACCACGAACTTTGCACCTGAACCATCACGCGATGACCGCGCCTGAAGGTGTGGAAGAGATCGGGCATGGTGAAATTGACTTCGGTCTCCTTGCCGGGGCTCAGCGGCTCGGGCTTCTCCCAACTGTTTCGAAATTTTGCCCGGAACGGTTCACCTCGCAGCAATTGCTGGTAGCCGCCCATATGCAGCGGTGGTGCGTCGAGGATGCGTTTGCCCCCGCTCGATCTCTCGTCGGCGGGGGGATCGCTCTCCGGATAAACGTCGATGAGCTTGACATCGAAATCGGAGTCCGTGCCGGAACTGGCAATCTTCAGCCTAGGCGAAATGGGACCGGCGATGGTTAGGTCTTCTTCCAGCGGATCGGTCTCGTAAACCAGAACGTCGGGCCGGTAACTGGCGAAGCGTTGATCGTCCACCATGTAGCGCTGCGGCACGGTGTCGGTGGTGTAGCCAACAAACGGTACCGGATGTGCAGGGTCGCTGACGTACTCGTCAACGCCCTTGATTTCAGTGGGCGGCTCGAAGCTCAGCTTGCCGCCAGCGTGGAAGTAAAGCGTCCTGGCAGTTGCGTCCTTTGGTGGCCATGCATCGAAGCTGCGCCAGACGTTGGTTCCGGTCTCAAACACCACTGCCTTGGGCTGCACTGCACCCTTACCTTTCAGGTAGTGCTCAAAGAAAGGAAATTGAATGTTGGCGCGAAAGTCCTCGCTCGTCTTCGCATTGAACTGCACATCGCCCAGATGGCTGCCGTCGCCACGCGCCCAGCCGCCGTGAACCCATGGGCCTTCTACCAGGGTAGTCGGTGTCCCGGGGTTGAATTTGTTGATCGCATAAAAAGTGCGATAAGGCCCGCTCAGGTCTTCGGCGTCATACCAGCCGCCCACCACAAGTACAGCGCACTTCACGTTCTTCATGTGGCGCGAAAGGTCGCGCACCTGCCAGTAAGCGTCGTACGTATCGTGTTTGGCCTGGTCGTTGAAGAGCCAGTTGGACCCCTTCAGATATAACTTGTCGAGGTTGGCGATGTTACCTGCCTGGAGATAGAACTTGTAACTGTCGGGCGTGCCGAAGTCGAAGGGTACGGTGGGTTTCGGAGTCTGCGGCTCTGTTTGCGGAAAAAAGAAAGGCGCATAGAACCCGAAGTTGGCTGACAGCATAAAGGCTCCGCCATGATAGGAATCGTCGCCCAGAAATAAGTCGGTCATGGGCGCTTGCGGGCTGGCAGCCACCAGCGCCGGGTGTGAGTCGATTATTGAGGCCGATGTATAGAACCCAGGGTAAGAGATTCCCCATATCCCAACTTTGCCGTTGTTGTTGGCCACATGCTTCAGCAAGAACTCGATGGTGTCGTAAGTGTCTGATGAGTCGTCCACGTCCTGGGAAGATTTCTTCTCATCGATGTGCGGAGTCATTTCGAAAAAACTCCCCTCGCTCATCCAGCGTCCGCGCACGTCCTGGTAGACAAAGATATAGCCGCCTTTCTCGAACTCCTCACTCGGGCCGAGGTGCATCGGATACTGGTCTTCCCCATAAGGAGCGACGCTGTATGGAGTGCGATCCATCAAAAACGGATAGGGTCCTGCGGCAGCATCCTTGGGCACGTACACCGCGGTAAATAGCCGTTTGCCGTCGCGCATGGCGATGCGGAATTCGTACTTGGTGTAGTGCGCGCGAACGTATTCGTTTGTGGGAGCGGGAGTGTCCGGCTGCTGACAGTGCGCGGCGTCGATTCCAAAAACAAGAACGACCAGAAGGGCAAAAAGAATGAAGCGCGTATTAGACATCGACGGCAGAAGCCTCCCTTGAGTTTTAAGTTATCAGTGAACAGTTGTAAGTTGTCAGTTAATAGTGGACTGCCACGAGCTTTGAGCGATCCCTCCCGTTTGTTCAAGCACATGCGGACGTCATCGGGCACCGAACACTTACGACTGACAACTCACAACTGATCACCAACCACTAACCACTATTCACTGTCCTTCGCCTCCGCCGGCGCCTTCTCTGGAACCGTCAACGGCTTGGTAATGTCGTCGAGATAGGCCGGCGCGCCATCCACCCGTTCCAGCGCGGGAAATCGCTCGCCGTCGTGGTAATCCACCTCGGCCATGGAGACAAGCGAGTCTGCCTGCACAATGAGATGAATCGGTTCTGTGCCGCCCTTTGCCTCGCGGATGGCTGTTCGCAGCGCATCGCCGGAGAACACGTGTCCGTTCACCGCGATGATTTTTTCTCCGGGCGCCAGTTTCGCCTTGTCCGCGGGTCCTCCCCGGCGAACGTCTGAAATTGCGCCGTCGTCCCCGATCCGCAACCCGATCGAAAACCAGCAATCCGGGCCCTTATACCGCGGCTGCGCCACTGACTCTAACGTGCGCTCAACGGAACTGGGCTTGTCTTTGTAAACCAGCTTGTAGCCGCCCTGCTCAATGCCGGCCATATCGGCCCTGAGGTTGATCTTGTCTACCCGATCGTGCAGGAACGTAGCCCAGTCATAAGGCACAACGGTGTTCAGGTCCGCGACCAGCTCATCGAAATTGTAGGTCACAATCAGCGGCCCCGTATCTCCGCCCTTGCCGAGGAAGATCTTCTGGAAGTCGTCCAGCGATTCTTTGTTCTGTGTGAGCTTGCGGATCAGCGTGTCAGCGTCAAGCCACAACAGCTCGCCTTCGTCGTAGTAGTCCTGTCCGCGCTTCCAGTTTGCCCACGCGGAGTGGCCGGTGCGCAGGATGCTCGAGGAAATCGCCGTGTCCTCGGTCGAGCGCCACTGCCGCCCTGGGCGATAGTCCAGGCTGGCCGCGGTAATGGCCAGCATGTCCCGATACTGGGCCTGCGTAATAATCCCTGTGCGGGCGGCCAGCATATCGCCGAGATATTGCGTCATTCCCTCGTAAACCCACAGCAGCGCGCCCTGTTGCGCGGTGGCGAAGTCAGGCTGATACAGCCCGACGGGCCGCCGGTACTTGCCATTCCACGAGTGCGTAAACTCGTGCGGCAGCAGGTCGGCCATGGCCAACTGATGCGCATCGTCGGCATACCCCTTTTCGTCTACGCCGTTGTCCGACGACTGCCCGTGCTCCAGGCCCTCTTCGCCGGCAACATCCGACAGCGTGAGCAGAAAGTGGTAAGCGCGGTAATGATGCGAGTTGTAAAGCGCGCTGGCTTCGCGCACCAGGTTGCTCAGCTCGGCCCGCAGCGATGCACGCAGATTCGAGTCTTCGGACGCATCGGAAACCACGTCGATAAAGTGCTTCGGCGAAATCTCAGGCGCGAGTGCAAACTCATGGAAGTACTGGCCGGTGATGACCGGCGAGTCTTCAAGCTGTTCCACGTTGGTGGCTGCATAGCGGGTGGTTGAGCCCGGCGCCGGAACCGGGTAGGGACCGGAGCCGACGGGTGTGAGCGCCGTGCCGATGCCCCAACCCGCGGGAACAATCAGCGACGCCTGAATGGGAATGTCGCGGACCGGCGTCCTGGCCGGGTACAGCAGCAGCCGCTCCCACTCCAGCACCGCGATTTTCTGGCTCACGCGGTCCGTCACAATGCAGTCCAGATGGGCGTGAACCGTAGTTACGCCCTTCGGCACAACCAAATGGAACTGGAAAAGGTCCACATCGTCGCGGCGCCACTGGATGGGCTGCCCATTGGCCGTGAATACAACGCCGGTAATCGAGTCCACTGGGCCAGTGGGCCGGTGGTTGCCTGGAATCCACTGCGGAGTGGTGAGCGTCAGCGGCCCGGCGGTAACCGGCAAATCGATCTCCGCGTGATACAGCTTGCGAGGCGCATCCGACAGGTCGGCAACAATCTGGATGGGGGCGCTCTGCGCCAGCGCTGGGGCGAATGCGCATGCAAGCAAAAGAGCGGGTGGCAGTGAAGCGGGATAGCGGAACAACCGGTTCATCGGCGGCGATATCTCCTCTGGTTTCAGCTTACCCCAGCGGCATTGGATTTCCATTGGTCAATCATCGCGATCTCCGGTGCTGGATGCGCGGGCGCAAAGGGGCCGGAGTGCTCCGCCTTGCGTGTCGGGCAACAGATTCTTCCGGCAAACCATCAGTTCGTGTGCGGGGTCACAATCGCACCCGGCCACGCGGGAGTAAAATTGCTGCGAAAGTTTTTCGGCAGCCGCAGTGTCCGTGTACAACCTGGCTGAACGTTGCACAACAGAAAGGAGATCCATGTCTACTGAGTATCGCAATTTCCTTGCTCTTTCCTACGAGGAGTTGGAAGAGCTTAACCTGCAAGCGAAAGCTGATCGCTCCAACCGGGTTGCAGCAGACGAAGTCCGCGAAAAGAGGCTGAAATATCTGACCGACGAAAAGCGGATCAAGGCCGTCACCGTTCTGTTCAGCGATCTTGAGGGGCGCCTGCACCTGCTGGATTACGACAAAAAGTTTCTCATTGGAGCCTACGAGAATCTGACCTTCGACGGCTCGTCCATTCGCGGATTCACGGCGCAGAAAGAGAGTGACCTGCGCCTCGGTATCGATTGGAGCGCATTCTACTGGGTGCCTGCCGATGTTTTCGGCACCGGAAAGGTACTGGTCTTCGGCAACGTCATCGACAAGGATGGGACCGCCTATTCAGGCGACCTGCGCGGCGTCCTCAAAGGCTATGCCGACAAGCTCTATGCCGAGAAGAGCTACACGCTGAACGCGGCCACTGAGATCGAGGGTTTCCTGTTTGCGGGCAAGGATGCCGAGCAGCGTTACCACGAGACCGGCAAGTTTGAGTTCATCTCCACCGGCGGCTATTACCACTCTCTCCCGCTCGATCCGCTTCGCCAGTTCATCGACACATCGGCCGAAGTGCAGCGCGCCATGGGCTTCCAGAACGAGAAGGACCATCCCGAGGTCGCGCCCAGCCAGTACGAAATCAACTATAGCTATTCCGAGGTGGTGGGCGCGGCAGATCAGATTCAGCTTTACAAACTGCTCACCCGCCAGATCGCCAGCAATATGGGCTACACCGCCTGTTACCTGCCCAAGCCGGTAGTGGGCGTTAACGGCAGCGGCATGCACACCAACGTCTCAATCTCCAGCGGCAAAACGAATTTGTTCTGGGACCAGAACGGCGTGGAGCAGCTCTCTACCTTTGGCTGGAACTTCCTCGACCGCATTCTCACCCACGCGCTGGACCTCTGCCTGGTGTTCAATTCCAGCGTGAACGCCTATCGTCGGCTCGACCCTCATTTCGAGGCACCCAACCAGATTCGTGCCTCGGCTGTCGACCGCGGCGCAATGGTTCGCGTACCCATCGGCAACCACCGGTCGATGCGCACCGAAGTTCGTGCCGTCGCACCCGACGCCAACCCCTACCTGTCGCTCTATGGCATCTTCAAAACCGGCATCGACGGTACCATTTCCAGTGCGGACAATCTCCGCGCCGGCGGGCGCTACCTGCCAGACAACATCCAGAAGGCGATCGACGACTTCCAGTCCTCGTCCTGGATTGCGGAAATCCTTGGCTCCGACGTGCAGGGCCGATACGCAGAATTGAAGCAGGCCGTAGCCAACCGCTCTCCGCGCGAGTTGGGAACCTTCGTCAAAGGCTCCGAGGTCCAGTTCCACCACGCAGTCTACAACCAGTCGCTCTGGAATCTGTTCTAGGGCGCGCCGCAATCGGGCTGCCCGGCCGTTAAAAGCTCTGTGTCCCATCCTTGCGACTTTTTCCTGTCGCAAGGGTGGGCTGGAGTTCAAGGCATCTGCCACTTTCACCCCTTCTTGATTGCTCCTTTATCTCCAACGTGTTAAAAGCTAAACAACAGGGTACAAGCGGAATAGGCTTGCCATTCGGAACAGCACGGTTGCGGCGTGCTCTCCTCAATGGCTCAAGTTCATCCCCACCGGCGCCCTGAATCCGCGGTAAAGGAAACCCCTGCACGTTATGAGCGCCGGCCTTCCAGTGGAGATGGATACACTTTTCGGAGACTACCCGCTCGACCGGGCGTTCGACGAAATGCGCGAACCCGGCGGCGAGTTGCGCGAACACTACAGGGCGCTGGCTGAGACCCTGGCCGGACTGCCCGCAGAAGAACTGCAGCGGCGCAAGCAGTCGGCGGACCTGTCGTTTCTTACCCAGGGCATCACGTTCACCGTCTACGGGCGCGACGAGGGCACGGAGCGTATCTTCCCCTACGACCTGCTGCCGCGCATTATTACGGCGCAGGAGTGGGACCGGATCGAGCGCGGCCTCACCCAGCGCATCACCGCCCTCAACCTCTTCCTGCGCGATGTCTACTCCGACGCGAAGA
>CAYWMR010000011.1:0-25988 GCA_964458965.1 uncultured Occallatibacter sp. | reverse complement strand
GCGGTGCCGCCAGGCTACCAGCGGCAGCAGTCGATCAAGCGGCCCAAGCTGGGCCCGTGGCTGGGCGTGATCGACGCCATTCTGGAAGACGACAGGCAGAGACCGGCGAAGCAGCGGCACACGGCCAAGCGGATCTTCGAGCGCCTAAAGGAAGAGCAAGGTATGCACGGCTTTTTGAATCAAGAAATGTACTGCTTTTGTACCGCCGATGTGCCAATTCGCGCGATTTTAGCGATTTCAGAGGATGTGGTTGGTGGCAAAGGAGAAGTGAAGTAGCCCTTGCTTTTTCCAGGATTTATGACAAAATCGATTTGGATTTGCGCAAGAGGCTGGATGAGGCAGGACTGTTCGAGTCCTACCTGAGGAGCCAATAAAATCAATAGTTTAGAGATAATACCCCTTCACAATTAGCAGCCACTTTGCGGAGAGATCTGGGGACCCCAGGCCAAATCCACTTACATTCTTCGACCGTGACAGGTTTATGCTCGAAGTGCGTATAAACAATCGACCCGTTGCGGCGGCGGCTCATCCCGCAAACGCTGAAACGCGAAGCACGCAAAAAGTGAAGGGCTGCTCAAACTTGCAGCCCATTCACATCCCATTTGCCACGCGGCACATCACCTTATGCTTGCATCGTCAAGCACGATCTCCTGTGTGGACGTGATGCTGCGCCCAGGCTTGGGTTGCAGGTATTCGTTGAGGAAGGCAAGCTGCTTTCGCCACGCATCGAGCCGATGCTCCCTCTGCGAGAATCCATGCAACTCCTTCGGGTAGGTGAAATAGAGGTAAGGCTTGTTCGCCTTCTTGAGTGCCTCGGTAAACTGCACGGACTCGTAGGGCGGAACCTGCGGATCGTCTTCTCCATGCTGGATGAGAAGGGGCGCGGTAATCTTCGGCACATCGGTCAGGATGTTTGCTTTGCGGTAGACCTCCGGCTTTTCTTCCGGAGTTCCGCCCATCTTCGCAGTCCAGCGAATTGCCGAAGGGCGGTTGGTGCGCTCGATGAAGGAAGCACGATCGACCACGCCGTAGAGTTCAATGGCCGCGTGCCACAACTCGGGCCGCTTGGTCACTTCATAAGCGACCATGGTGCCGCCATGGCTGCCGCCGCCAATGCCGATGCGCGCCTTGTCCGCCAGCCCCTTCGAAACTAGATACTCGGCGCCGGAAGCGACGTCGTCCACTTCGCCGCCTCCGCTGTCCTCGACGTTCAGGTTGCGAAACTTCTCGCCGTACCCGTTGCCGCCGCGATAGTTCGGGTTCAGGACGATGTATCCGTGCTGTGCCAGATAAAGCGCCCACGGATCCCAACCGAGATTGTCCTGGCCTTCGGGTCCGCCGTGGATCCACAGCACCGCCGGATAGGTCTTGCTCGATGAGTAATTGAGTGGCTTATAAAGAATTGCCGCAATCTCAAGACCATCCTTGCTCTTGTACCGGACCACCTCGGGCGGGGTAAGACCGGTGTTGGAGAAGTTGACAGGCTGCGTACGGATCAGTTCTCTGGCCGAGTCTTCGTGCGTGGAGGCAACGGCGAGACTGGCAGGCTCAAACGATGAGCTGTGAAGAAAGAAGATTCTCTTTCCGTCCGGCGACCAGGTGGGTTCGCCATCGATGCCCGCTCCGACGCGAGCAAGCGGGCGTGGATGGCCGCCATCGGCATCCGCAATCCAGATGCGCCGTTCCTCAGGATTGTTGCGGTTGGAAACGAATGCTATCTGCTTGCCGTCAGGTGAAAAAAGCGGGCTCTCGTCCTCCGACTCGCCGTTAGTGATTGCCTGCGGCGCGCCGCCATCGGCGGATAAGAGATAAATCTTGTCCCAACCCGATTCCTGCAGCACGACAGCAAGTGCCTTGCTATCCGGTGTCCACTCTGGACGGCGTATCGACCAACCTCCACCACGATCCTCCTTAGCCGTGTAAACGGCCTTTGGGTCGGACTTGAATCTTTCGGCTGCCGAATCGAACTCCGCCACCAGGAGCCGGCCGCTGAAGTGTTCCGGCGACCGCTCAACGTAGGCGATGCGCGCACCATCGGGAGACCACACGGCACTGCCTTCGTCAGCGGGAGAGGACGTAAGCAGGCTGGTTGTTAGCCCGTCTTTGCTGACAATGCCCAGGTCCGAGTTACCGCGGCGTCCGGTCTCGAAGAGAATCCACTTGCCATCGGGTGACCACTGCGGATCACGATCGGCAGCGGTGCGCGGATCGCCTCCACCCTTCCTGCCTTCCGTGAGGCGGACCGGTTGCCCACCAGTGACTGAGACTCGCCACACAGCACCGTCGCTAATGAAGGCCAGAGATTCACCGTCCGGTGACCATTTCGGGCCCTGCTTCCCTCCCTCCGTGGATGTAAGCACCGTCGGCCAGCCTCCCTCCGATGAGACCAGTTCGATTTGCCCATTGCGGACGATTGCGAATTGCCGGCCGTCGGGCGAGAGCGCAACAGGGCCCAGACCCTGAGTGTCGAGGAGATCCTCCAGCGTAAGCCGGACTGGAGGGTTGCCGGCCGCATGCAACCATGCGGCCGGGGTGAGCGTGAGCGCCAGGAGCGCCCAACGCACTGCGAGTACAGCTCGAAATGTGCGATTCATGTCTGAGGCTCCTTAGAAGTGGTAGCGAACGGAGAACTGCGCCGAACGCGGAAGCTGAATGTTTTGCAGCGAGCCAAAAGTGCTCGACGCGATGTTATTGCCGTTCACAAACTGCTGAGCGGCTCCGCCGTTGAGGATGTTGTAGAGATTGAAGTCGACTTCGACGGATTGGCGATCGCCGATTGGGAATTCGCGCCCAGCTAGTGCATCCCACTGCAGAAGCCAGGGGCACCATATCTGTCCATCCCCGCGATTTGCATACGCAAAGCGATAAGTGGTGGCAAGCGGATTCGATACGGTACGGGTCGCGCCGTTGTAGGTGACCTTCTGGGTTGCGGGACCAAACTGACCGCTATATGTCTCTCCGAGAGCGGCAAGCGTAGTAATGACCGGGCCACCAGGCGTTCCCGACTGTGCCGTGAAACTGGTGGAGGTGCGAATCTTGAACGGTGCTCTCACAGTGATGCCCGAGCGCAGTTGATTCCGCTGCCACATGCGGTTGCGTGTGTCGCCGGTATAGTCGTTAATGTCATAGCCGCGAACCGTGCCGAGTCCCGCGTTGTTGGCGAACTTGGTTGGCTCGATGATCGCGGCCGGGTCGTTGGGCTGCCATGTGCCTCCCAGATGGTCGGGTGAGTAGCTGTAGGTGCCAAACAGACGCAGCTTGCTGGTTTGCTTGCTGGCCGTGAACTCAATACCCTGATACACAAACCAGTTCCACTTGTTATTGGTCACGTAATAGGTATTGTTGAGCGCCGGATTCACCAGCCCTCCCCAAACGGTTCCGGTTGAGGTGGTTGTATAGATCTGATTGGTGTCGTACTCGGCCGGGCGATCGCGATACTCGCGATCGATGTAGCTGGCATCCAGCACCAACTCACCGGGCAACTGTGTGCGATACCCGACAGTCCACTCGCGTACGTAGCCTTGATGGCGATTCGGATCGAAGGTCTTGCCCGGCGTGAGAGCCGTGCTGCCAGGCGTGACAAAAGTGACCCAGTTTCCGTTCTCAAGATACTTGTCAGTCTCTGTCAGCGTGCTGGTTCCTGCCGTTCCCAGGTAACTGGCGTTGGTTATGTCGGTAATCTTTGACCAGCTTGCGCGCAGAATTTTCTTCTGATTCTTGGTCAATGAATAGTCCACACCAAACCGCGGCGCATAATTCCAAGCGTGCTCTGTCGTCACCTTGAACTGAGCATCGCGGCCAAGCACCCAGTCGGGACGAAGGCCGGCGTTGATCGACAGGCGAGTGTTGGGACGCCAGTGATCTTGAACATACCAGGCGAAGTCGTTGGAAGTGATGTAGCTTGAGAGCACGCTGGGCGCGCTTACCGACTCCTGATGGAAAACCGTAAAGCCCTGGGTGGGATCGGAGGCGTTGTTGAGTACTGCGTCCTCTTGAATCAATGTGCCGCCGTTGGCATACAGCGTGGTCACCTTGCTGCTTTCGTGCGGCTCAAGGTAAAAGCCTCCAAGCAGTTCATGGGAGCCCCACGCCCTTGGGATAAAGTACGTAAGATCGCCGCCCGCGGTGGGCTTGCTCGCCGGATTGAGGCTGATGGATTGGAGGTTGTTGAGGGTTGCAAGTGAGGATCCCTGGCCGACGAGTTTGCCGGCAGAGAGGGAGTCGGTGGTATAGATATCCTCTTCCGGGTTCGCTCCAACACCGCCCGCAGAGGCTGCCGTCGGATTCACGCCCTTGTTGTTGTAGGAGATGAGCAAGCGTGTGGCCAGCTTCTGGCTCCATTGAGAAAGAAGGCGCACACCGTACGCGCCGCCGCCATATTGACTGAGGGCGTAAGGGCCGGCATACCACTGATAGTTCGATCCCTGTTGGCGGCTGTCATGCTGGGCAATGAAAGTAAGCCGATGGCGCTCACTCAATTGCACCGTGGCATTGCCAAGAAAGATAAATCCGCTGGACTGGTTGGGAAAAGGCTTGAAGCCCGGTACAAATGCTTGCAGGTCGGAGAATTGGGCGCTGGTCTGGCTGATACCTTCATTGCGGTCGATATAACGCCCGGAAAAGAAGAACCAGGCACGGTTCTTCTTAATCGGCCCACCAAGTGAGAAGTCGGGCTGTTCCGTCTCAGTGGAGGCCGGCGTGCCGCCTGGCGCATTATTCGCATTCAGAGCTGTCGGCCCGATGAGCCATACCAATGAGCCATGGAACTGGTCACCTCCAGTGGGGCTGGCCAGGTTGATCACCATCCCCATCGCCGCAGGTGAGGAGGCATCGTTGGCGCCTGTTTTGATTTGTATGTCGCCGAGCGACTCGTTACCGATGCTGATGGTGTTGGACGGCCAGTTTTGCTCAAAGCTGCCGATGTCAACGCCGTCCAGAAGAGTCGCGTGATTTTCATTTTCGGAGCCGCGCAGAAAGTAGGTTTGCCCACCTTCCGCATCGCTCGAAGCACTGATGATTCCAGGTGTGATCTGCAATGCGTCGGACCACTCATGGCGGCCGGAGAGCGGAAGGTTGCGCAGCAGGTCACCACTTAGATTTACCGACTGCTCAGCGCTTTGTGTCTCAAGCAGCGGAGCATCGCCCCTCACCTCGATTGTCTGCTTTTCCGAGCCAATCTTGAGGGCGATATCGACGGTCACGCTGAGACCGGCCCTTACAATCAGTCCGCTGCGCACATATTTGTCAAAACCCTCATGCTCGACATCCACAACATAGTCTTCCGCGGGAGGCAATTCCTTCAAGCGGTAATCGCCCTCGGCGTCACTGACGGCCTTGAAGACACCGCCAACCGAGGGACTGTGTGCGATAACCTGCGCTCCGGAAACAACGGCGCCGGTACTGTCGAGCACGCGGCCATAGATGCTGCCATCTGCTGTTGTCTGGGCCTGGCTGCCAATGGAGCTCAGAAAGAAAATACCTGCGATGGCCATGAAGATTCGATATCTCAAGCGAATCGGGGCATCGATGAATGGATGGTGATGCGTCATAACTGCGTCTCCTTATAGGGATGAGGTCTGCCCTTGCATGGGGGTGCGAATGCAGAACGATCAGGTGAGAGGAGCTTCGGATGCAAAGCTCCCCACTGAGTTGTGACTTATGAAAGAGATAAGCTCTGAACCCAGGCGCGTTGCGGGATTGTGAACTCAGGCGTGCGATCTCCACGAGAGATCGCGCGCCAGTTCAGAGGCCTGATTCGCCTTCGCGGGATCCAGGTATGCAGCGTCAACAACAACAGGAAGGTGTTGTCGACAAAGGGCTCCGCGCAAGGGAACAAGCTGCAATGGCAACCCACGGGGTCGACCTGGAAAGGACCTCGCTGGCAAGCGTTACAGTGGCGCTCAGTTGCTTATTTCCCATGAGCATTCTCCCCCAGGGCTTCTGCTGAAGAGCTGGAATAAAGCAGCGCGTTGAAGAGGAATTTATATGTGACTTCAGACTGCGCCCTGTATTGCGGGCGGAAGCCAAAGAGAACGAGGCGGCCTTTGCCCACCGGTTCCTCGGCAATAACCGAAGTGCCCTTCAATAGCTCGCCGCCCTGAATCCACCCACTTAGCAGTGACTTATCCGTCGTGAACGAAGCTACCGAACTTGCACCGCCGCTCACATGGAAAACAGGTCCGTTCTCGTAGAAGATCGGCACGGTCGACGTGGATCCGAACGCGATGGGGTTCGTATTGTCCACAGAAACTTCGAGAATAGAGCCGGGTATGTAGAACGCCTTGCGATCGAAAGTGGCCGAAGCGTCGCTTACCAGCTCTGAGTTCTTTTGGGCGTAAACCTGCGAGGCCTTGTTCAGCGCCACAATCGTGCCCCCGTTCTCGGTAAAGGCCTTCAGGCTGGCTACGCCGTCGTCGCCTAACCCACCGGTAAACTCCGGAGGAATCTTCGGGCCGTGATTTTCGTTGCCTTGCGCGTTGCCTTGTGCAGGCCGAACCCCCGGAGTTTGGCCGGCGGCTGCCTGAGGGGCCCCCGGCTCGCCTCCCGGTCCTTCGCCGAATCCGCCGCGGCCGGTGGTGATGGCGCGTGCTGAGTTGTCGGGAAGAACAATCACGTCGAAGCGATCGTTCAGGTTGCCTTTGCGAATGTCGGCATCGACTATGCGCGTGTACGGGATAGCGTTCTGGTCGAAGATAAAGCGTGTCCAGCCTTCATCCATCGAAGCTACCCAACTTTGGTAGAGCGCGATGCGAGGAAGCCGCACTTTGAGTGCGTTGCCGGCCGGAACAGCCGCCGCGGCGTGAATCTCCAGCGGATACTTCTTCACCAGGGCCTGCAGCTTTTCGTCAATCCCCGCCTGTTGGGGAACAAAGATCGTCCCCGGCTCGGCGCCCGAGCCAGTCAACCGATAGACCTCCGCACCCTGCTTGAGCAGATCGAAGAGCGCATACAAGCTGCTGTTGGTGTGGTCGGCGATCAGATAGCCGTTGCCGTTCGTGTTCTTCTCAAGACTAGCCAGCGTAACCTTGGCGCGATCCACAGCGCTTGCCTGCGCGTCGAATGGGTCCTTCACGGCGACTGCCGTAACGCCGAACAGAAGTGGGAGAGTCTGCGCCGTCACATCGTAAGGCCGTTGCAGCGGTCCACCAGGATACTGGGCAATGTTGGGATAATGCTGGATTTCGAGCAATGTTTTCGCGAATGATCCATAAGGCTGTGCCAGCCGGACAATGTAGCTGCCTTTGCTGTATCGATTCCCACCGGCATCGAAATCGGCGGTTGCCTGTTCCACATCCACGGCGCCGATGCGCAGTGTATTGATCAGTCTCGCTGTCGTAGCAGGATCGTCTTGTTGCGCCGGAACTACATAGGCGTATGGCCAGTCGGTGTGATGCAATGCGCGCACGCCGATCTGATAAAAGTTGTCGAGGTAGCGCTCGCGGTTAACCGCCGCACTATTGGCGATGGAAAAGAAAGCTGCAATTTGATAATTGACAATATCGCCCAGGTGCCAGTCACCGCCCTTCCATGGATCGGGGAAGTTCCAGCTTGAAACCTTGGCATCGTAACCAATGCCGCGCGCCAGTCTCTCAAAAGGAATATTAACCGGCGAAGCGATGTCCGCGCTTGCCGATTCTGTCAGGATGCGCAGGCCGTTGTGGTAAGCGATGTAATCCCTGAGCGGAGACCAGAAATCGTAAACGCCGTACGATAACACACCCTTCTTTCCCGATTGCGAAATCTCAAGCGCTGTGTTCGAGCCAAGCGCGTTGATCGACGAAATGAGGATCGGATCGATATTCGGATCGAAGGGGTCAACAAACGGCGGCAAGTAGATGCGCGCTGCGTCCTGGCCCTGCTGGTGCAGGTCATACAGAATCTGCGGGTGCCACGGATTGATGACCTTCTCAACCGCGAGACGCGTTTCTACTTGAGTAAATGAGCTCCAGTCGCGGTTGTCGTCATGGCCTGTGTAGTGATGCCATAACACCACCGGGCTGGCCCCTTCATAGGGGGTGCCCAGATACTTCTTGTACCAGTCCACCACCAGTTGCTGACCATCGGGATTGAGCGATGGAACCAGCACCACGATTACATTCTGCAGGATGCCGTGAATGCGATGCGTTTCGCCTGTGGCAAGCTGGTACGCGAATTCGGCAGAACTCTGCGAACTGGCAATCTCAGTGGAGTGGATGTTGCAGGTAACAACAAGCACTGTCTTGCCTTCGGCAATCAGTTCTTTGGCTTCTTCCGCAGTTGTCTCTCTTGGATCGGCCAACCGCGCCTGGATTTGTTTGTAGTGTTCCAGTTTTGCCAGATTCTCTGCAGCGGAGATAGTGACTGTAACAAACGGGCGGCCCTCGGTGGTCTTGCCAACTTCTTCATAGCGCACGCGATTCGATTCGGAGCTTAGCTTCTTGAAGTAGGCAGTTAATTCTTTCCAGTCCGCGAGCTTGCGGTCAGCCCCTGGCTGAAAGCCGAAGGCCTCGGTCGGTGAGGTAATGTGCCGTGTCTGTGCGCTGAGTGTGACGCTCAATAGAAAAATCGCAGTAAGTATTCGTTTCATCGAGATCCTTCACTTTCTTTGGTAAGCCGCGAACCTGAACAGTTCTTCTCTGGAGCATTGAAATCATTGCGCCTCGTAAACGGATACCGAGACAAGCCCGCCCGTGGTACTGCAAGGTCGCTTCTCAAGCGCGCAAGGGCGCGTGATCGCCCAGACAGACGAATGCATGGCGATGCTGCAATGCGCTGATTGGCAATAGTGAACGGGCGTCTCGAAATGCCCAAACATGCTCAAGTCTTAGCAGTCATAGCCGCATGTCCGCTATGCGATGCAAGAGGACAGACCTATTGCAAAGACGAGATCAGATGAGAGGATGTGGGTTGTTTGAGACGACGGGTTCCGCTAATCGATCATTAGGGATCCGTGTCATTAACGACATCGAACAACTGCACACGAGAGATCGATGTGAGTCTCAATCGCGATGGCGTGGGTGTACGTCATAAGCTAAAAATACCACATCGCACAATCCTGTCAAGTGGGGTTGTAATTCATGGCTGGTCTCTTCTTGTGACTCGGCAAGCCCCCTTTGTGGTATCCCCTCGCAAGCGTTGGCGCAGTTGAGCCATGGAGATCTCGTTAGGTGTCCAATGCTCTATCCTGATCGGCTCGACCCGATCAAGCCGTACCTCGCCCGAAGTCCCATGCCTTCTTATCCTTTGCATTCACACCCGCGATCACATGCCAGTAAGCTCGGAATGCCGGTTATGGATCCAGTGGTATGATGGTTCGCCAGACAGGAAAAGAGGCTAGGATGCGATACGGATTCGGCGGACTTAGTCCGCGCTCACCGCGTGTGCGTGGCATGCGCCAGCCAAAGTACGGTCTGGGAGCGTACATGCTCGTGCTGGCGCTGCTGGTTTCGCCGACAGGCGGCATCCACGCCGAGGACCTCGCGGCAATCGCTTTTTCTCAGTCCGCTCCGGAAGTCGACGTCTACGATTTCGTTGAGATCACGGCCAAACTGGCAAAGCCTGCGATGCAGAATCCCTTCACGGATGCCATGATCACCGGCGACTTTGAACAGCCAGGCTCCTCTGATCGGGTCCCGGTGGAAGGTTTCTGCGATTCCGCCGATGGCACTCTCTACCGAATTCGCTTCATGCCATCCGCAAGTGGCGCCTATACATTCCACGTGACCTTCAAAGCCGGTGCCGTCACCCAGACCTACTACGGCACATTCGCGGCTGTCGATCGGCACCGCCGCGGTCCTCTCCGCGTCGATCCGGCCTATCCTTGGCATTTTGTCTGGGAAGGAACAGGCGACCACTACTTCTTCAACGGAACCACCGCCTACTGGCTAGTGGGCTGGCGCGACGAGCGGACCATCCGATACAGCATCGACCGGCTGGCCGCGCTCAAGGTCAATCGCATGCGTGTGGCCCTCGCCGGACGCGAGAGTGTGTTCTTTGGCGAGCCTGTGATGGTTGGCCCAAGTTGGACCGTCTTCTTGACGCCTTGGCCGGCAACAAAAACGGATGATTTTTCCCATCCCGGATTCGATTACTCTCGCTTCAACCTGCCCTACTGGCAGAAATTCGAACGCATGCTGAAGTTCGCGCGGGAGCGCAACATGGTGATCTCCCTTGTGCTGGATATGGGCGACAGTGGAGTTCACATGGTGGCAGGCAGCGACGACGAGCGGCGCTACATCCGCTACGCCGTGGCGCGTCTGGGAAGCTTCTCCAACATTACATGGGATCTGGGCGACGACCTTGACAGTTTTCGTGATGAAAAATGGACCCATGAAACCGGCACGCTTATTGAGCAGTGGGACCCCTATCATCATCTGGCCACCAGCCATCCCATTCACACCGAGCACCAGGACCGTGCTTCCAGTTGGTTTGGTTTTACTTCCTATCAGGACTGGTCTCGGAATCAGCACACGTTGATGCTTGAGTCACGGAAGTTGCAGGAAAAGGCCGGCCGGATCATTCCGCAGACCAACGAAGAATACGGCTACGAGGATCATTACCCGGCGTGGGCAGCCGCCGGTTCTGACTCAGCTGAGGTTCTGCGCAGAACAGCGTGGGAAATCTACATGGCTGGCGGCTATCAGACCGCAGGGGAGAGCGCCCGCCGCGGAACAAACATCTGGCCGGATACAGGCGGCGGCTGGATGAATGGCCGTGGCGATGATACCCAGACCATGTTTGTCTCATACGGCCACATCGTCGAGTTCTTCTCCAGCTTTGAGTGGTGGAAGACCAATCCACACGATGAACTGGTCGATGAGGGAAACTATTGTCTTGCCGACCCCGGCCGTCTTTACGCGGTTTACCTGCCCCATGGAGGCAAGGTGACCATCCGCCTGGACCCTGGAACCTATCGCGCCGAATGGTTCAATGCCAACAGCGGACAGAGAATTCCGCTGACAGAGGATGTTGCCGGTTCGACATGGACTTCGCCCGATCCCCCTGACGACTCCACTTGGCGCAATACTCACGATTGGGCGCTTCTGCTTCAAAAGCGGTGAGCGCGAGTGCCCCAGGTCTTGAGCCATTTTGTGACGAACCGGCCAAGCTCCTCAAGTCGCAATCTACTTGCCTGGAACATTCGGATCGGACGTTACACCACCGCGGCGGGTTGTTTGTCTTCCACGCCATGCTTGGTGATTTTCTCCAGGACGCATGCTCCCGGACACGTAATCCTAAGCCACTCATCAGCCGTGTTTACTTTAGCGCAAACTCCGCCGAAATGGTGTAATATTGGCGCCATGCCCGTGACCATGAAGGACATAGCACGTGATCTCGGGGTCTCCGTTGTTACTGTATCGAAGGTAATTCGGAACCACGAGGACATCGGAGATGAAACCCGGAAGCGCGTCCTGGACCGAGTAAAAGAACTCAATTACACGCCAAACCTTACTGCGCGGAGCCTGGTTACCGGACGGACCTATCTGATCGGACTTATCGTACCTGACCTACTACACCCATTTTTCGCCCAGATAGCAAAGTCGCTGTCTGGAGTTCTCCTGAAGAAGGGCTATTGCCTCACGATCTCCACATCGGAGGAGAATCCCAAACTCGAGGAGCATGAAATCGATCGGCTTCTCGGGCGCAGATTGGATGCTCTGGTTATTGCGTCATCCTGCAAGAGTCCGGCGCTATTCGATCGCATCCTGAAGCAGGGGCCGCCGCTCGTACTCATCGACCGGTACTTTCCAGGGCTGGACGCCAATTTTGTCGGAATTGACGACGAAGCCGTTGGCAGATTGGCCACAGAGCACCTGATTCAAATTGGCTGCAAGAGGATTGCTCACCTGCGTGGTCCTGAGAGCAGCCCTGGTATAGGGCGTCTCAAGGGTTATCTCGATGCTTTGGCCAGACACAAACGCCTGCCCTTGCCGGGCTATATCTCAACACCAGGAAAGGTGGATGTGCATAGCAAGGAAAGCGGAGCCGATCTCATGAGGGAGTTACTTTCGCTTCGCCCGCGTCCGGACGGCGTGTTCTGCTACAACGATCCGATGGCAATCGGTGCAATTCATTCTATTCTCGATGCGCGTTTGCGGATTCCTGAGGATGTTGCCGTTATTGGCTCCGGAAACCTCAACTATGACCCAGAACTGCGTGTTCCTCTTTCCAGCATCGACCAGCAAACCGA
This sequence comes from uncultured Occallatibacter sp., assembly GCA_964458965.1. Classification (GTDB taxonomy): domain Bacteria; phylum Acidobacteriota; class Terriglobia; order Terriglobales; family Acidobacteriaceae; genus Telmatobacter. The sequence goes on along the minus strand of CAYWMR010000011.1, from coordinate 13,819 downwards.
GCAGATAGGAGAGCGCGCCGGCCGCTTGGCGCTATCGCTTCTGGAGTCCAAGACTCGGCCTCGGAATAGAACTTTTATACTTCAGCCGCAACTTGTAGTTCGCGCCTCATCCAGTAGAAAAATGACACGTGCCAAGAGCGGAGTGAAGAGTTAGCGCAGAATTCGACTTGCTCTATCCCGGTCGAGGCTTTGTAACAAGGGCACGGCTTCAGCCTTTCCACCAAGAGACTTCAACGGTATCCTCGCCACCGACTGTTGAGTTCTGTTATGGCGCCGCGCGGTAGAGAACAGATGCGTGCGCAGCCAGAGTCACCGAGACATCCTTTGCGGGGCCAAGGTCTCGGTGCTCCCATAGATCGCGCAAACGGTAGACGCCCTCGGGAATGCCTAATTCTGTCCACGTATAGTGCAGGGTCAGCGGTTGTTCTGAGCGGTTGAAGATGGCCACATTGTTGCCCATGCCAGTCTCAGGTCTGGATATCCACACTACGTCCTTTTCGGAATTGATCGCAACCCTGGTCTCCCGCGAATGCTGATCCACGTCGAGGAACTCGCGATTGGTCAGCAGGGAAGTGGTCCAGTCGTCGTTGTGGGGCAAATCGCCGCCCATCATCAAAGGCGACCGGAAGATACCCCAGAGTGTGAGAAATGTTCGCTGCTCGTCGTGCGTAAGGCGCGTCTGGCGAGGCGCGCCCCATCCGGGTGCGGGCCCAAGATAGCCGAGAGGAAGCATATCCGCATCGGGATAATGCCCGTTGCGCGGATCCGAAGCCCAGGCAGCGACTTTGGCGAACTGATCGTTCAGGCCTTGCGGGTAAGCCCCGGGGTTGTGCCAGATATCCCAAATGTCATTGGAGATGCGCCACTGGGTAGCGTACTGCTGCATCTCCAGTTGCTTCTCAAACGGCGCGGGTCCAGGCGAAAGGCTTAGCACAATGGATCGTCCCGTTTTTCCTAACGCCTTGCTCAACATGCGAATCTCGGCACCCTTGTATGGGTTCGCAATGCAGTCCACCTTAATCAGGTCTACGCCCCAGGATGCGTAGAGCCGGGCGATCGAATCATAATAGGCCTGACCCGCCGGGGTGTCCTTGACGTCGTAGTTATCGTAATTCCATATGCAGGTTCTCGACGTATAGGCCGCATCGGCAGCATGAAAAACAGATCCTTCAATAGGATCGTTCCGCTTGAGGGCCTCCCTGGGAATCCCTTGCAGTATGTGGATTCCGAATTTCAAGCCGAGCAAATGTACATAGTCGGCCAACGGTTTAAAGCCGCCCCCGGACGCGGAGGGAAACCGATTCGTCGGCGGTGTGTATCGGCCTTTCGAGTCGACGCTGTAAAGGGAATCTTTTGCGTTTCCTTCTGGGATGGGATTTGTGACGAACCACTCCATATCGACCACGATGTATTCCCAGCCGAAGGCCTTCATGTTTTTCGCCATCCAGTCAGCATTGGCCTTCACCTGCGATTCGTTGACGGTTGTCCCATATGAGTCCCAGCTATTCCATCCCATTGGCGGAGTCGCAGTGGTCGCTGCTCCTCCCTGGGCAATCGCCGGCAACGGAAAAGTGAAATGGAGCGCAAGAGCGAGACAAGCTGCCGAGCCAACGCGAGACACGTTGCAGGCGAGTTTCATCTTTCGATTCACACTAATCTCCTTCCGAAGCCCGGCCAGGACGGCAAGGGTTGTGATCCTCCATAAGCCTCGCAATCATCCCAGAGGATCGGAGTTGAAAAGGTGGAATGCAAGCGTCGTTCTCTTTGAAAGTTGCCGCGGCAAGAAGTATAGTCTTCGGGGGCCGTTTTCTGTCAATACTTAACCGATTACTTTAATCGATTACTTTATCCTTGAACGAAAGGCTCTGAGGAGGTCCATTCTCCGGCTTCCCCTGGCAGGACAGCATATCTCGGCAATGCGCTGCCAATGCGCGAAGGTTCACACCCCAACGCGCTCTCGATTGACTGGAAGGCCTATACGTGGATCAGTCCGCGCTGCAGTGCTGTCATCACCGCTTGAGTTCGGTCGGCTGCCTTGAGGCGGGTAAGAATCACACTCACATGACACTTGACCGTTGCTTCGGAAATGCACAGGTCGGACGCAATTTCCTTGTTCGACTTGCCCTTGGAAATCAATGTCAGAACCTCCCGCTCTCTCACACTCAGCTTTGAATCTGGAGTACGCGTGGCCAGCGCCTTGGATATGGGCGGCGGCAAAAAACGGCCCCCGCTGTGGACGCTCAGCACCGCGCTTACGAGCATCTCCTGGGGAAGACCTTTGATCAGGTACCCGCTGGCGCCCGCCTCCATTGCCTGGTAAATATCCTCATCTCCTTCGTAGGTCGTGAGTACGATAAACCGGGCTTTCGGATTTGTGAAGCGAATCCGTCGGATGGTCTCAACACCGCTGATCCCCGGAAGGCGAAGGTCAATCAGTGTGATATCCGGCTTGTAAAGCGTGTGCAACTCGATTGCTTCTTCACCGCTTCCCGCCTGGCCTACTGAGATCATTTCGCGCGACGATGAAATCAGAGCCGAAATGCCCATCCGCATGATGGGGTGGTCGTCGACGATGAGGATTCTGATCCGTTTCATTCGAGCGAGGATTATATTGCAAGCACCGCATCGCTGTCAGCGGGGATCAGAGCGGCTCGTGGCAGGGCTGCAAGAATGGAAGTGCCACGGGACGGACTGCTCTCAATTGCAAGGGTTCCTCCTAGTCGCTTGATGCGCTCCTTCATACCTTGCAGACCGTAATGATGGTCGTCCGAAAGATCGGCATGTGGATCGAATCCCCGTCCGTCATCTTGAATCAGCAGTTCAAGCACCCGCGCCGAGTATTGCATTTGAACCTCAATTGAATTCGGGTGCCCGTGGAGGATGGCGTTGAAAAGCGCTTCACGAGCTACCATAAGCAGCTCGTGCATCTGCTGCTGTCCAATCGGAAACGGCTCGCCGCTCGTCGAGCACTTGATGCTCACACTGTACTCGCCGCTGAGCCGTTCAGCCGTCTGCTGAATGGAATCCGCCAGATTGCTTTGCACGTCGTCGCCTCGCCTGAGATCCCAGACAGCCTGGCGAGCTTCGTCCATCAGCGTGCGGATCTGGGTATTGGCAAACTCGACAAAATGCGCTCTCGACTCGTGGTCATCCGGATCGCAGCTCTGCACGGCTTCGAGCATCGCCGAAACTCCGGCGCAACCCTGAATCAGCGTGTCATGCATTTCGCGTGCCAGGCGCGACCGTTCCGCCAGAACAGCAGAGAACCTTCCCCGAATCTGCTTCATTCTTACCTGGTAGGCGACGATTGAAAGAATTCCGATTATGACCGCGCACAAAGCGATGAACCAGGGCGTCTTGTAGAAGTAAGGTTCCTTCACAAGCAGAAGCGTTGCCCTTACCACGTGTTCCGGATGGTCCATCTCCCAGGCTTCGACCATAAAGGTGTATGTGCCCGCCGGAAGGTTTGTATAGGTTGCCGACCGGTGATCGGTGTTAGTGCGGGTCCAATCCTTGTCGAACTCAGCCATGCGATAGCGGAATACCAGATCGCTTTGAGAACTGAGCATCACCGGCTCATATCCAATCTCAAGTCGCGATTGCCCCGCGGACAACTTCAGCGAATCCGTTCGCGCCACCACACGGCCATCGACCGTCACCGCGCTTACTCGCAAATGAGAAAGAACCGAGGGATTGAACTCGGTGGGATGAATTCTCCATAACCCCTCACTGGTGGGAAGGCATGGATCGCCATCGCGCATGATCACGCCGGCTGGTTGTGTGCCGCCGTAGAACCGGACCGGTGATTCGCCCACATTGGCGCGATAGAAGCGCAGAGAGAGTGTCTGCGCGGGGTCCTCGGCGCCGGCGGCGAGCTCGTCGCGATTAAGCAGCATCACTCCCTGGGGACCGCTCAACCATATGTGGCGTTTGTCATCTTCCAGGACGGCAAAGATACTGTTGCTGGCCAGGCCATTGGCCGTCGTGAAGTGGTTCAGCTTTCCATTGCGGAGACTATAAAGTCCGTGATTGCGGGTTCCGAACCATAAGCCGCCATCGGAATCTTCGTGCTCGGACCATACCTTTTCATCCTTCAATGCCTCCGTGACAGCATCGTGGATGGCCACGCCATTGTGCAGCCGGGTTACTCCCCGTTCGGTGCCCGCCCATACATCTCCGTTTCTATCTTCAAGCAGCGAGCGCATACTGAAGTGCGACAGCCCGTTATCCATGGTGAAGTTACGGATTCTCTTACCGTCCAGGTAGCTCAGACCGGAGTCAGTGCCAATCCACATGCTGCCGTCATGAGCTTCCATCATCACACGCACGAAGTTATTCACCAGGCCCTCGCCGGTCGTGAAACGCGTCATGCCTCTGGAGGTAAATTTGAAGACCCCGCTTCCATCGGTCCCGAGCCACAGCGAGCCATCCCGGGCGCGCAGCACATTCCGCACATGCGCGTTCTCCATCTTCGGAAAATGGACGGGAACGGCGTGGTCGCCAATGATGTGAACCAGTTGGTTTGAAGCCGCCCACATGGTTCCGTCCGTGTCCAGCGACACGGTCCCGAAGTCGGAGTCGGCAGCCTGGGGAAGAAGCAAGACGTTTACCGGTGTCCGGCTGAGGCGGATCATGCCGACCTGGGTCCCGATCCAAAGATTCCCGGCGTCGTCGGCGAAGATCGAAAGCACAGTGTTGCTCACCAGCGGCGAAGGGGCTGTGAGCCGGCTGGTTTTCACCCCATGAGGCTGATACCGAATGCGAAAGATTCCCTGTCCGATCGTACCCGCCCAAAGCTCCCCGGCAGCAACTTCCCGGAGTGTGCGCACCGTTCCCCAGACGCCAGGTACCTGGGCAAAATGGTTGGATCCTGGTATTAGCCGATAAAGCCCCGAAACTGTCCCTGCCCAGATCGATCCATCCCCGGTTTCAATAATCGACTTCAGGCGATGCTGATTGTCTACACCACCAAGAGGGTACGATTTCGGCACCCCGTTGCTGATTGCGTAAAGCCGGGCCGCTCCTGCCCAGATGCGGCCAGTGTGATCCTCAAAAAGACCGTGGAAAGCAGTGGCGGGCATCTCGGGCCGGTCATCTGCGCGGGTTACTTTGTCTGCATTTACGCGAAAAAGGCCGCTGTCGGTGGCGACCCACAGAATCCCGCTTCGGTCCTCGAAAAGCGCGCGAATGAAGCCATCTGTCAATCCGTCAGCCGGCGTATAGGCCCTGAATGTTCCATCATGCATCTCCAAAAGGCCACCGCCGTCGGTGCCAATCCACAAGTGGCCATTTCGCCCCGCAAGCAGGCAGAACACGCTGTTCTCTCGCATCAGTGGCGTGTTTTCATGCGAGAAAAGCGTAAAGTTGGCGCCGTCGAACCGAAATAGCCCATCACTCGTCCCGACCCACAGAAAGCCATCCGGAGTTTGCGCGAACGACTGAACCGTCTCTCCCGGCAATCCGTTCTGAGCTTGCCAGGACCGGGCGGTGTAATTCCAGTCCCCAATCGTGGATTCGTTCGCAGCCCGTTGAGCGGATGAGACCACGCCGGCAAGCACAAAGAACGCTGCAACACAATTCGCTCGCCGCAAAACTGCCCGGCAGCGGCCGTATCGCACTGCGCTCATCAACAAGACCGTGCGCCGGATTTTATTCAAAGTGCCTGGTCTCGGCAGGTTCATATCGCTCTCCACCAGGGAGACTACACATCATAATCGCTTTTGGCGCATCGAGGCTCGGCTTTGTTCCCCGCGCTCGCGTGGTTGCATCCAGGCTTTTTGAGCTTTCCGCAGGGGCCTCGGCTGCAGCGGGTTACACCCTATGTGGCGCGATTCGCGACTCAACTGGAGAGGATCGGAACTCCAGTTCGGCGCCCTTCAGTCCTGGAGACGAAACACTCACTGTGATCGGTCCAGCGGTTTTCGTCATCCGCACCATGGCGGTGGCGATTCCTGCCTCGGCGCGCACTGGATTGGCAAAAATTCGCTCATCCCCAATCAGCGTGCCTTCCCCGCGTACGGAGAAAGTTACCATGTCGTCTCCATACGGATAAGTCATCTCTCTAGCGTCGCAAATGTGGGCGTAAATGCGCACCCAATCGGCGCCATCGGCAACCGGGTCGAGGCCGCAGGTGTCCAGTTGCAGTCGCAGTTCCTGCGGAACTCCGGGTGAATGGACCAGATGCCTTGCAGACACTTTGCCATCGATTAACCCCTCGGCCAGTAATTCTCCGATGGGCGCCCAGGGAGCTTCCGACGAAACCGCATTGCCGAACAGCATACTCCGCGTGCCGCTGAAGTCTCCCACTTTGAAAGTAAAGGGCGGGTGAGGGACGTGGTATCCGGCATCGGACCCTTGAGTAGCGACCAGTTTGCCGTTTTGCATCAGGCGCACTTGTTCGCAGTTGCTGAACACCACGACCTCCAACGGAGAATGGAACGTCGCGTAATTGGCAATGAAGACCATGGGGCCGTTGCCGGTGCGCGCAGGCTGAGCCAAAGCAGGGCGCTGACTCTGAAACATAAAGTAGTCGAACTTCGGAATACGAAACAGGTCGAGTGGTGCTCCAAGAAACGGTTGATGATGATAGCCGCGAAATGCATCGATTCCCGCCCAAAGATCGGCACCAGCGGGCCTGCTCTCCGACTGGTAGATCCGGTTCAGGCTCTGCAGATGAGCGGAGGCCTGTACGAGCATTGGCATCTCGCCCCACGATCTGGCGACGCGCACTCGACCCTGCTGGTCGCTCCAGTTATCCACCTGGTCGCCCCACTCGCGTATCCATGAAGGCCGGGAGGAATCCTCATGTGCGCGGCCCGCGTAGATGATGTCCCACCCTTCGAATTGTGGCACCCGCTGACGAATTGGATCTCCTGCTGTGCAGCATCCCGGTCCGGGGAACTCTTCATGCACAATCCGGTAAAGCTCCGCCGCCAGCGAACTGTTGTCCGATTCGTTCAGAGCCGCTTCCCAGATCACCACCGATGGGTGATTGCGATCCCGCCGGATCATCTCTCTCGCATCCTGATAGACACGCTTTTTGAAAGTCTCATCCCCTACAAACTGCCAGCCAGGGTTGGAAACAATGGCCAGAATCCCCAACTCGTCACAGGCATTCATGAAGCTTGGATCCTGGGGATAGTGGCTGCGATACGATGTGAAGCCCGCCTCGCGCAGTTTGAAGGCATCGCGATAATGCGCGGAAGGCGGCAGGGCATAGCCCACATAAGGATGGTCCTGGTGCCGATTCGCGCCAATGGAAAAGAACGGCTGGCCGTTGATGAGCAAGCCGCGGCCCTTTTCGAATTGAAAAGAACGGATGCCTACATGCGTGAACTCATCGTCGATCAGTCTGCCATTTTCGTTTACCTCCGAATGAAGCCAGTAGAGCTGAGGGTCCTCCGGGTGCCACAGTTTTGGATTCTGCACATTCATCGTCTGCGTCGCCACTTGTCGAGAGCGGGCCGGCACAGTAACAGGGGAGGACGCCTTTGCCGCAGTCTTCCCGTCTGGGCCTGTTAATACCTGCACCACCTCGCAAACGCGGCTTTCATCGGACTCGTTCACCACTTCCGTCTGAACCTGCACGACGGACTCGCCGGCGGCCACGGATGGGTAAGTAACGAACACGCCTCCGCCCGCAACCCTGTCTGCGAGGATTGGATCGGTGATGTGCAGGGGATCAAGCACCACCAGATCGACGCTGCGATAAAGGCCCCCGAAGTAGCAGAAATCCAGTTCGCTCTGCGGCTTTCCCGGCGGCACCTCCGGATTGTCGGAGTTATCAAGCCGCACCGTCAGAATATTGGGCTGGTCGAATCGGATGTCTTTGGAGATATCGATGGTGAAAGGTATGTACCCGCCAAAGTGAGTGATTCGATGAACGCCATTCAGCCAGACCTCCGCAACCTGCATGGCGCCCTGGAATTTCAGGTAAACTACCCGATCCTTCCATTCCGGCTGCGCAGGCAATTCGCGCTTGTACCAGCAAACGCCCTGATAATTGCGGCCGCCACTCACATCCCTTGGCTCAAGCCTGACGGAGTGCGGTAAGATTACCGGCTCCCACTTTGCGTCAGCGGGAGCGCTCACCTCAGCCCCCTTCAATGACACGGATCCCGGGGAGGCCGCTGTCGATTCGGGCCTGAAGAATTGCCAGTCCTGATTCATGTTGAGCACAAGGCGCGCGACCGGCATGCCGAATGAGCCCGCTCCTGCCGCCTTCTCGATATCTACCCGGCTTGCTCCGATACTGTCCTCGCTATGAACCACACTCGACAGCACGATTCCTGAAGCAGTTAAAGCACTCACTTCCAAAAAGTCTCTCCGCGATAATGGCATGTTCGTCCTTTTCGTTCTTATTTGTGCAGTGGCATGGCTGGCGAGTCGAGCCCGCCGGCGTTTCGACTGGCGTCCCGCCTAAAGCGCCATTTGACCTCGACTTTGAGCTGGTTCCTCGCATTAGGGCTCCCGCCCGGCGGCGACGCCTGCCATCGATCGAAGCGGTTTATCCCCCTTCGGCGACTCGTGATATGGCTTTCCCGCTTCATAAAGCACCAGGCGGCTTCTGATTGCGGTTGCCATCTTTGAATTTCCTTGCCCCACAGCCAGATCCAGCGCCCGCTTCGCCAATGGAATTGCACGCGCGAATTGCCTGCTCTCCGCGTAGGCAGCGGCAAGCGTATCAAGAACGCTTGGATCGTCCGGAGGAGCGAGACTCTTCGCGCTCTCACCAAGCGAAACCGCTTCCGCGCCATTCCGCACGGATGCATTGGACGCAGTGGCCAGAACCCAGGCAACGCCGAGAATGGCGCTTACGCGGCCAGGATCGATGAGATGCGCCTTGCGCCAGTGGGCAAGCGCCTCCGGGCCGTTACCCAAATCCTCGTAGGCGCTGCCAAGGGCTTCCTCGCAGGATTCAAAATGCGGCCTGATCTCGATCGCTGCCTGTAGCTCCGGCAACGCCTCCTCTGCGTGTCCCTGATCCAACAGGAACCTGCCCAGAACGAAACGGTTCTGAGCCGACATGGGGTTGAGTTGAACGGCCAGGCGAAGGTGTTCAAACCCCTCCGCGATCTCTCCATGAACGTAAAGCGATATTCCCAGACCGTTCTGAGCCTTTGCGTTTCCCTCGTCAAGCGCCACCGCTTTCTTCCAGCTATCGAGGGCCTTGTCATTTTCCCCCTTGTCCTCCAGTTGCATGGCCTCGTCGATGAGCTTGTAGAGTTCCACGGCGGGAACCTGAATGTCCTCGATCCCATCCTCGCCTGTGTTCACGAATTCGGGAAGGTTCACGGCGCGGTTGGCTGCGGTGGAGTTATCGATGAGAATAGCGGGGCTGGAATTGCCCTCATTGTCGAGGTGGGTGAGATACATCTGCGTATAGGGCGAACGCGCCTTGGATGAAAACACCAGCCAGCGTCCGTTGGGCGAGAAGCTGTGCCAGGAGTTCATCAGCGATGTATTGGCGCGCAGACGACGCGCCTCGCCGCCTTCGACGGGGACGATGTAAAGTTGGCTGTCGGGACGCATAAGCTGGCCGTTGCGGCATTGCACAAAGACGATCCAGCGCCCATCCGGCGAGACCTTGGGGAAGTTGTTGCTCATCCCGTTTTGCGACGCGCCCACAATGGGCTCCGGCGTGCCGCCCTTGCCATCGTTGAAGGGAATGCGGTAAAGATCGTACTGGATTTGCGTCTCATTCGGATCGTTGGCGTGCAGCGCCTTTGGCTGGCCCGCCGGGTAAGGGTCCTTGGCTTCGGCCCTGGCAAAGACAATGTATTTGCCATCCGGACTCCACACTCCATCGGTCTGCACATAACGCGGATCGTCCGCGCCTGGAAGCGGCTGGCGCTTGCCTGCGGCACGGTCATACCACTCCAGAATTCCACGGGTGGGATAAAAGACCTGTAGAAACCGATAGTCTTTGAAGTTAGTAACGTAATAAGTATTTGATATGTCCAGCGCAGAGCCGGCAAAGGTGCTCACCACGTAACGCCCATCCGGCGAGACCTGGGACATGAAGCCCACGCGAACCTTGCCTGCCTCCCCGTCGGTGTTCCACTGCACAATATCTTTGTTCTGAATGGACATGTGCCGCTCGACCGGGACAACGGCATAGAGACCCTTGTCATTGGCCGGCCCATCCACGTCAATGCCCATCGTCTTGCCATTCCCTGAGAAAGAGTGGCAGTTTGCGCAGGTGGGCATATTGGTCAGCACCGTGCGGCTCTCGGGTAGGCCAATATCGCGCAGACGCCAGCGAATAAGATGAATAGCGGCGGGAGACAGCGGCTGCACTGTTCCATTAGCGCCCGCGCTGGGCATCAGAGGAACGTCGCGGTAAAAGATGGGCGCACCCACCGGATCGCCCGAGGTAGTGATCGATATCCGCGCCTGCGAAGTAGCGCCACGCGCAGTGGTCGAACCGGTGATAGTCACAGTGGCCGGCGACTCTGTGCTGTGCGCTTGAATGGCTTGCCATGTGTCGGTTGCAGGTGTCCACGACCAGGATGCAGCCTGTTGCGGTGTCAGTTTAGGGGGTTCATTGGTGTCGCTTACGCAGTCCGGATCGATAGCACCGATGCGCATCCGTTCCGGTTTGACTTCGAGATGGATGGGCGCGGAATGATCGGAGAATTCAATATCGATTTGCCAGGCTTCCGCTGCTGCATCGCGCCATAGAAATGCCGGCGGCGTGATGCCGGGCGGAAAGATCGAGCCATCCAGCGGATAGTCGATGGAGATGGGCCAAAACGCATCTTTGGAACTGCCGGCGGGCGCTGTTGTTTCCTGGCTTCCGCTGCTGCCGAGAGCTCTGTTGTGAAGCGGCAAAAGCCATGTGGCGGCAAGAATGCCTGCCAGCGTTGTCCCAACCACAAAAAGCAAACGCATTCGCTTGGACGAGGACTTGGCTATTGAGTCGAGCACGGGTTGAACCTCCGGGTCCACGCTCGAACTGGGCCCCTTGAAATCATCATAGGACCGCGATGCCTGAATGGAAGCTGAGCGGTTGATGCACTGACCACTGCTGAATCCCGAGACAAAAGAGAAGGCCCGGACAGGCATTCAACCGTCCGGGCCTCCTGGGGGTTAGAAGGTCAGTTTCAAAGCAGCCTGGCCTACTCGCGGAGTGTTCGAAGTGCCGCCGAAACCGCCGTTGCCGCCGTTGATTTGAGCGGGCCCGCCACCGGCATCGCCCGGCTGGGCGTTTGGATTGGACATGACCGGGTGGTTGGTTGCGTTGAAGAACTCGAAGCGGAATTGCAGCCTGTACCGCTCAAGGATCGACCAGTTCTTCGCCAGCGACGAATCGATGTTGAAGCTCGGAGGGCCATCGATCAGGTTGCGGCCGCTGTCGCCGAAGGTTCCATCGTGGCGTGTGACAAACGCAGCGGGATTGTAGTATTCCTGCGTCCAGTGCGAGCGCCCACCTTGACGCACATTGAGAGGCACTCCGGAAACGCGGTCGGCCCTATCGGAACCGCAAGCCTCGATGCAGCCGCTGCCCCTGTTCGGCTCGCCATACGCAGCTTGATCGTTGCCCGGACTGATGCTGAACGGCGACCCCGACTGCCAGCCGACGATGGGGCTCAGCTGCCATCCTCCGAGCGCTTCACGCACCAGCAGGCTCTTCCCCTTCAACGCCGGACTGGTGTAAATGAAGTTGCTGACCCAGACGAAGGGCACGTTCGCATTGGAGATGCCACGGCTCCAGCCCAGGTTGCGCGGATTGTTGATCTCATCGCCATTGGAGAGGTTGGCGACGCTGGCCACATCGGTCGACTTCGACCAGGTAAAGCTGGATTGTGCCTGAAGACCGTGAGCCAGGTGCCTCTGACCGGTTACCTGCAATGAGTGATAGCTGGCCGTGGCCCCGCTGTCATACTCCAGAATGTCGGTGAAGTTGGAATACGGAGCGACAGGCGCCTTTGCTGACGAGGGAAGCGGGCAGTTCGGGTTGTTGTAGTACGTGCAGTAGCTGTAAGCGGCGTCGTTGTCATCCTGCACGTAGCTCTGGTGATACGACTGGCTGCCGACATATGCCACGCGAACCGCTGTCACCGCGTTGATCTGTTGCTCCACTGAGACGTTCCAGAGTTCGGTGATTGGCGCCTTGTAGTTCCGGCTGAAGGAGGCCCCTAAACTGATCGGGGTTGGAATTGCAGAGCTGGCCGGCGCTTTGTAGGTTGGGTTAGCCCATGGGATCTGGCCGGGGCCAGTGCCGAATGGGTTTCCGTTGGGCGTGCCGAACGACGAGGTTGCATATGGGTTGTGGAAGTTCTCGTATCCGGTTACCGTTTGGCCGGTATTCGGGGTGCAGGTAGCGCCACCGTTGCAGATGGGCGAATTGGACGGCGCGTTCGGAGTGAACGTCACTGCAAAGGGCGCCAGATCGACGGTGTGGTTGTAGTTAGCGTAAGCCACCGGAGCGCTGAACATTCCGAATGCGGCGTGGACGGAAGTCTTGGGCAGATTCTTGGGCTGATAGGCTATTCCGACGCGGGGCTCAAAGATGCTGACATCGGTCGGGCGAAGGCCTGCAGTCATATTGTTGTCGCCGGGGTAAATCAATCCCTGTGGCGCAGCGGGGAACTGAGAGCTCTGCTGCCCTGCCACGAAGGCCGCACCGCGCCCTCCGACCTCAGCCGGCGGCAGGTCCGGATCCCAGCGCAAGCCAAGGGTAAGGGTCAGGCCGGGCTTCAAGCGGAACTCGTCGTTGACGTACGGGTCGACCAGCCATCCCTGGACGTCAGACAACTCTCCGGCTCCCTGTTCGAAGCTGCTCATGTAACCCAGCAGCCAATCGGACGTACCGTTGCCGGTGTAATTGCTGCCGAAGCCGATGATGGCGTTCTGCGGATACTGGGTTGTTTCGACCGCCCGCTGATGGATCAGATCGATGCCCGCCGAGAGCGTGTGACGTCCGAAGGTCTTGATCAGGGTGTCGGACAATCCGAGGGTGCCGCGGACTTCATCCGAGGGCTCGGTCCAGCCGCCATTGGCGGTGCCGAAATATGCGCCCTCCATGTAGCAGGACGGCTCGCTGATACTGATGAAGCGCGACCAGCACAGCGGTTTGTTGTTGCTGTCAAGGACCGCGGTCGCATTGTGCGCGCTCTGTTGTGTCCAAAAAGCCGTGACAGTGTTCACCGTGTCGGGGTTCACCGTCCAGGTGTGCTGCAGGATCTCGTTGAAATACCACATATTCAAGCCGAAGGTCTGATTCCAGGTGTTCAGATTCAAAACGGAGAGAACATTTCCGGGCGTGTCGCCGGCGGGCGCAGTGTACCTGTCGATGAACGAGCGCAAGGTGAGTCGCTGGGACTTGGTCAGGTCGTAGTCAACCCTGTCCGTGTCCTCGTTGTAGTGGGAATTGGCAATGTCGGCCGATGCGTAAAGCAATTGCCCAGCCAGATTCTGGGCCGAAGATGTCGGAGCGGCAGTCCCTGAAGCAGCGGCGGCGTGCCCAGGCAGGCCAAGCTGGGTAAACTGCACGGCTACCGGATCGAGCGCGGCGGCGCCGCCGATCAACTGGTTCGGAATTCCGTTGACGGATTGGAATGGCCCGTTGAGCCAACCGCAGTTTGTTGTCTGGAGCGCGGGACCGACGGCAAAGCCCGAGCCGCAATTGGAATTGTGGGCCTGAGCGTAGGTAATGAGCCCGCTGAAGTCCCCATTCAGCATCTGCGAGGTGGGCGTCTGGGATGCGATATCCGAACTTCCGGGGCCGCCGACAACGACGGTTCCTTGGTAGTTGGCGAAGAAAAACAGCTTATTCTTGATGGCCGGTCCGCCGACATAGCCGCCGAACTGGTTG
>CAYWMR010000010.1:0-26547 GCA_964458965.1 uncultured Occallatibacter sp. | reverse complement strand
CGCGTGTCTCGGGCCGCATCCCGCCCCGTTTTGCAAGCGGCAGCAGGACCTTGTCGGAGGCCGCGTCAATGGCGGCAGCAGTAAGGCCAACCTGTTCGCGCAAAGCCTCAAAGACTTCCAGACGCCGTTCATCGGGCAACAGATAGCAGGCGTTCTCCCAAACCACAAGCTCAAAGGGCCCCTTGGCCGGCGGAACCTCCGGCACGCCATAGTGCCTCTTGAGCAGCGCAATTGTCCGGTCAAAGTCAGGCATAGCAGCCTCGGGCGCGAAGCGTGGGTTACAGCTGGAAGAAAGAGGAGATCCGTGAAGAATGCTCTTTGAGAGCGAGTTTACCGGCTGCAGAAGATCTTGCGCAACGGAAAATGCGGCCTGCGCTCGGGCGGGGCAGCCTGAGGAGCGGTCGTCTGCCATGGACGCGTCTTGGCGATCAGATTGTTCCCGAATGGATTACTATTCTATCTAAACGAGCAAGTTGCATTCGTGCTATGTTGCGAGTTAAGCGGAATGGTCCGTAAAGCGCCGTGCGCCCCGTGAGACATTATGGACAAGAAGACCGTCACCGCCATCACCCTTGTCGCTGCATTGATCGCGATTGCAACGCCAATTCTCCTGGCGGTCTATCTTTCAAACCGGCAGGCGCTCGACGCCGAATCCGCCCACGCTCTCACCTATGCGAGAGACGTGACGCATCGCAACGAAATTATCGGCGACCAGGTTGTGAGCGGCTTCGCTAAGTTGGTCGATGCTCATGCCAAAGACCCTTGCTCCGAAGACAATATCGAACGAATGCGGCGGATCAGCATCCTCTCGACGCGTGTCCATACATTCGGCTTTGTTTCAGGAAATCGCTTGCTGTGCTCGTCGGGTGGAAATTTCGGCCAGGGAGTGGATCTTGGCCCGGTTGATTACACTACGCCATATCCCGCCAGCTTCCGCACAAACGTTGAGTTTCCTTTCGCAAAGGGCTCAAAATTCGTTGCGGTCGAGTCGAGCGGCTACGTCGCGGTCATTGCCAAAGACCTCCTGGTCGATTGGAAGATAACAGAGCAGGATGCAGCCATAGCCGCGATTTCTACGGTCGCCCCATTGTCGATAAGCTCACGTGGCGTAATCCGTCCTGAGTGGTTTGGCGTGAACCCCAACCTTCATGAAACCGTCTTTCTCGACAGTGGTTATATCATCGCCATTTCACGGTCGACCAAGTACCGCATTGGAACCATTGTCGCCATTCCCATTGCGCACGTCACTGACAGAACAAAATCCTTTGCCATGATATTGGCGCCGGTGGGCGCGGTTGCCGGCCTCTTGCTGGCGTTCGCTATCGTCTACCTGGGGCGAGTTCAACTCGCGCTCCCCGCCGTGATAAGAGGCGCGCTGCGGCGAAGAGAGTTCTATCTCGAGTATCAGCCCATCGTAGAGCTGAGCACAGGCAAGTGGGTCGGTGCGGAAGCCTTGATTCGCTGGAAGCGGCGCAACGGCGAAACTATGGGCCCGGGCCTCTTCATCCCCGCCGCAGAACAGGCCGCCGTGGTGCAACGCATCACCGAGCGAGTCCTGAATTTGGTCGCACAGGATGCGGTGGGCCTGTTTCATCGCCATCCGGATTTCCATGTCTCGATCAACCTTTCGCCGGCAGACCTGCACAGCACACGGACAGTCGAGTTACTTCAGAAACTGGCCCGGCAATTGAACGCCGGCCCGAACAATCTGATTGTCGAGTCCACCGAGCGCGGGCTCGTGAAAGCCGATGAGGGGAAGGACGTAATCCGGGCAATCCGGGCCTCCGGAATTCGCGTTGCAATCGACGACTTCGGAACCGGATATTCGAGCCTCTCTTATTTGGAATCGTTCGAGATCGATTTCCTGAAAATCGACAAGGCCTTCGTAGAGAGCGTTGGAACCGGAGCCGCAACCAGCCGCGTCGCAGAGCACATTATCGAGATGGCGAAGGCGTTGAATCTGGGACTCGTAGCAGAAGGCGTGGAGACAGAAGCCCAGGCGCAATACCTGCGCGTTCACGGCGTTCTCTTCGCGCAGGGCTTCCTCTATGCAAAACCGATGGCTTTCTCAGAGCTCGCCGCCAAATTGAAAAGCTCGGGAGCCTGATGGCAGGGCAATCGCATGAAGCAGTTTTGTTGACGCGTCTGGTTCATTCTCTAGGCTCAGCCGGTCAAATCCCGCACTTCCTCTCACCCGGCCAAATCCCGCGCTTCCTCCCGGAGGGAGGGGACGAAAGTAGCCCCGGATAGAGTCCGCCGCCGCGGACGGAATCCGGGGAAAGAGTCCCAACCAAATTCACCCGCCCTATAGGGGCGGAACGAGATGGTGCCATGCGGTCATCGGAAGTTCATGCGGATTGCCCTGCCCGGATGGAAAACGAAAAGCGAAAGTGTGTTACACTGTGTTTGCGCTCAGTGATTTGGCCGTGAGCGGCGGTTTGCCCTTCATACCGGCAAGTTTGCCTGGCACAGATTTTTCCCCCAAGCCCCTACGCGTATACCCATGAGTCTCCCACCCGGAGATTTCGCATCCGCCTGCCGACGCAGCCTGAAGCGAGGGTTCGACCACCGCAGCCCGCCTTGAATGGTCTGGGCGCACTGGATCGAATGATTCCGGGGAATGAAAACGAGCAGGGTAGCCGGGACGGCGATGTGCCGCCTGGCGTACTGGTAGCGTGTGGCAGCTCCGCACCCCAGGGCGTTCCTTAGTGGAATGCCAAATGGGTGAGTCCAAGCGACGATTTCGGTTCTCCCTTACGCATAGATAATGAAACAGGCTCGCGCCTGAAGTGTGTAAGTGTGCGCGCCCATGACCGGTTCCGATTGCAGGCCGCGGATGAATCCGCCGCTCGCGGAACTTGAGCAGAAGGAATATTTTGACCACTCAGTTTTCGCAGTTTTCTCTTTCGCCCGCCCTTATGGCGCGGCTTGACGCTAACAATTTTGAAACTCCCACCCCGGTTCAGGCCGCCTGCATTCCCCCGGCTTTGGAAGGCCGCGACGTGCTCGCCACCGCGCAGACCGGCACCGGCAAGACCCTCGGCTTCCTCATTCCCATCGTCGAACAGATGCAGAAGGCGGAAGTGCGCGGCGCGCAGGCGCTCATTCTGCTGCCCACGCGCGAGCTTGCCATGCAGGTTGAAAAGGCATTCCGGGCCATCCGCACCAGTTCCTCGCAAACCGTAGCCCTGGTCGTCGGCGGCCTCGCAGAAGGCTCGCAGCTCGATGCCATCCGGCGCGGAGCTCGCCTCATCGTCGCCACGCCTGGCCGCCTCGAAGACTACATAAAGCGCCGCCTGGTCAAGCTCGACGGGGTGAAGATCCTGGTGCTCGACGAGGTTGACCGCATGCTCGATATGGGCTTCCAGCCGGCCATTGCGCGCATTGCCACCATGCTGCCGGCCACCCGCCAAACGCTCTGCTACTCGGCGACTCTCGAAGGCGCTGTAAAAGAAGTGGCGCGCAAGTATCTCAACAACCCCGCGCGCATCGAGATTGGATCGGTCCTGAAGCCCGCCGAAAACGTTGAGCTGCGCACCTTTGAAGTGGAGCCGGACAAGAAGCAGGAGCTTCTCGAGCATCTGCTGGGCTCCGAGCAGGGCAGCTTTCTGGTGTTTGTGCGCACCAAGCATGGCGCGGATCGCGTGGCGCGGCGGCTGGTTCGCAGTGGCCACTCGGCAACCCAGATTCACGGCGATCGCTCGCAGGCGCAACGCAACCAGGCGCTGCGCAGTTTCTCCGAGGGGCATCACCGGGTACTTGTGGCAACCGACGTAGCTGCGCGCGGCATCGATGTGGCAAACGTGGCGCATGTCATCAACTTCGACATGCCCAAGGTTGCCGAGGACTTCGTCCATCGCGTAGGCCGCACAGGCCGCGCATCGGCGCATGGCGTAGCCTCCACGTTTGCCGGGCCGTCCGAGCGGGGCGACCTGCGCAAGATCGAGAAGACGCTTTCGATCTCGATGAAGCGCTATCGGGTGCGCTCGATAGCGGACGTGAAGGCAGCGTAAACCGCAACTCCTGGCTCTCAGCCCAACAAGACACGAGTGCCTCATCTCAAGCGCAACGAACTCGCCTGAGGTGGGGCACTTTCCTTTGCGGGCCTACAAACGCTTCGTGTCCTTCTCAGCGGCTATCTGTAACAGCCTCCGGCCAACCAGGAAAAACCAGATTGGATAGAGCGGACCGGCAATGGCCATCAAGACAACGCCGGACACCGGCACGAAAAGTCCGCCAACGATATGAGCCAGATCGAGCGCATGCATGACAATTCCCAGCCAGGCCGTGGCCTTGCCGAAAACGCCGCCGCGCAGCATGACAATTGAGATGAGCACCGCGCCGCACTGCATCAGTACTCCGCCTAGAATGGCGCCCGTTGAATGCCAGATGTCGGCGGCCATCAGGGCTTCTCCGGCGGCCAGCAACTGCTTCCTCGCCGCATCGCCTGTTGCCGCCGCAAATCTGTCGCTCAGCGGGACGAGTGAAAGCGCCGTTGGCGTGGAAAGTACCAGCGTCAGCCCGGCGAAGGCCAGTACGGTCGAAAGCAGCGCATTGGCCCGGTCGCTCTTCCTCAATGCCGCATAGAGGCCGAGAAACAGCAGGTAGTAGAGCGGCATCACGGCGATGGTGGGCAGGTCGAGGCGCAGCAGGCCCACCACTCTTCGGTGCTGCAAAAGGTCGAATGCCTGGGCCGCCGAAGTGGGCTGGCCGCCCAGTACAACCATCTGCACCATCATGGCCAGGGAGTAGATGATTAGGAGGAACGCCGCGATTCCGCCGATGCGGCACAGGCCGCTGAGGTCGCCAGCGGTTCCGCGAATTGCCTTGTTTCGTTCCATCTCCGAGTTCATGGCCGATCATCTCCCAGGTAAGTGTGGAAGAATGCGATGATGCGCCGCCGGGCGTCCATCGTGGCAGGTTCGTTGTAGCCGATGCTCTTAACGCGAAGGACCTTGAACACGAATCTGAGGTGGTTGTTCATGAAAGAGTGGCCGGCCTCGGGGTACTCCTTTACGTCGTGGGGGACGAGCGCGCGTTCAAGAGCTTGCTGCAACCGATCGGCGTGGCCCTGCTCCCACTTCGCCATACCCCCGTAGCTGCCGACGACGGGACAGGCGGTCTTCAGGAATTCATCCACATCCTGGGGCAGCGGGCCGCCGTAGTTGATGCTGGCGGCGGAGAATCCGCGGCCGGAGACAAGCAGCAGGGCGAATCCGCCTCCCATGCAGAAACCAATGACGCCGATTTTGCCGTTGCAGTTAGGTTGGGCCAGAAGCCAGGCGCGGGCGGATTCCACATCGTCGAAGGCAGGTCCACTGCGGGCCATCATGTCGCGGATCACCGAGCGGATACAGAGAAGAGGGCCTCCGCGATAGTAGAGATTCGGGGAAAGGGCAAGAAAGCCGGCCTCGGCTAGCCAATCGCTCTGGTTGCGAAGGTCCTTGCTCATGCCAAGGACGTCGTGAAGCACGACCACCCCCGGGGCGGGCTTGGGTATTGAGGGGACAGCAAGATACGCGGGCATTTGGCCGCGCGGCGTAGGGATGAGAACGTTGGGCATGATTGTTCTCTCAGGCCGGACGGCGGTCTCGCTGCCGACTGGCGATTCTACTCCCGGACCGGACTCCGCGTCAGTGACAAGCTGGCCGTGGCCAGGGTAACTCCCCAACGCAGGCCGCCTGCGGCTGTGTCATGCGAAAAGTCATGGAAGGCAACCAATCATCTCCCGCAGCAGCCCCGCTCTTCGGCAATCGGTTGCTGGCCATCGACACCTGCGGCCCGTTAGGTTCCGTAGCGCTCGGTCGTCTCGCTGGAAGAGACCTCGAAATCCTTCGACATGCCCAAGGTTGCGGAGGACTTTGTCCACCGCGTAGGCCGCACGGGCCGGGCATCGGCGCATGGTGTAGCCTCCACGTTTGCCGGGCCGTCAGAGCGGGGCGACCTGCGCAAGATCGAGAAGACCCTTTCGATCTCGATGAAGCGGTTTCGCGTGCGCTCGGTGGCGGACGTGAAGGCGGCCTGAACAATCGGCCGGTAGCATCTTACCGTGCTCCCGGCCGGAAAGCTCATAGCAATGATTATTTGCGCCAAAATGCGAAGGGTCCCGGATTCACCGAGACCCAGCGCCGACCGAGATAGCCCGATCCAACTTGTATTTATCTTCGCCGGCCAGTACTCGAAGGTCAATCTGAATCGCACTACAAGCGGCAGCCCATCCGGCGCTGGCTATTTAATAACTCCGGGTTGTTCTCTCAGATCACCAAGCAACGAAGTGAACTCGGATTTCCTCACCCACCTGCATCCGAATGGTGGATCGTTTTCTTCCGGCGGAAACGCGCGCACCTCTTTGGGCAGAACAATGTAATCGGTGCATACTCTTACGCCGTAATCGCAGGATTGCGATGGAATCTTCCCGTCAAAGACACATGAATACGACGACTCCATTGCGGAGTAACCCTCATTGAATACCGCAAGGTATTTCACGGTGCCGAATGCGGGATTCTTCGCTTCCTTTGGCGTGGCTGGCTCTTTTGCATTACGAAGGAAGATGACATATTCCCAACCTAGTCTCACCCCAATGAACTTGCCGAAATAGATTGTGTTTCCATCGGTCGCACCTTTGAAGCTGCTCACGACGACAGCTTTGTAAATGGCGACATCATAGCTCTCTGCATCTCCCGCGACGACACGCACGACTGCTACCACATCTGCGATTTTGAACAATTCTCCGAGGTTAATTCTTGCGGGCTCGACATTGGTCATTGTTACAGTGCCGGACGTGACCGTTATTGAGGAGGATTGGCCGAGGAAGGCTTGAGGCGCAAAAACGCAGATGGTTGATAGGGCCAGTAGACAATGTGCGTTTCTCATTGCCAATACCTTACGCGCAAATGGGAGGACTTTCCACGGCTGGCTACCAAGTCGCCACTAAGTTGCATCGTTCGACCCCAGAAAGCCGGGATCGAGAGCATGGTCCCCACGCGTCAATTATAGACACCATGCTCGATGCGAACGAGCAATGGCTCGATTGACCTCAGGCTATATCCGTCCTTCTCTGCGACTTGAATGGGTACCTGTCCGTCAAGTTCCCGATTCGGAAGAGACAGCCAACTGGATGCCTTCAGTTCGTCCCCGAATACGTCGACCACACGCGCGACAAGTGCTCGATAGCGTTTCATTCTGAGAGCAGGACCAGCAGAGTTCTTGTCCCGGCTCAATGCACTGAAAGCCCCAGGTTTGCCTGGCTGAGTGGCGCTCGGGTGGATGCCCTTCCTCTCGAATGGTGGAAGACTGGCCATGGTGCATTTTCTCACAATCATGCAGGCCGCCTGCGCCTGTGTCATGCTGAAAGATCATGGAAAGCAACGATTCATCCCCCGCAATACCCCCAAGCTTCGGCAATCTGCTACTGGCCATCGATACCTGCGGCCCGTCAGGTTCCATAGCTCTCGGTCGTCTCGCTGGAAGAGACCTCGAAATCCTGGGCCAGACCGAGCTCGAGGGCCGCAGCTATTCGGCAACCCTGGTAGCTGCCGTGGCCGACTTGCTTGCGCACGCGGGCGTTCAATTAAAGGATCTTGGCGGAATCGTAGCCGTGAATGGGCCAGGCAGTTTTACCGGGGTCCGGGTTGGCCTCAGCGCCGTCAAAGGACTGGCCGAAGCAGCGCAAATTCCAGTGGTCGCCCTGTCGCGTCTTCAGGTTCTTTCGCGGATTTCCGGAGCACCGTCGTCGGCACTTGACGCTCATCGAAATGAAGTTTTCCTTCGGCTTGAAACCGCCGGGAAGCCTGCTCAAGAGCTGCTTGCCGGCCCTCAAGAGCTTGCGGCCATCCATCCCGCGCCAGTGCGAATTGCCGTTTGCGACGACGCTGCGGCGGAGTTGTTGGCGGCCGCGTGGCCGGCCACACTCCTGGTCACCAGCACGGCCCCTACTGCCGCCGATGCCCTTCGTCTGGGTGAGGCGCGCCTTCTGGCCGGAGCGCATGTCGATCTCGCGCTGCTGGATGGGCACTATCTACGCCGCTCGGATGCCGAGATTTTTGGGGATGCCGCTGCAGTGAGGCTGCAGGGCGCATGAACCACTCATCGGCTGCAACGCGGATTCGGCGCATGACGCCCACCGACCTGGGATGCGTGATCGAAATTGCGCGGAGCCAGAGAGATGCGCCGAATTGGCCGCCGGCGGCATACCAGGCCGCGATCGATCCACAGAGTTCCCCGCTGCGAATTGCCCTCGTTGCCTATGACTCTTCAAGCGGCGAGGCCGTGGGTTTCGCAATCGCCAGCGCGCTGCCACCGCAAAGTGAATTGGAAACCATTGCGGTAGCAGCCGGGGCTGAGCGGCGCGGCGTGGGTGGCCGTCTGTTTGCGGCATTGGCCCTGGAATTGAAATCCGCCCAGGTAACCGAGGTCATGCTTGAGGTTCGCGCTTCCAACCGCCCGGCCCTGGCCTTTTACGCAGCGCTCGGATTTGAGGCGACCGGGCGACGGACTCGCTACTACGTTGATCCGGTTGAAGATGCGCTTCTGCTGAGGTTAAAACTCACCTGACTCTGGCCTGCCGTTCCTCGAGGCCTAAGGCGCATTTGACAGCCCAGACCACCGCAAGTCTGCCTCGATTTCATTCAGAATTCCACAACCTCAAATGACTTTCAGTCGATTTCGCGCGTTAGGGTCTTGCGGGTTGCGTGTCAATAGGTTTATATGTGAATGTTCTGCAATATACGGAGGTGCTTGATGGACGAAGGACAAGATTCTCTGCTGAGCGAAGAGATAGACCGCCTGCATTCTGAACACCATCGCTACGCTCAGCGGCTTGAAGAGTTGCTTCAGAAACCGTATCTCTCCGAAGATGAACAGCTCGAGGAAGTGCGGCTTAAAAAGCTCAAGCTTCACGCAAAAGACCTGATTTTCGCCCTTCAGCGAAGGTCAATGGCGGTGGCTTAGGGCTTTCAAGCCCGGAATTCTTGCATCCAGGCAGCGAGGCGCTCACTCTAAGGCGGCCCATCGCTGGTGGTGTGTGTCATCCGGGCGCGCACACCCCGCATTCAGCAGCCGCCCCCCCGAGTGAGATAACCGTATAATCGTAAGCAAGATGGTTCGTGACGGTTATATCTACGGTGTGGGTTTGCTGGCGGTTGCCTTTGTGCTGGCTTGGGCTACGGGCAACTGGGCGTGGGCCATCCCGCCGGTTCTGCTTGCGGCGTTTTTCCTTTGGTTCTTTCGCGATCCCCCCCGGACGATTCCATCGGGCGAAGGCTTGATTGTGTCGCCGGGGGACGGATTGGTGACCGAAACCGTGACGATTGCCACTCCCGATGGACCCCGGCAGCGGATCAGCATCTTCCTCAGCGTCTTCGACGTGCATGTGAACCGCTCACCGATCGGCGGCGTCATCAGCCGGGTGAGCTATCAAAAGGGCCAATATCTCAACGCCATGAATCCCGCCTCGGCCGACCGCAACGAGCAGAATGTCGTCGTTGTGCGCGGCGAAGGCTTCGAAGTCTGTTTCAAGCAGATTGCGGGACTGCTGGCGCGGCGGATCGTCTTCAATCACGACACTGGCGACAAACTGGAGCGCGGACAGCGCGTCGGCCTCATCAAATTTGGTTCCAGGGTGGATGTGTTACTGCCGCCAGAAGCGGTATTGCAGGTCAAGGTGGGCCAACGAGTCAAGGGCGGGTCCAGCATACTGGCTGCGATGCCGGCCGGAGCCCCCCAGTGAACGGCCACATTCGCCACCGCGATCCTCTGCTTGCCAGGGCCAACGCCCAGGCCCGGCTTCGCCGCGGCATGTTCCTGCTGCCTTCCCTCTTTACCGCCGGAAACATCGCCGCCGGGTACTTCTCCATCACCGAAACCATCAAGGCCATCAGCGGCAACGCCCAAACGCACTTGGACTGGGCGGCCATAGCCATCCTCTTCGCCATTCCTTTCGATGCGCTGGATGGGCGCATTGCCCGCATGACCAACACCTGCAGCGACTTCGGCAAGGAACTGGATTCGCTGGCCGATGCCATTACTTTTGGAGTGGCGCCCAGTCTGCTCGCGCTCATCTGGGGCTTCAGCTTTCTGCCCGGATCCACCAATCCGACGCTGGTCCAGCACTTGCAACAGGCCGGCGGATTCATCTGTTTTCTCTTTCTCATGGGCGGCGTCTCGCGCCTGGCGCGGTTCAATATCAGCCACGACGCGCAGCCGCGCAATCCGGGGCGGCCAGACCGAAAATACTTTGTCGGTATGCCGATTCCCGCGGCAGCCGGCCTGCTCGCAGCCACCGTCCATTTCTTCTACGGCATTCCCGTTGAGGATTGGTGGTGGTGGGTCGCCATTCCCTGGCTTCTGCTGGTCGGTCTCAGCGGGTTCCTCATGGTAAGCACTTGGCGCTTCTGGTCGGGCAAGGAAATCAACTTCTCCCGCGCCCATCCCTTCCAGTTGCTGTTTGTGCTTTCCATTGTGTTGTACGTCGCGGTGCGATATTCCAATGTGGTGCTTTTGCTGGTTGCGCTCACCTACATGTTCTCAGGCATTTGGGCGCGCGCCGCGTACTCGTGGTCGCGGCGACGGCGCAGAGCCCCGGAGAAAGACGTGCTCGAAGCGATTCCCCCTCCCGCCGCGGATTCCGATTCGTTGAGCCACTCCAAATTCCTCTAACAAGATAAAGGACCCTTGTGTATAAGATCGCTATTGCCGGAGCCTCTACGCTGCTGGGGCGGGAGTTGAAAGAAGCCCTGTCGGAGTCTCCTCTGGCGGCTTCTTCCTTCGTTCTGCTCGACGACGACCAGGCCAAAGGCCAGTTGGAACAGGTGGGCGACGAGGTGACCTTTGTTCAGGCCATCTCTCCGGATGCTTTCGATCGCGCTGACTTTACATTCTTCACCGGCAGTGAAGAGTTGACCCGGAAACATTGGCGCCAGGCCCTGCGTGCAGGCTCCACGGTGCTCGACCTCACTGGCGCGCTTGACCAGGAGATGGGCGTGCTGGTGCGCGCGCCGTGGCTGGTATCCGCACAGCGAAGTTCCGAGGCGGATGCGGCCGACTTGTTCACCCCCGCCGTGGTGCCGGCCCACCCCGCCGCGCTGGCGCTGGGGCTGTTGCTTGAACGCCTGCAACTGGCTGCGCCGGTGCGTTTCGCCGCTGCCACTCTGCTTGTGCCCGCCAGCGAGTTCGGCCGCGCCGCAATGGACGAGTTGCACCAGCAGACCGTAAGCCTGCTCAGCTTCCAGAGCATGCCGCGCGCTGTTTATGACACCCAGGTAGCTTACAGCCTGCTGTGCGGGCTGGGAGAGAGCGCAACGGCCAGCCTCAGTGGGGTCGAGGCACGGGTTCGCCGGCACTACGAAGCGCTGGGCGCCGGGCGCTGGCCCTCTTTGGCGCTGCAAGTCATTCATGCGCCTGTGTTTCACGGACATGCATTTTCAATTGCTGTCGAGCTGGACCGTGCTGTAGAAATCTCCGCGCTGGAAGAATCTCTTAGCGGCGAGCATGTTGACCTGGTGCTGGAAGATACGGATTCCCCATCGAACCTGACGGCCACCGGCCAAAACGATGTGCTGGTGCGCCTGCGCCCAGAGTTTGCCGGCTCGCGCAACACCAATGAGGCTTCCCGGCTGTGGCTGTGGGCGGCGACAGACAATCTGCGCCTCCATGCGCAAAACGCAGTCGAGTGCGCCCTGGATTTGCGGCGCCTCAGGCCAGGCGGAACGGTGCAGTAAGACGAAAAACATGAGTCTTACTTTGCAAACGCATCTTACTTATGCTAGCATGTAAGCCATGGAGCAGATGTTTACTACCGTCAGCAGCAAGGGGCAAATGGTGATACCGGCATCGATTCGCGAGTCGTTGGGGATTGAACCTGGGACGAGGGTTGCGATTCGCCAGGAGGGGACGCGGCTGATTCTGGAACCCGATACCCTTGCTGCCAAGCTACGACGGATCGACGAATTGTGTGGGATTACTGCGGGCGGCCCCTCGATGACTGATATGCTGCTCGAGGACCGGCGACTTGAGCGTGAGCGGGAGTTGGCAAAAGAGGGTTGGTAGAACCGCCATATGACCGTTTATGTGATGGACTCGTCGGCTGTGCTCCGATACATCGATAAAGAGGCGGGTGCGGACCACGTGATCGCCATCTTCAAGATGTGCGTGCGGAGCCAGGCCGAGGCGCGAATGTCGGCGGTGCAATGGGGCGAGATTGCCGGAAACCTGCGCAGGAAAGTAGGCGCTTTGAATCAGAACCGTATCCTGGAAAGCCTGATACCGCTTGAGCTAGAGATCATTCCTGCCAGCGGCGAACGCGCCGTTCGCGCGGCGGAGTTGAGGGTCGACCGGAAAATATCCTACGCCGATGCGTTCGCGCTCGAGCTGGCGATGACATCCGCCGATCACGTCCTCATAACCGCCGACTACGACTTCAAAACCGTAGCAGATTTGGCGCGGATAGAATTCCTTCCCTTGAAATAGCTGAGGCATCCAGCGGACACTGCTTAGACTCCCCCGCACCGCCCCCAAGCCTGCTCAATATAGCTATCCGTCATCCCAGCAATATAGTCGGCCACCGTGCGCGCCAGCCCCTGCGCGGGAATCTGCGCCTGGTGGTCCTGCGGCAGTTGGCCTGGGTCCGCAATGAGTGCGGCAAACAGTCCCTGAACCACCTCCGTCGCGTGTGCGTGTGCCTCCTCCATAACCGCGGAGTTATAGAGGTTTGCATACAGAAACTCTTTGGCCAACGCGCGGGATGCTTCAACCCCGTCGCTGAGCACTGCTATGCGCGTCGGCGCCCGGCGAATGTCATCGAGTGTGGTTGCGCCCAGCGCGCTCACCCGCCCGCGGACTTCGTTCATCAGATCGGTCACCAGCAAATTCAGGATGCGCTTCAGAGTCTCGTTCGCCGCCAGTTTTGGCTGGGCTCCGGGATACTCGCGGAGCACGGCGTCATGGAAATTGCGGAACAGCGGCACCCCTTCGCGAACCTGTTCCAGGGTCAGAATGCCGGAGTCGAAGCCATCGTCGAGGTCGGCCGTCAGATAGGCAATCTCATCGGCCAGGTCAATCAACTGTGCTTCAAGCGGCGGAAACTGCGAGAGAAAATATTCCCCCAGTTCCGGGTGTGTGGCGACCGAGTAGTCGCGGGAGTGCTTTACGATTCCTTCGCGTACCCCCAGCGTCAGGTTCAGGCCGCGAAGCGCCGCGTAGCGCTCCTCAAACCAGGTCACGATGCGCAGCGCGTGCAGGTTGTGGTCAAAGCTCAATCCGTAGCCCCGCAGGCTATCGTCCAGCGCTCTTTCGCCGGTGTGCCCAAAGGGCGGGTGGCCAATGTCGTGAACCAGCGCCAGGGCCTCGGCCAGCTCCGCATTCAGCCCCAGCGCCCCGGCCAGCGTGCGTGCAATCTGGGTCACTTCCAGGGTGTGTGTCAGGCGGCTGCGGAAGTGATCCATAGGCGCCGATCCTTGCAGCCGGCTGAAGACCTGGGTCTTGCCCGCCAGGCGTCGAAAAGCGCGGGAGTGAAGAATGCGTGCGGCGTCGCGGGCAAAGGGCGTGCGGTAAGGATGAGGCGGCTCGAAAAACACACGGCGGGTTAGCTCGTCGTCCGGGCTCCCGCCGGCAGCGATCCCCGCCGGGAGTTTGGTAAGCGAACTGGTTTCTGAATCCATCATCGTCGTCGACTTCTTACAGCACGTTTCAAGAATAGGCTTTGTGTCAGGGCACGACTTCACAGGCTGCGGAAAAACTCTCTTTCAGCGAAATTTGCGAAGGCTCTGTGTCAGGGCACGACTTCAGTCGTGCCGAAAAGCGCCAAGATATCGGGGGGGTTTAACCCCTGCGGGATTGCCGGGCCATTTTTGAAACACGTCCTACTCAAGAGCCCTGGTCTGGTTATACCGCACCGTGGGACTTGAGCGCAGCAGGTGCGGCACTCACGTGTTCTGAATCACTATCAATCGAGTTGCCGGCATGTAAAACTCTCTCCATACGGCGGGAATTGGACAACTCCAATCCCGTGGGATTACCATCCAGTCGATTTTTCTTCTCAGGGAACGGCGTACGCCGAGCCCGCGTCAGCGTCGAAGAATCTTCCGGTTTGGAAGGAGAGGCGAATGAGAGCAATGAAGAAGTTTGCGCTGGTTTTGCTGGCACTTGGCGTCGGGTTTACTTCGGGGTGCGCCAGGCATTCGAACAAGGAGATTTTCTACCTTATTTCAGCCAATCAGGCTTTGCCGTACTGGCAGACCGCGGCGGCCGGCTTCAAGCAGTCGGCGGCGCAATACGGAGTCACTGCCCGCGTCGACGGTCCCGACGGATACGATCCGCAGGCCGAGCTGGTGGAGTTGCAGAAAGCCGTTGCGGCCAAGGCCGGAGGCATTCTCATTTCCGTTTCCGACGCCGCGGTTCTTCAGCCCGAGATCGATGCGGCCATCAACGCTGGAATTCCCGTAATCACGATAGACTCCGATGCCGCCGCGAGCAAGAGGCTCTATTTCATCGGTACCAACAATCTTGAGGCGGGACGCCTGGGCGGCCGTCGCGTGGCTGAGAAGCTTGGCGGCAAGGGCAACGTGGTGTTCTTCACCCTCTCCGGGCAGCCCAATACGGAAGAGCGGCTCAAGGGTTTCAAGGACATATTCGCCGCCAATCCTGGAATCAAGATCGCGGATGTGGAAGACATCAAGGGCGATGTAAAGACCGCATTCGACAAGACGCAGGAGTTCATGGTGCTGACTGGAGATAAGAAGATAGACGCGTTTGTCAGCCTCGACTCGGCGTCGGGCAAACTGGTGGCCGATGCGGTGAAGCGGGGTGGTGGCGGCAGGCTGCTGGTGGCCTGGGACGTGAGTCAGGATACGCTGGACGGCATCAAGGATGGGACCATCGATTCAACCATTACGCAGAAGCCGTTTACCATGGGGTTCGTGGGGCTAAAGGCCCTCGACGAGATCTACCACGCGCCGCCCAAGCAGTTAAATCACGACTACGCCTCCGATTCGTTCTCTCCTTATCCGGTGTTTGTGGATACGGGAACCTCGGTGGTGGACAAGAGCAACGTGGATTTGTATATCGCATCGGCCGCGGCGGGAACCAAATAGGCAAGTTGCGATATTCATTTTGTCCCGGCGCAATCAGGACAGGTGCGTCTCCGCGCCAATCTGGAAGTGTGATTTCCTCCCCGATCCTAAACGGCAACCAGCCATTTCATCGATAGGAATGAAACCAGTCGCGAAGTATGTAGTACTCGTTGATTGGCTGGTCGTCCTGCATTGCCGGCACTCGTGGGTCCATGGCCACAAGAGTATCCAGGTCCAGTTCGCGCGAAACCACTGCTTCAAACTGTTGTTGGGCAGTGGCTTGCGGACCCCATTCCACGAAATCGGCCACCGCGGCAGTCGGCATGCGCGCCGCCAGTTCCGAGCTTGACACCACCGGGATCGGCTCCATGCTGGCCACGAAATGGATCCCGAACCCGTCGAAAGACTCAAAGGCGCGCACGTATGGAAACGACTCCATCAGCGCCTTCGTTACGGATGCAGTTGTCGCAGCATCGCCTTCGTCTACGTTCTCCGGATACCATATTTGCAGAATCCCCCCCGGCCGTAAATGCTGCTTCACCACCTGGTAGAATTCGCGCGAGTAAAGCAGGCTGGAACCGGCAGCTTGTGGAGGAGGGGGCGGATCCACAACGATCACGTCGTAACTCTGCGCTGAACCATCAAGGAAGCGGCGCCCGTCGTCAATGGCGATCCGCGCCAGAGGAGAACTCTCCACCTCCCGTGCGTCGGCGTGAAAATAGGAAAACAGCGCGGGAACGCTTGGAACCAGATCCACCACCGTGGTGGGAATTCCCCAGGTAAGCATGGAGCGGAAACTGGTTCCCATTCCAAAGCAAATTACAAGGCCATTCCGGGCAGGCCTGGGCATCAATGCCAGCGGCAGGTGCGCTATGTACTTTGTGATCGGAGTCAGACTCGTCATGCCTACTCCATTCACCAGCAACTGCCGATTGAATCCGTTTCCTGTCGCAATCGCGGTGGCTGCGTAATCGCGTCTCACTACCTTTTCCGCATACCTCGTCTCAAAGTCATGGCTGATCGCAATCAGCAGGATCGCCGCAGCGGTTGCAAGACCAAACTTCAATCTTGGGTTGAGACCCAAGCCAGAAGCAGCCGTCGCCGATGTCTTTGGAAGCGCGGTGAATGCCGCTATCACGAACAATGGAGTCGAGAGCGCGACAATGGACCAACGTTCTCCCAGCCAGGGCATCAGCAGGAAGCTCGCTGTCAGGGGTCCCGCAATGCAGCCGGCAATATTCACCGCGTACCCGGCTCCTGCTCGATCTGGATCGCCGGACGACCACGAATCCACCAGCAGCGGAGTCAAAAAACCGGCCAGAGCGCAGAAAAGAACAATGACCGAAAGCCGAATTCCCGTGGCTTCAAAGCTGCCCAGGTTGATCATGGGATCGGCCGCAACCACCGGCAGCACCGCGAACAACGCCAGCATGCTCCATGTTGAGGCGCTCTCTCCCGGCAGGTGCGTTCGGGCCCACCCACGGTAGTCTCTCGATCCCATAAGTGTGGCCAGCAAATACACCGCCAGTATCTCCGCGAACGCATAAACAACATTGCCAAGAAAAGGGGTGAATTGCCTTATCCACACCACCTCCATTCCCATGCTCACAAATCCGGTTGTGAACAACAGAAGCAGAGGGGTGCGCTGTGGCAGTCCGTAAAGCCTGGGGTGAGTGGCTTGTCGAGCGGCCGGCTTCTCAATCGATCCAGAGGAGGCCACTTTGAAGCTTAGCGCGAATGCGAATACTGCCAGGGCCGCGTTCAAACAGCCCGCCACATACAGAGTTCCCTGGAATCCAAGCAACTCAATCAACACAAATGCCGAGGCCAGCGCGCCAACCAGCGCGCCAATCACGTTGGCTACATACAGGTAACTGAACGATCGCTCCGATTCAGCGCGCGCAGTTTGCTTGATAACCGCCATCAGCAGTGGAAAGGTAGATCCCATGCAGGTACACCAGGGTACCAGCACAATCGCGACCCATACGCCCGTCAGCAGGTAGTACCGTGACGATTGCCATGCTCCAAAGCTTCCCATGTGCAGCAGCAGCAGCCGTCCCAATTTCAACTCCATGGGAACTGCCAGCGACGAAACCCCCACCAGCATCTCCGCAATGGAATAAAAGCGCAGCGCGCTTGGGGCCCCCACAGCCATGGTCCGGCGCGTCAGCGCGCCCGCACCCCACGAGCCAATACCCAGGCCCGCCATAAACATCGAGATCACGATCGACGCCAGCGCCGCGGTTACGCCGAAGCTTGCCATGGCAAGTCGAAGCCAAACCACCTCGTAAACCAGGCCACAAAATCCTGAGACTACAAAAAAACCGAAGAACCATCGCAAATCGGTGGTTGGAACTCCTGGCGCCTGAATGTTGTCGGAGGTCTGGCGTGGCAACTCGTGCATGATTGTCCTCGCTGTCGAGCTTATACGAGCGCGGCGCGGCGTGTCAGTTTGCGGAACCCATTTTGTTTGAGAGCGCGCGGCGGCGATTCTGGATCGTTGGAAAATCAACCGGCAGGGATGGCTTTGCCCTGACCATCGAAGCGATCGAAGCCGGTCCTCTTAGCCTTCACGCAAAAAAGGGGACAGCCCGAAGCCTGTCCCTCTTTTTCAATGCGCATACAAAGTTTCCCGCCTATTCGGGCTTCGGTTGGCCAGTGGCGTCTTCCTGCTTGGCCATCTTCACGCGAGCGGTCGAGAGCTTGCGTTGCACCTTGGCCACATCGGCCGGCTCAACGTCCGCCGCAACCGACTTGGAATACTCCGCCAGTGACAGTTCCCACTGCGCGGCCGCCAGCCGGATACGCCCGGTCTTCTCGTAAAGATCTCCAAGATGATCGTGAACTGTGGGGTCGGTCTGGTCGCGCTCCACGGCCTGGCGCAGATTCTCCTCAGCCAGTTCGTATTCCCCCATCTTGAAGTACACCCATCCCAGCGAATCCAGGTATGCGCCGTTCATGGGCTCAAGCTCCACCGCCTTGCGAATATCCTTCAGCGCTTCAGGCAACCGCATGCCCTTGTCGGCCAGCATGTATCCCAGGTAGTTCAGCGTGATGGTGCTGTTGGGGTCGAGTTCCAGCGCCTGTTTAAAGTACTGCTCGGCCGGTTCATAGTGCTTTTGCCGCTCGGCCAGCTCGCCCCGCAGAAAGAACATATACGTGCGGTCTTCCTTCTTTGTGCTCAAACCCTCCGCCTTGGTAAAGGCTTCGTCCGCATCCTTCCAGCGGCGCAAACGTACGTTCATCTGGCCCAGTGCGATCCACACCGTGCGGTCCTCAGGAGTGTTATTGAGCAGGCTTTTGGCCAAATCCAGACCCTCGTCGGGCTTGGGCTGGTCCGCCAGTTCGCCGGCCAGCATCAGCTTCAAATCGCGGTTCTTCCCATCGGCTGCCACGGCCTTGCGCGATACCTCCAAAGCCTTGTCGAACTGGCGCGCATCCCGGTAGCTGTCCACCTGGCCCTGGTAGCCGCGCATCGCCAGGTCGCCGCCAAGGTCGATCAACTCCTGGTAGGTGGCGATGGCTTTATCGATCTTGTTCTGCTCGTGATACAGGGCCGCAAGCCGCTCCAGAAAAATGCCGCGATTGTTCTTCTCCTCGGGAGTGTACGCGCCGTTGGCGTGGGTGATGGCAGGCCGCTCCTGGGAGATAGCCGGAAGATCCAGCATGTCTCGATAAACCTGCACAGCCTCGTCAAACCGGCCCAGCACGTCCAGCAGCAACCCCTCGCGATACCCGGCTTCCAATGAGGTTGAATCCTGTTTGCGGGCCTTGCGGATGGTGGCCAGCGCATCTTCGTACTTTCCCTGCCGCTGCTCAATTTCACCCATATGCACCAGGGCCTCGGCAGAGTTCTCCGGGTCGGCCTGGGCAAGCTCCTTGAACTTCTTCATCGCCTCGTCAAGCTGGTCGTCGGCAAGCAGCGCCGTGGCCAGGGCATCGATGGTGTGAGCATCGCCCGGCTCCATGTCGTCGGCGCGCTGATAGGCGGCAATCG
The DNA here is from genome assembly GCA_964458965.1 of uncultured Occallatibacter sp. Taxonomy (GTDB): domain Bacteria; phylum Acidobacteriota; class Terriglobia; order Terriglobales; family Acidobacteriaceae; genus Telmatobacter. The sequence goes on along the minus strand of CAYWMR010000010.1, from coordinate 7,485 downwards.
CGTCCTTGGTCCGTTTCAGTTGGTCGAGTGCCGCGCCCAGGGCAAGCTCCATCTTTGCCGTGCGGTCGGCCTCGGGAACAGCTTCAATCACCTTGGCAGCATGTTGCAGGTCGCCGCTTTCTGCGTAAAGCCGCGCCAGGTTCAGCACCACTTCTTCCGATTCGGGCTCAATGGCCTGCGCCGACTTGAACTCCTTTTCAGCTTTTTCCGGCTCATGCTTCACCGTGTAAAGCTGCCCGAGGACCATCCGGTCCTCCACATTTTTCGGTTGCAGGGCAACAATCTGTTCAAACTCGCCAATCGCCAGGTCCAGAACATTCCCCGCGGGCGATGCGGACGATACGCCGTTCTGGCTCTCCCCCAGCTGCCGCAGATAGATGCGGCCCAGCAGCTTGTGCGCCTCCACATCGTTGGGAGCGGTCTTCAGCAATGCCCGCGCCGTCACTTCGGCTTCGTGCACCTTTCCGGAGTTAAAATAAAGCTCCGCTAGCCCGTCGTTCAGCTCCGGCGATCCGGGATCGGCGTTCAGCGCCAGCTTGTACTCCTCAATAGCGCGTGTCTCAAACTCGGGACGGCCGGACTCCGCCGCCTCATCCTCGTCAATGTCCGCCAGCGCCACGTGGTAGTAAGCCTGCGCGCGATCCGGCGCAGCCGTCTCAGCCTGGCTCGGCTGCTTCCCCTCCACCTGATCCGTTGGCGACTTGGCAGCATCGGCGGGAGCCGGCGCCTTCGCAGGAGCCTTGGTCTCCGGAAGCGATTTCCCCGGTTCATTCTGAGCCGGTTCGTTCTGGGCGCTGGCGTGCATGGCCGGCAGCAAAAGGAAAAGTGCCGCTGCAAACGACATCGAGAACGTCAGAATTCGAGTTTTTTGTTTCATCATCCTGGGGATTCCGCTCCTTCTTGGCCAGGCAGACGGGAAACATATCCCGTGCCGAATGGCCTGGAAGGCAGCACAGGCAGCCGGTGGGAGCAACTCTGCCTACTGTACAGACGATTTTAACCTCGATTTGTCGCAAGCGCGCAGAGGAGTGCACGTTTTTTGGGCGACAGTTCCAGTTTGACGCGGCCGGAACGCGATCCGCGGCGGGTTGAAGCCGGGCGAACCGAGCTATTTGCCGGCCGAATGCTGGTGCAATTCGACGGCCATTTTGCGTGTCTCCGAACTCGCCTTCAACCAGTCCAGAAGCAGAGAAGTCACGTCCACCGTGGCCGCTTTGGGGTCCGCGCTCCCTGCGTCCACGATCCCCGCGAGTTTCAATCTGCCGCTCAACTCCTTGAATTCAGGTTGCAAGACCGCAAGGATGTTGTCGATGGGAGCCTTTCCAAAAACCTGCTTCTCTGCCAGCTCCTGGCTCTCCCCGCCATACTTCTCCAGTTCCTTGGCCCTGGCGGTGTCGTTGCCGGCCTTCACGGCCTTCAATTCAAACCGCCGATCGGCGAGGATCGCGTCCCACAGCGGCGAGCGGTAGTAGGCCAGCGCGATGGTAGACCGGTCAAACGTGCCGACAACAGGCGTGACCGGGGCAACTGCAACAGCCTGGGTTGCAGCAGCCTGGGCAGCCGGTGCCTGAGTTGCGGGAGCCTGCGCGTTGGCCACAAATGGCAGCGCGGCCAGCATAAGGGCGACGAGTGAAATCCGTTTCAAGGCAAACCTCCTTCGGCGCCGCCGGGAAAATCCCCGCGCGGCAATTGGCAGATTCCATAATCGCGGGAAATATACCTCGTTTGATCGCGCAGAACTGTGCCACGGGTCACCACCCCATGTTCAATCGATCAGACAGGAATCGAGAATCAAGTTACGATAGAGTCAAAAGGTCGGAGCTTGCAACCTTGAGGAATTCAAAATGACCACTGTCCAAATAACGTTGCCCGACCAATTGGCGCAGGAAGCAGCGGAGGCTGGATTCCTTGAGCCTAAGGCCTTTGCGGACCTCCTTCGTAAGCAACTGAGGGCGAAGGCTGCCGGCGAGTTGTTTGCGGCTATGGACAAGATGAACGCCGTGGACGATCCGCCCTACATGTCGGCGGAGGAAATTGCCGAAGAGATCGCCGCCATACGCATGGAGAGACGCGCAAGCCCCGGAGCTTGATGTCCGCTGGTGGTAGGCTAGTATCGGACGTCCGGCGCTCGTACAATCGTTTTGGCTGGCAATCTTAAAGTGTCCATGTTGTGCAACTGGGATTGCCGAGGAGCTTTGTCATGATGTTTCATGTGGTCATTCATCCCGAGGAAGATGGCTGGATTGTTGCGGAGTGCCCTGCATTGCCGGGCTGCGTGAGCCAGGGAAGGGACGAAAAAGAGGCTCTTGTCAATATCCGCGAGGCCATTACCGGCTGGCTTTGGGCAGAAGACCAGAAAGCGGCAGATTCGCTCCCGGCGGGGCAAATGCCTGTGCTTGTTGCGGTTTAGATTCCTCATGCGCACTTACTGCAATCTGTCCTTTCGCCCTGAGGGGGGCACTTTACATAAGAGTCCAGATTTCCGAAATTCCCACACAAGGCAGCCATTGCACCAAACGCTGTGCGTTCATTTTTTCTAACATATAGATAGAGGGGGATAACGCATGGGAAGGCTTGGCAACGTATCAGGCAAGGATGCGGCGAAGGCGTTTGAAAAGGCAGGCTGGCTGGCCCGCGGCCAAGCCGGAAGCCACCTGATGCTTACCAAGTCCGGCATTCGCGCAAACCTCTCTGTACCATTGCATTCTGAGCTTTCCGTGGGCACGCTCCGCGCACTAATTCGGGCCGCGGGCCTGACGGTCGACGAGTTTCTGGATTTGCTTTCTTGACCTTAGACTGCGGTTTCCAGGCACGATTCGTGCCAAAGGCCCGGCACATTTTCCAAGGCGTATAACGGGTCCCCGCCATGATAAAAGCCGACATGTCTCACGATTGCCGCTGCCCCAGCGTATTCCATCTGTTCATGATCGAGCTGGTGATGATGTTTCCAGTCCCGTGCAAATTCCTCCAATGAGGCCCTCGAAACAATCCGCACCCTGGATCCTGTCGGGAAGGCCTCTTTGTATGGCGTACTCATCTTTTTGGCCTCAATGCCGGAAATGCCGAACCCCGGTAAACACCATAGCCAGCCCCAGCCGATCCGCGGCGTCAATCACATCCTGATCCTTCACCGACCCACCCGGCTGGATCACCGCTGTCGCGCCAGCGGCAGCCACAGCTTCAAGCCCATCCGGGAAGGGAAAGAACGCGTCAGAGGCAGCCACCGAGCCAACCAGTGGCAGCACCGCTTTCATGGCGCCGAACTTGGCCGCGTCCACACGGCTCATCTGCCCCGCGCCCACGCCGAGGGTTTGGCCGTCGCGCGCATAGACAATGGCGTTCGACTTGACATGCTTGCAAACGCGCCAGGCAAACAGCAGGCTGCGCAGCTCCTCAGCGGTTGGCGGACGCCAGGTGACCACGTCCAGCTCCGACTCGGCGATGCGGACCGTGTCCGCGTCCTGCAGCAAGAGGCCGCCCGAAACATGCTTCACCACCGGGCACGGAGGCGCGGGCCGGACTTCCACCAGCCGCAGGTTCTTCTTGGCCCCGAACCGCTCGCGTGCTTCAGCAGTGAAGGCGGGTGCCGCAATCGCCTCCACAAACAGCTTCGCGATCTCCCCGGCTGCCTCTCCATCCACCGCCCGGTTGATGCCGATCACTCCGCCAAACGCCGATATAGGGTCGCAGGCCAGCGCCTTTTGATACGCCTCAACCACGGTTGCGCCGGTGGCCGCTCCGCAGGGGTTGGTGTGCTTCACGATGATCACCGCAGGCTCATCGAACTCCTGCGCCAACTCCCAGCACGCGTCCAGATCGACCAGGTTATTGAAGCTCAGTTCCTTGCCCTGCAACTGACTTGCTCCGGCCACACCGCGGCCGCTGCCGTCCACATAGAGCGCCGCGCGCTGGTGCGGATTTTCGCCGTACCTCAGCGACTGCGCCAGGCCCAGATTGATGCGCAGCGTCGTGGGTAGGTCAGCCGTTTCCAGCACCGCGGCCTCCGAGCTTTGCGGGGCTTCGCCAATCTTGTCCAGTGTGTTGGCAATGGCGGTGTCGTAAGCTGCAGTAGTCGAAAAAGCCTGCCGCGCAAGGCGCCAACGCGTCTCCCGCGATAGTCCGCCATTGCTTGAGTTGAGTTCGCCAATCAGGGCCGGGTAGTCTTGGACGCGCGTAACAATAGCCACGTCGTCGAAGTTCTTGGCGGCGGACCGCACCATGGACGGCCCGCCGATGTCGATGTTTTCAATCAGGTGGCCAAATTCCACGCCCGGCTCGGCCGCTGTCTTCTCGAAGGCGTAGAGATTCACCACCACCATGTCGATGGGGTCGATGCCGTGTTCGGCCACCGCCGCCTCATGACGTGCGTTGCCCCGGATATAGAGCAGCCCGCCATGTACGCGGGGGTGCAGTGTCTTCACGCGGCCGTCAAGCATCTCAGGGAACCCTGTTAGGTCGCTGATGTCTTTGACCGCAAGGCCGGCTTCGCGCAGCGCCCGCGCAGTCCCACCGGTGGAAATCAGCTCTGCTCCAAAGCCCGCCAGCACCTGGGCAAACTCCACCAGGCCGGTCTTGTCGGTCACGCTTAACAGCGCTCTGCGAATGGGCTTTGCCGTACTCGAACTTACAGCCGGATTCTGAATCGAACTCACGTTTGCACTCCTTCTTTCGGTTCGCTCCAACGCGCGCGTTCCGGTCGCAGCCGGTGAGCGAAGACCACCCTCAAGACTACATCGAATTGCACGGCTGAATGCCCGGCCCTGTGGGGAACCGGGGGGTAACGCCCGCAAGCCAGTTCCACAGGCTACGGAGTTTCTGGAAATGCTTTAGAGTTAAAACATGGGAAGTTATCCGCGCGTACCCCCGCCCCGCGAATCCGAACCTCACAGTGGGAGCCTCGAAGAAGAACCGCAGATTCTGCCTCCAGGCACCGTGTATATGCCGCGCGAACCGGTTCGCCGCCCAAAACGGGGGTGGGCGTCCGCTCCAGCTACCTACATTTTGGTAGCGATCAACTGCGCGGTATTTCTCGCCATGGTGGCCAGCCATGTCAGCTTCCTCAGTCCCTCGCCTGAAGACTTAATGCGCTTCGGAGCCGACAACGCCGGGTCTGTCCTCATCGGCGGGGAATGGGTGCGCATCGTCACCGCCATGTTTGTGCACGTGGGCATTATTCACTTGGCCACAAACATGTGGTGCCTGTGGAATCTGGGGCTGCTGGCTGAGCCGCTGCTTGGTTCCCTGGGCGTGTTCACCGTCTACATACTCACCGGTGCCGCGGGCAATCTGCTTTCCACCCTTTATAACTGGGTCAAGTTCCACAACTCGGGCGCATTCTCCGTTGGCGCGGGAGCCTCGGGAGCGGTGTTTGGAATCGCCGGGGCGCTGATTGTGCTGCTCAAGTCGGAGCGCCTGCCGGTTCCGCCGCTCGAACTGCGCAAACTTCGCAAGTCGGTCATTTATTTTGCCGCCATCAACCTGGTCATTGGCTTCGCCACCATGATCCCTGGATCCATCGTCCGCATCGACAACATGGCCCACCTGGGCGGCTGCGCCTGCGGCTTTCTTTTTGCGGCCCCGCTAGTCCCGCGTATCGGATCTCCCAAAGAGCTTTTCCTTCTGCGCCGCCGCGTCGCCGTGGGCATGGTGGTGGGTGTCTTGGTTCTCTTCGGCTTCTACCTTGCGCAGTTGCCCGGTTAAGCTGCAAGCTTCCAGCGTGGTGTCCCAGAAGTTCGCACCAATTTCGGGTTGTCATTCTGAGCGAACGGGGCCCCAAACGTCTCTCAGTTTGGGGGTGGTGAGTCGAAGAATCTGCTTCTTTGCCCAGAACACTGTTGACGAGAACTTCTGGGACGGGATGCTAACGAACCGCCGTAGCCGCGAACTTCTTCACCATCGCCAGCAGCAGCTTGCGGTCGCTCTCATTCAGGTTCGACGAGTAGCGGCGAATCTGCGTCAGGAACCGCATTTCGTCGTCTGACAGCTTCCTGGCGTTGAACCTGGGGCTCATCGAGTCGTCTGCGAAGAACTGCGCGATGGGCAGGTCGAGGGCCGTCGCGATCTTCGACAACGTGTCCAGCGAAGGCACGGTATGCCCGTTTTCAACCCGCGAAAGGTAGCAGCGCAATAGCCCCGTCTTCTTTTCGATATCCCCTTGAGACAGACCTTTTTGCAGCCGGTGAGCGCGAATCGTTGTACCGATTTTCATGGCCCTGCTTTCCTTGTCCGATGCGTGCCAGGGGTTACTATCTTGGCAGCTATCAAATGACTATTAGCTTAATAGTAAACATGTTTCCCGTCTCATTGCAAGCGTCATTACGGATTCCCAGGGCAATCGCATGAAGCAGCCTTGTTGACGAGTCTGTTTCATTCTCTCGCCTCAGCCGGTCAAATCCCGCACTTCCTCCCGGAGGGAGGGGACGAAAGTAGCCCCGGATGAAGTCCGCCGCCGCGGACGGAATCCGGGGAAGGTGTCCCCAACCAAATTCATCCGCCCTGTAAGGGCGGAGCGAGACGGCGCCATTCGGTCATCGGACGTTCATACAATTGCCCATTCCAGATTCCTGCCTCACAGGCTCTTGCTCAGATAAGCCAGACCTTCCACAGGGTTGTCGTTGTACGGTGCGCAAGGCTCAAATCCCAAATCCAGATAGAGCCGGTGCGCCTCAGGCATGGCCTCCGGCACAGTATCCAGATAGACCGACCTGCACCCGGCCCCGACAGCGCGATCGATAACAGCCTGGGTCAGAATCCGGCCCAGCGACAGGCCGCGTGCAAAGGGCCGCACCCAAAGGCGTTTCAGTTCCCAGGCGTTCAAAGCAACCGAAGCGGGGATGGCGCGCCAGGCTACGAAACCCGCGGGTTGGCCGTCGGCATAGGCCATAAGGCAGCCCCCGCCCTGCTCCTGATAGGCCTGCGGCAGCCGCGCGGCTTCTTTTTCCAGGGAGCCAAAACAGAAGCGCGCAACGCCGGGTTGCGAAACCACAAAGCGGCCATATTCGAGCAGAAGGTTTTGCGCCTGCGCCACAGTGCTGATTGAGGCAGAGAGCGTAACTTCTTCCAGATACAATGGCGGAGATTCGGTCTCCCTTGCGTCCATATCCCGAGTTTACTCGGGAGCCAAGTACTACGCCTTTAGATCGAAGTTCTGGAGGGAGCCCTCTGAAACTCCGGAGGGAGCCCTTTGAAGCTCCGGAGGGAGCCCTCTGAAACTCCGGAGGGAGTCCTCTGAAACTCCGGAGTGAGTCCTCGGAAGCACGGAGGGAGCCCTCTGAAACTCCGGAGGGAGCAGGGGGTTTTAACCCCCTGAAAAAGGAGCAAATCGACGTGGCCTTCAGGCTCGGGCCATTCATCCTTACCTTGATTGGCAGGAAATGCAACTGTAGTAATAAGTTCGCGATCGGCCACCCCAGACGCGCAAAAGAGTAAACCTTAGCAGCGCCCCAAGCGTCTGACTGAACGAGCACGAAATGCCAGGGAGTCTCA